>JBCDLG010000135.1:0-7451 GCA_038745625.1 Pseudomonadota bacterium | reverse complement strand
TCGGTCATTGCCCAAGCCGCTAGCCAGCCGCGCCTCGGCTTTCACCTTCCTGCCCGTGCGTTCACGCCCCCACCCAAAGTAGACAGCTCTGTCTTGATCTTTGAGAATGCGGGGCGTCCGGATCATATCCGCGCCCTTGAGCGTATAACTGAAGCCGCGTTCGGCCAACGCCGCAAAATGCTCCGGCAGAGCCTCAAAGGACTGTTGGGCGCAAGTTTAAGCAAGACGCTCGCGGATATTGGCATCGACGAAAAAGAGCGCGCAGAGACGATCAGCGTTGAACAATACACCGCTCTTGCATCCGCGATCGCCACAGACTGAAGCCGACGATCATTCCAGACCGAGTTTCTCCTTCAAGATCGCATTGACCGCTTGCGGGTTCGCTTTGCCGCCGGTCTCTTTCATCACCTGACCGACAAACCAGCCGAGCGCTTTCGGTTTATCCTTGACTTTCGCCACTTGCTCTGGGTTCGCAGCAATAATCTTATCCGCCGCGGCCTCCAAGGCGCCGGTGTCGGTCACCTGTTTGAGGCCGCGTGCCTCGACGATCTCTTTCGGGTCACCGCCCTCCTCGAGCATGATCTCAAAGACCTGTTTGGCGATTTTACCGGAAATCGTTTGATCCTGGATGAGATCAATCAACCCGCCTAGCTGCGGCGCAGAAATCGGCGACTCTTCGATGCTTTTATCGAGCTTGTTGAGGAGGCCAAAGAGCTCCGTCGTCACCCAGTTCGCGGCAAGTTTACCGTCACGACCCTTAGCAACCTCTTCGAAGTAGTCAGCCTTAGCTTTATCCATGACCAGGACCGACGCATCATAAGGCGACAGACCATAGGTTTGGACAAAACGATGCTTTTTCGCGTCCGGGAGTTCGGGAAGGGACGCCGCGATCGCATCGACATGCGCCTGCGTGAAGGTCAGCGGCAGTAGATCGGGATCAGGGAAGTACCGATAGTCATGCGCGTCTTCCTTCGAGCGCATGGTTTTGGTCTCGCCGGTCTTCACATCGAAAAGCCGCGTCTCCTGATCAATCGTTCCACCAGACTCGAGCACCTGAATCTGACGACGGGCCTCATAATCGACGACCTGACGGACAAAACGGATTGAGTTCACATTCTTAGTTTCCGTCCGTGTACCAAGATACGAGAAGTCACCCGTCTCAACGAATTTCTCATAGTTGCCCTCGCGGCAAACCGAGACGTTGACGTCAGCACGCATCGAACCTTGATCCATGTTGCCATCGCAAGTGCCAAGGTAACGCACGATCGTACGAAGCTTGGAGAAGTAAGCCGAGGCCTCCTCCGCCGAGCGCATCTCCGGTTTGGAGACAATTTCCATCAACGCGACGCCCGAGCGGTTGAGATCAACATAACTCTCTTTAGGTGCAAGATCGTGTACTGATTTACCTGCGTCTTGTTCGAGGTGCAGCCGTTCGATGCCCACCTTGATCGTGCGTTCGGCGTCGAGCTCCACCTCAATCTTGCCTTCGCCGACGATCGGGTCTTTGTATTGCGAGATTTGATAGCCTTGCGGAAGATCTGGATAGAAATAATTCTTCCGATCAAACCGTGACCACAGGTTGATCTTAGCATTGAGCCCCAGGCCCGTGCGGATCGCTTGGTCGACGCAGAAGCTGTTGATCACCGGCAGCATACCCGGCATCGCCGCGTCGACGAGGCTCACATTCTCGTTTGGGCCTGCGCCATATTCTGCCGAGGCGCCGGAGAAAAGCTTGGTCACGCTTGCGACCTGGGCATGCACTTCGAGCCCGATCACGACTTCCCAGTTGCCAGTTTCGCCGCGGAGAAGGTTTTTTGCTTCGCTCATGACTTCCACCATTCCGTGGGCTGCGCATCAAACCCGATCGCTTCTTCAAGCGCCGCCGCCCCGCGCAGCATCACCTCTTCACCGAAGGCTGGCGCCACAAGCTGTAAGCCCAGCGGCAGACCTTGCCCGTCTAAGCCAGCGGGCACCGAAACTCCCGGCACGCCGGCAAGGTTTGCTGTCACCGTGAAGACGTCGTTTAGATACATCTCAATTGGATCAGACGATTTCTCACCAAGCCCAAATGCCGACGAAGGCGACGATGGCGTGAGCAGCAGATCGACCCCCTCGAACACGGCTGCCAACTCATCAGCGATTTTCTTCCGTACACGCTGCGCACGCAGATAGTACGCATCATAGTAGCCAGCGGAGAGCACGTAGGTTCCGATCATCAGCCGACGCTTCACCTCGGCGCCAAAGCCCTCACCACGGGTTTTAGCGTAGAGCTCGTTGATGTCGTCATCATGGACGCGTTGGCCATAGCGAACACCATCATAGCGCGCCAGGTTCGACGAAGCCTCGGCGGGCGCCACGATGTAATAGACCGGCAGAGCGTATTTCGTGAGCGGCAGCGAGACCTCGACGATCTCCGCACCCTGCTCTTTCAAAAGGTCAGCGCCTTTTTGCCAAAGCGCGTCAATCTCCGAAGGCATACCGTCGAGGCGATACTCTTTCGGGATCCCAATTTTGAGGCCCTTTACACCGCCCGCCAGCGCCTTCTCATAATCCGGCACCGGACGATCGATGGATGTTGAATCCTTAGGATCATAGCTCGCCATCGAGGTGAGCATGATCGCTGCGTCCCGCACATCGCGGGCGATCGGCCCCGCTTGATCGAGGGAGCTTGCGAACGCGACAATGCCAAAGCGCGAGCAGCGCCCATAGGTGGGCTTGATGCCTACTGTGCCAGTAAGCGCTGCAGGCTGACGGATCGAGCCGCCCGTGTCGGTGGCCGTCGCCCCAGCACAAAGCCTGGCCGCGACCGCAGCGGCCGAGCCGCCTGACGAGCCGCCAGGTGAGAGCTTGGTGTCCTGGCCCTCGCGCCGCCAGGGGTTGATCACCGGGCCGTGGGCGGAGGTTTCGTTGGACGACCCCATCGCGAACTCATCAAGGTTGAGCTTGCCCAAGAAAACGGCGCCATCGCGCTTCAAATTGCCTGAAACGGTGGACTCATAGGTCGGCGTGAACCCCTCAAGGATCTTGCTCGACGCGTTGGTGGGAATGCCGTCCGTACAGAAAAGGTCTTTGATACCGAGCGGCACCCCTTCGAGCGGCCGACCCTCGCCTTTCCCGATGCGTTCGTCTGACGCTTTGGCTTGCTCCCGCGCCTTCTCGGCGGTCAGACGGACATAGGCGTTCAGCGGCCCCGACGCTTCGGCCCGCTCGAGGTAAGCGCTCGTCGCCTCGGCCGCAGTGAACTCTTTCTTGGCCAGCCCATCGCGCAGCGAGGCCAGCGTCAACGTCGTGAGGTCTGTCATTATTCTACAACCTTGGGGACAATGAAGAAGTGATCTTCCGTCTTCGGTGCATTGGCCACGATCTCGCCGGGCTTACCGCCGCCGGTTTCATCATGGGTGAGCGTGTCGGCGCGCATCGGCAGCGCGACATCCACTGAGGAGGTCATTGCTTCCACGCCGTCGATATCGACCTCCTGGAGCTGCTCGATCCAATCGATGATACCGTTGAGCTCTCCAATGAGAGGCGTGATCTCCTCATCGCTCATCGCGATGCGAGCGAGTTTGGCAACTTTGCGGACTGTGGCTTCGTCTAGGCTCATGGCCGCTCGCCGTATCAGCGAGGATTAGAGACGTCCAGCACGAAGCCGCCCCATTGTTGTCGAGGGCGAGGCCATGCGGAGATCCGCCGTCAAAAACGTCCTTGCGCTGACCGCGTAACGCTGACCGGCGAGCTGTTCGGTGAGGTCGAGAAAATCACTCATGGACCGGTCGGTCTCTGTGTACCGGCGATAGAGGTCTTGCGGCGACAGCTGGGCCGCGACGGCGATGCTCTCGGTCAGAACGGCGCCGCAGCCATAGATCGCGCCGCGCTCGTTGAGACCGCCGACGCGCCCCATTTGCAGCGCATAGCGGCATTGGCCCTCTAGCTTGATCACCAAACGCTCCGGGCTCGCGCGGCAAAGCTCCCGGCACCGAACGAGAAGATCAATCGCGATCGCCTCCGCAAAGCCTTCGTGCAGCAGGCGCGGCTCGACCGGATCGCCCAGGCTCCATTGCCAGACATGGGCGAGCTCATGGGCCAAGTTGCGGACGAGCTGCGAGCGCGCCTCTTCGGAGGACGTCCGCCACGAGCCAAGCAGCTGGATGAGCACCTCATCGCCGCGGGTTTGCGATTCGATGATCCGAACCCCGGGCGGGTGATCGCCTTGCTCCCAGCGCAGGGTGATTCGCGGCCGCTCATCGAGTGCGAGGCCCTCAAGGAGCGTCGGGACCACCTCATCCACCGCGCGCTTCGTCCAGCCAGGCACGGCAGCGCTTGCATTCCCCGCCATGACGATCACAAGGGCCGCCATGGCCATCAGCATCGACCATTTCACGGACAGCGAGGGCGCCCTGATCGGCCTCGATCTTGGAGTGAAAACCATTGGCGTTGCTGTTTCAGATCCCCGGCAAACGTTGGCGACCCCTGTCACCACGATCAAGCGTACGAAGTTCACGGCTGACGCTCAAATGCTTCTGACGATGGCGCAAGAACGCCGCGCCATCGGCTTCGTGCTCGGTCTGCCGCGCAATATGGATGGCAGCGACGGCCCTCGCGTGCAGGCCACAAAGACCTTCGCCAAGAATCTGAGCGGCAAAACCGATCTGCCAATCATCCTTTGGGATGAGCGGTTATCGACGGCAGCGGCGGAGCGGCATCTTCTCGATCTTGACGTCTCAAGGGCGAAGCGGGCAGCGGTGATCGACAGCCACGCGGCGAGCTTTATTCTCGAAGGCGCCCTGGCGCGGCTTGCCGACCTGAGGAGAGGATAACCGATTTGAGGCATCTCACCGGCATCGACGCGCTCAGCGATGAGGATATTCGCCAGATCCTGAACCGTTCCCTCGCGATCGACGCCGCGCTTGAGGCCAAACAGTCGCTTGATGCTCCGCTTAAAGACCGGCTGCTCTTCAATCTCTTCTACGAGAACTCAACCCGAACAAGCCTGAGCTTTGCCGCCGCCGGGATGCGCATGGGCGCCCACGTCGTGACAGTGCCCGTAGCCGCCTCCTCCGTGCACAAAGGGGAATCAGTACGGGACACGGTCCTCACCCTTTGCGCGCAAGGGGCGGACTTCATGGTGCTCCGGGCCGGTGGTGCAGGAACGATCGAAGCAGCCCGCAGCGCGATCGAGGAGCAAGGCTTCCCAACAGCAATCATCAACGCTGGCGAGGGTGCCTTCGGCCATCCGACGCAAGCGCTATTGGACGCGGCGACGATCTTCAAATCAGTCGGCCGATCGCCGGCCGAGAGCCTCGAGGGCCTTACGATCACCATCACCGGCGACCTTGTGCACAGCCGTGTCGCCTCCTCCTGTGCGCCTTTGTTTGCAAGGCTTGGCGCCGAGGTCCGCTATTGCGGTCCGAAAGATATGCTGCCGAACAGCGCCCCCACGGGCGTGGGTGTCATGACCACCGATCGCGACCAGGCGTTCAGTGGTGCTGATATCGTCATGGCTCTGAGGATCCAGCTTGAGCGGCTGAGCGCGGATACGTCCGTCGATCAGGTGGCCTACCGCGCCGACTACGGACTGACCGCGCAGTCACTCGCGGCCGCCAAGCCGGGTGCGCTGGTTATGCATCCGGGGCCGATGAATCGCGGTGTGGAGATTGATAGCGAGATCGCTGATGATCCGTCGCGTTCCCTCATCCTCAAACAGGTGGCCATGGGCGTTCCGACCCGCATGGCCGTTTTGGAGTTCGCTGCAGCGCTATGATGTTCCCCCTCATTGTTGTCCTGTCCTACCTTCTGGGCGCAATCCCGTTCGGCCTCGTCATTGTGCGGTTAGCGGGGCTTGGCGATATTCGCGCGATTGGCTCGGGCAATATTGGCGCGACCAATGTGCTGCGCACCGGCCGGAAGGACCTTGCCGCCGCAACCTTCGCGCTTGATAGCGGTAAGGGTGCGATTGCGGTGTGGCTCGCCTCGGCGATGACCGGCGGCGACGTCACCGCCATGGCTCTTGCCGGTGCGTCGGCCTTTCTGGGGCACCTTTTTCCTGTTTTTCTAGGTTTTAAGGGCGGCAAGGGGGTGGCCACCTATTTTGGCACACTTCTCGCCCTGTGGCCCTTTGGTCTGGTCGTCGCCGCGGTCGCCTGGCTCGGTGTGGCTTTCACCCTGCGCTATTCGTCGCTAGCCGCTCTGGTTGCAGCAGCGGTCACGCCTATCGCTTTCGTTGTGGCCGGCAAAACCATCCTCTTCTTAGCCGTTCTTTTCATGACGGTTTTGATCTTTGTCAGGCACCAGCAGAATATCGCCCGACTGTTAGACGGCAGCGAACCGAAGATCGGAAACCGCTAAACGTCCTGGTTTTAGCGCGACTTTCATCTAAAAGCATGTTTCGCCTTGCGTCGCGGCCGAAGCTGCCGTCATGTGCGGTGCAGCAAAGTTATAAAGGAAAAAAGCTCCATGTCCGCTGAAAACGTCCTCAAAATGATCAAGGACGACGACATCCAGTTTGTCGACCTCCGGTTCACCGACACCCGCGGGAAATGGCAGCACGTCACCTTCGACAAAGGTCAGATCGACGAGGGCTTCTTCGAGAGCGGCTCGATGTTCGATGGTTCATCCATCGCCGGTTGGAAACCGATCAACGAGAGTGACATGGTCCTGATGCCGGATACGGAGACGGCAATTGTCGACCCGTTCTTCCAGGCGCGCACCCTTTCGATCAATTGTGACGTCCTCGAGCCCGAGGACATGTCGCCTTACAACCGCTGCCCCCGCTCAACGGCGAAGGCAGCTGAAGCTTATCTGAAAAGCTCAGGCATCGGTGACGCCGCATTCTTTGGTCCGGAAGCAGAGTTCTTTGTTTTCGAAGATGTTCTGATTTCGACGAACCAAGACAATATCGGCTTCTCCATCGATAGCGGCGAAGGCCCCTACAACATGGACACGCCGATGGAAGGCGGAAACCTCGGCCACCGTCCACGCGCTAAGGGCGGCTACTTCCCTGTCCCGCCGGTCGACAGCGAGCAGGACATGCGGTCAGAGATGATCGCCTATATGAATGACATGGGCCTTGAGACCGAAAAGCACCACCACGAGGTGGCGCCGTCACAGCACGAGCTCGGCATCAAGTTCAACACACTGACGAAAATCGCCGACCACCTGCAGATCTACAAATATGTCGTCCAGCAGGTTGCCGATAGCTTCGGCAAAACAGCTACCTTCATGCCGAAGCCCGTCTATAACGACAACGGCTCCGGCATGCACGTGCACCAGTCGATTTGGAAAGACGACAACACGATTTTCTCCGGTGATGGGTACACGGGGCTCAGTGATGCTTGCCTCTTCTACATTGGCGGTATCATCAAACATGCGCGCGCGATCAACGCGTTCGCGAACTCGACGACGAACAGCTACAAGCGCTTGATCCCAGGCTTTGAAGCCCCCGTGATCCTCGCTTA
>JBCDLG010000134.1:0-7717 GCA_038745625.1 Pseudomonadota bacterium | reverse complement strand
TGTTCGTTTGTTGCGCTTACCGGCTGCGACGTCCACGGCGACCGCGGCTGTTGTCGTCACAGGTCCGACCGCGATAGGCCGTCTGGCCTGACGTGTCGTTGAAGATGCCCTGTGCAATGTCCGTGTGCGCACGGATCGCGCCACCACCCTTGTTACCGGTGACGCCGTCGCGCACCGCGCATCGCTGATCACCGCCGCGGGCGATGTTGTTGCCCGCAAGGATCGTGATCATGCCGCCGTGCACCTCAAGGCCGTCACCGACATTGGATGAGATCTCATTGCTTTCCAGCGTGGTGTGCCGCGCGTTCTCGCCGACATAAATGCCGTCATCGCGGTTGCCGGTGATCGTGTTGCCGACAAAGCGCGTGTTCCAGTTGCCGTCATTATAGATCCCGGCCTGACCATTGTTGGTGATCATGTTGCCGCTGATCTCAAGCAGATTGGCGCTGCCCTCGACGAGCACACCATGCTGGTCGCCGCCAGTGATCGTGTTGCCCTCCAGGCGCACCGTGTCGGTGTTGTAGAGGTTCGCTGCCTGCGACACCGCAATAGCGTTCCGGCCGCCTCGGATCTCGTTGCCAGTGAGAACGACGCTGCCGCCGGAAATGCTCACCAGCGAGGTGGGGACGAGATTGCCGGTATAGGATCCCGCATGCCCGCCCGCAGCGCGCAAGGGATCGGCCTGGGCTTCAAGAACGCGGCTCCGCGCGAGCTCGAACCGGCCTGCCGTCACGTTGATGCACGGCGAGCTTGAATCGCTTGCCACCAAGATCACGTCCGAGACACTGGTGGTCACGTTGGAGCTCGTTTGTGTCATGCAGGATGCACCAGGCTGCGACACCCGGATCAACGGCATCAGCGAGCCGCTGCGCACCCCGTGAATGTTGAGCGATTTGTCGAGCACGAGCCCAGGCTCGTTATACTCGCCAGTCTCAATTCGGATCGTGTCCCCCGCCTCGGCGGCTGCGACCGCCTGCCTGATGCTGCGATAAGTGCCGGTACGGCCCGTCGCGCTGACAGTCAGATTGCTGGTCTTCTTAGGCGTTGCGACTTCGACGGCCGCGGGCAGCGTGACCGGCTGACCGCCAAAGGTGTTCTGTGCTGCCGCCACGGTCGGCAACGTGATGGCGAGCGCTGCCGCCGCGCCGAAGCCGAGAGGGAAAGCTTTCTGCATCATGGTGACCATGGATCGATCTCCCTTCACTGGAAGCTACAATAGGTTTTATGGTTTTCGTCGCGATCCCGATAGCCAAGGATCTGTGCACGACTGAAGTGGTAACAGGCCTCGGTGCGGTTGGCCTCAAGCGGCTGGGCCGCTGTGATCCCGCGGGCGTAATAATAGCCCGCCGAGAAATGCGCCAATGCGTAGTCTTGCTCGGCCGCGGCCTTCAGCATCTTGATCGCGTCCGCACCATTCGTGCGCACCCCGATGCCTTCCGCCAGCATCACGCCGTAAATGTGCATCGAGCCCGGATGGTCCCGCTCGGCGCCGCGACGCATCAACTCGACGCGCTGGAGATCCGAGAGAATGCCGGTTTGCACCTCACTGCGGCGGGTTTCCTGCGCCTCTGTGAGCACGGCGTTGGGATTGGGGAGGGCTTCCATGAAGAGGGAACCTTGGAAGCGGCGAATCGCATCGCGACTGGCCCGGCTGTTGAGATCGCCATCAATCGTGCTGTCCCAATAGAAGCCAAGAACCCGAAGTGCTTCTTGCGCGCGCCGCGTGATCGCACCGAAATCGCGATCAAGCCGCGCCAGCCCCTCGCGAAGCTCTTGATACTGAAGCTCCGTCAGCTGAGCCGCCTGGGCTTCTTCTGCACGGGAGAGCTCGCTGACCCGGAAGCGTGGCGGCTCCCATGCGTCGGCGCGCTGACGAGCCGCTTGCACTTCAAGAGAGCCCAAAAGTTGTTCCAGGCGATTGACCTCTTCGGCAGCTGTCTGGTTGGCGCCGCGGCCCTGACCGCGGGCGAGATAGTAATGCACCAGCGCGCTGACATTGTCTTTTGGTAGGCCATTGCCCTGGGCGAACATCTCGCCGACCCGCGCAAGGTCATACTGGGTTCCGGCACTAAGTATATCGACGACCAGCTGGTGCGCCCGTCCAACCTGGGCGTCGGTCATCTGCTGGCGCAGCTCAGGAAGGCGCAGCTGCGCAAAGGCCCGTGCGCTGATCTCTTCGGGGCTGGGATCGGCGTCGTTGAAATCTGTGAAGTCGTGAGTCGCGGCGATCGTGTACCAGGCCAACGCGCGAACAGGATCGATCGGGATGACACCGGTCTCTGATGGCTGCAGATCCGCATCGCCCACATAGATGTCGCGGTCGCTGTAGAGATCGCCGAGTACGCGGGCCGACCGGACATCACCCGCCTCTGCCGATTTCTGCCAGATGTTCATCGCGTTCAGGACGATCGGTCCGGCCGCCGTCGAAGGCTGCGCCTCTTTTGCGCTGAGATACGCCCGCAAGGCGTTGTCATAATCCGCAAAAGCCGTTCCGCCGATCAGCGCCCCCGCGGACACCGCCGCAGCAAGACCCAGGCCCTTCATCTTGCGCCACACCGTCATGCACCATGCTCCCCAAGCCATCGCCCGTTGACCGTCCAGCAACCGGACAGAGTCACGTACGAAGGTGTTAACAGTTCTTCAGCCTCTCGGCATCCCCTCCATCGTATCTTTTCCCGCCGCGGGCGCAACTATTCGGTAACCAAAGATGCCCGGCTTGGCACTTTCGAGCGCTGAGCAGGTGAATCCCTGCGTTTGTGCGGCGTGGGGCAGGTCGATCTTGGCGAGGGGATCGTCTGCAAAAACATCGATCGCTTCGCCTGGCGCGAGTTTTCGCATATGCGCCTCCAGGCGGATCACGGGGATCGGGCAGCGCAGCCCGGTCAAATCGACAACCATAACCATCCACCCCCTTTGACGGAAAACGCGCATCGGGTCAGTGTGGAAAAACCAGGGGAGATAGGCAGAAGCGCGCGGCCTTGCGGACGTCTTCTTTCCCCATGGCTTTGAGTTCGTTGACCTTCGCCTGATAGATCGGTCAGAGCGGCACGTTCTTCGCAAAGAATTCGCAAAGGTCGCCTAGGTGTCTTCTCGACAGAGGGGTGCCTTGTTACGGTTTCTCGGAGGTCACATGGGCCAAGCAGACATGAAGTCGGGTGCCGACGTCGTTGCGCTTGATCAGGCGCGCCAAAAGCGGACCGAACCCGCTGATTCGTCGCTGAGCACGGCGGGCGGCATGCTGCGCGCTGCCCGGGAAGCCATGGGTCTCGACATTGCTGCTGTCGCCGAGAGCACGAATATCAAGCCGGAGCATCTTGAGGCAATCGAGGCGATGAACATCGCTGGTCTGCCGTCCCAGCCTTATACGATGGGCTTTGTTCGCGCCTATGCCCGGCAAGTGGCGCTGCCCGAGGATGCGCTGATGGAGCGGTTCCGGGTCCAGGCGGGCTGGGTGGTTCAGGATCGCGCGACACGGATTGCCACTGGCCCAAGCGGGAAGGCGCCGCGTGAGGGCCGTGAGGCGAGTGTGCTGCTGCTCTTCGCCGTCATTGGTTTTGCGCTCTGGTGCGCATGGCGCATTTTGATGTCCAATGCGCCTGTGCCGGAGGGCGATGCGAGCCGTTTCACCTACACCGGGTCAGACCTCGATGATGTCCCTGTGGTTGAGCGTCCAGTGAGCTTTGAGGCGGTGGAGGTTCCCGCGGAGGACACGTCTGGGTCGTCCTCAACGGGCGAATCAGTTGCGGCTGTTTCGGATGAGGCTGCCGCTCCGGCGCCGGTCGATGCGACCAGTGACGTCGAGCAGGCCGCCGCAGCCGAGACGGCGGCCGCGCCAGTTGTCGCACCTGTCGAGGTCGAGGCCGTTGCTGAGGTGCCTCGACCGAGACTTTTGACCCGTGTGGAGCCGGTCTATCCGCCCAATTGTGAAGGTAATGCAGCGCCCGTCGAAACGGTCCTCGTATCCTACAGCATCAATGCCCGAGGTCGCGTGACGTCAACAAATGTGCGGCAGTCGACCAATACGTGCTTCAATGGCGCAGCGACCGCGGCGCTAGCACGTTGGCGCTATGATGGGGCGACGATCCCGGCAGGCGGGGCACCCAATCAGACCACCCGTTTTGTCTTTGAGCGGCCCTACTAGACCTTTCGCGCCTGCTAAATCTATCGTTGAGACCCAGAGCTTCTCGGCTTAATTGGGTCACACACGGAGCAGGATCATCCCATGAGCGTTCGTCCTTGGAGAGACATCGACCGGCGGCAGTCGCGCCAAATCATGGTGGGCAATGTGCCCGTCGGCGGCGAGGCGCCCATTGCCGTTCAGTCGATGACCAACACCGACACGGCTGATGCCAAAGCCACCCTTGAGCAGATCGAGCGGATCGTTGAGGCGGGCGCTGACATCGTTCGGGTCTCTTGTCCGACCGAAGACTCCACCGCGGCGATGAAAGAGATCACCAAATACGCCGGTGTCCCGATCGTCGCTGACATCCACTTCCATTATAAACGCGGGATCGAAGCCGCCGAGAACGGTGCTGCCTGCCTCCGAATCAATCCGGGAAATATTGGTAAGCCGCAGCGCGTCAAGGAAGTGGTGCAAGCCGCCAAGGACTATGGCTGCGCGATGCGGATCGGGGTGAATGGCGGCTCACTCGAGAAGCATCTTCTTGAGCAGTATGGCGAGCCTTGCCCCGAGGCGATGGTCGAATCGGCGCTCTTCCACGCCAACATCCTCGAAGAGCACGACTTCCAGGAGTACAAGATTTCGGTGAAGGCGTCGGACGTCTTCCTCACGGTGGCCGCCTATCACGCTCTCGCAGAGGCCACCGAAGCTCCCTTGCACCTCGGGATCACCGAGGCGGGCGGCTTGATGTCAGGCACGATCAAAAGCTCGATTGGCCTCGGGAACCTGCTCTGGGCAGGCATCGGCGATACGATTCGCGTCTCGCTGTCGGCGGAGCCAGAAGAAGAGATCAAGGTCGGCTTTGACATCCTCAAGTCGCTTGGCTTGCGTCACCGGGGTGTCAACGTCATCTCTTGCCCATCCTGCGCGCGCCAGGGCTTCGATGTGATCCGCACCGTTGAGAAGCTCGAGAAACGCTTGGCACATATCTCCACCCCGATGTCGCTCTCGGTCATCGGCTGTGTTGTGAATGGACCAGGTGAGGCACGTGAGACTGACCTCGGCTTCACGGGCGGCGGCAATGAATCAGGAATGCTCTACCTTGGCGGCGTCCCCGCTCATAAGCTCGAAAACGAGAAGATGATCGATAAGCTTGTCGCGCTCTGCGAGGAGAAAGCTGCCGAAATCGAGGCGGCGTCCGTCGCGGCGGAGTGAGCACAATTGTTGAAGTGTTGGCAGATCATGCCTATATTTGGGCTAGCAACGGAGGGAGGTCGAGAATGACCTTTCGTGAAGGTTGGGGCGGCTAGGCCGCCCCTTCTGCGATAAGGACGACGACCGTGTGGGACCACGTTGTCCAGTTTTGGAGCTTTCTCAACTCAGCGATCGTGGCAGCGGGTCTCACGGCACTCGTTGTTTGGTTTGTGGGCGTCAGAACTCTTGAAGGGCAACGCGCCATTGCCCGCCGCCAAGCAACCATCGACTTTCTCGAGAAGCGCAAATGGGATTCAGACTACATCGCCGCGCGCCAGGACTTCATCATTCTCCGCGATGACGCCGACCGGACGATGTCCTATTGGGCGCGAGAAGCGCAAGCTGATAGGCCAGAGCGAAGCACCATTCGCAATATTCTCAATGACTACGAATTGATGGCGATCGGTATCCAGCAGGATATCTTCGACGAAAAGATCTACCAAGCCTACTGGCGCGGTACACTGATCACCGATTGGAAGAAAACGAGGGCATTCATTGAGGATGTCAGAGAGATAGCCAACGCCGAGGTTTACAAGAGCTTCCAAGACCTTGCCGAAGCATGGCAGGCGGGTCGCCCCTTCCACGATGCATCAAACCGAAAAAAGAACACAACGTGATCCCTCAAGAAAAACTCGACGCAGTGATCGGCCGGTTTGAGGCTGTGGAAGCTGAGATGCAGACCGCATCTGATGCGGAGGCGATTGTCCGTCTGTCCAAAGAGCATGCGGAGCTGAAGCCCGTCGCGGATGCGGCGCGGGATTTGACCTCCGCGCGGCAAGAGATGGCCGACGCGCAAGAGCTTGCCGAGGGCGACGATGCGGACATGGCCGAGATGGCCAAGGAGGAAATCAGTGAGCTGAAGGTGCGTATCCCCGAGCTCGAAGAGAACCTGCAGATCATGCTTTTGCCGAAGGATAAGGCCGACAACGCGCCGGTGATCCTGGAGGTGCGGGCAGGGACGGGGGGCGATGAAGCAGCGCTGTTCGCTGGTGATCTTTTCCGCATGTATCAGCGCTACGCCTCGGACAAAGGCTGGCGCGTGGAGGTCCTGGAGGCCAATGATAGCGGCGTCGGCGGCTATAAAGAGGTGCAGGCCTCGATCACTGGCGATAACGTCTTTGGGCGGATGAAATTTGAAAGCGGCGTGCATCGCGTCCAGCGTGTGCCGGAAACCGAGACGCAAGGCCGGATCCACACCTCCGCCGCGACTGTCGCCGTGCTGCCCGAGCCTGAAGATGTCGACATCGAAATCAAAGAAGGCGACCTCAGGATTGATGTCTTCCGCGCCTCCGGTCCCGGTGGCCAGTCGGTCAACACCACCGATTCGGCTGTGCGCATCACCCATTTGCCGACGGGTGTGGTGGTCAGCCAGCAGGACGAGAAATCGCAACACAAGAACCGCGAAAAGGCGATGAAAGTCCTCCGTGCACGGCTTTACGATGCCGAGCGTGCACGGATCGATGCTGAACGCTCCGCCGACCGGAAAAGCCAGGTGGGCTCCGGTGATCGGTCGGAGCGCATCCGGACGTATAACTTCCCGCAAAGCCGGGTGACGGACCACCGGATCGGCCTCACGCTCCATAAGCTCGACAAAATCATCGCTGGTGAGGCGCTTGATGAGTTGATCGATGCGCTCACGCTCGAAGCGCAGGCCGAACAGCTCGCGGCGATGAAAGAAGACGCGTGATCAGCGCCAGGATGACGGTCGCTGAGGCCCTGGCCGCCGCACGCACGCGGTTGGCGGGCAGCCCCACCGCCGATCTTGATGCGCGGGTGCTGCTCGAAACGGTCACGGGGGAGGACCGTGCAGCGTTGATCGGGAAAGATGCGGAGCCTCTTGGCGACTTTGCCGAGGCCTATGAAGCCGCCGTTGCGCGGCGGGAGCGGGGCGAACCCGTCGCCTATATCACCGAGCGGCAGGAGTTTTTCGGGCTCACCTTCGCCGTTGGGCCCGACGTGCTGATACCCCGCCCCGAAAGCGAGATGCTGGTCGAAGCGGCCATCGCAGCCGCTCCGCGACGGATCTTGGATCTCGGAACCGGATCGGGCTGTCTCCTTATCGCGAGCCTTGATGCTCTGCCGGAAGCTGAGGGTGTAGGGATCGATGCGAGCGGTGAGGCGATCGCGATTGCTTTTGAAAACAGCGAAACCCTGATCGGCGATGAGCGCGCCCAGTGGTTTCACGCCCGGTTCGACGAAGCAGCGCAGCTTTTCGAGGGCGAGACGTTTGACGTCATCCTCGCCAACCCGCCTTACATCGCTGACGGCACCGAACTGCCGCCCAGCGTGGTCAATTTCGAGCCAGCGACGGCACTTTTCAGCGGGTCCGATGGCCTGACAGCG
>JBCDLG010000133.1:0-7728 GCA_038745625.1 Pseudomonadota bacterium | reverse complement strand
TAGGGCTCAAACGGGCTCGAGGTGAGAAGCGTGAAAGCGACAAAGGCAAAGGAGAGAAGCCCCTGCACCCCCAAGGCGAGGCGCCGTGTCTGCCATGATCCGCGGCGCGAGAACGCCATGGCTGCGCCGAACCCGGCAAGGATCATCAGCCAGAGGAGGAGGCTCCCCTCATGGTTCCCCCATGTGCCGCTGAGCTTATAGGCCAGCGGCTTCAGCGAATGGCTGTTGGTGAAGACGTTGAGCAGCGACAGGTCCGTCGTGGCATAAGCCGTCATCAAAACGCCAAAGGCGGTGACGAGGGACAGCATCAGCGCGACGGCCGCGGCACTTGCCACCGCCACGTGCCGCTCTTGACCCCCCGGCCATAGGCCAAGGCCCGCCTGGACGCCCGCCGACGCCAGGGCCGCGGTCAAAAGAGCGGTGCCCCAAAAGGAGTAATCCATGCCGCAAGAACTGCTCCGATGCTGCTGATCACGCAAGCGGCCTTCTCGACGCGGCCAGGCGGATCTATAGTTCGGTATGATGCCCAACGCCCCTCTTCATGACGCTGAACGTTCGCGTCTGGCTGCGCTGCGCAGCTACGGAATTATGGATACCGAGCCTGAGGCGGTGTTCGACGACCTTACGAGACTGGCCGCCCGCCTCTGCGACGCGCCGATGGCCGTGATCAGCCTTGTTGATCGGCATCGGCAGTGGTTCAAGTCGCGCTACGGCATTGAGGTTGATGGAAGCCCGCGGGAGCAGGCCATGTGCGCCCATGCGATCCTTGAGCGGGACATGCTTGTCGTTCCCGATACGCTCGAGGATCCGCGATTTGAGGACAATCCGTTCTGCGCCGGTGAGACGCGGCTGCGTTTTTATGCGGGCGCACAGATCGTTGGGACTGAAGGCCTGCCCCTTGGCATGTTGTGTGTGCTTGATCGCGAGCCCCGACCAGATGGGTTGAGTGAGGCGCAGCGCCTCAACCTCCAGGCGTTGGCCCGGCAGGTGACAAAGCTGATGGAACTCAACCGCGCGGTTCTCTCCGAGCGCGCGCAGCTCAATGAGAGTGTGCACCGCACGCGGAATTTGATCACGGTCGTGCAAGCGATTGCGATGCGCACCCTTGCGGGGGCCGATGATCTCAACGACGGGGCTGCGGCGCTCATGGGGCGTCTTGATGCTCTGGGATCGGCGCAAGACCTCTTGCTTGCGGAGGGGATTTCAGGCGCGGGCCTCGAGGAGCTTCTCACAAGGCAGCTCACGCCCTTTATTGACGCTGGGGATCCGCGCCTCTCCATGCAGGGACCGGATGTGACCTTAAAGGCGAGCGCTGCTGAGGCGGTCAGCATGGCGATCTATGAGCTGGCCACCAACGCAACCAAGCATGGCGCGCTCTCCAACGACAAAGGCCGCATCACGATCATCTGGCGACGGGGTGATGACGGCCGGTTGACGGTCGAATGGTTGGAGCAAAAAGGCGAGGACGCGCCGATGTCGCCAACCCCGCGCCAGGGCTTCGGCTCAGCTGTGCTCGGTCCTTTAACAGCGGAGCGTGTTGGCGGTGATGCCCGTTTCGAACTGCGGCCGGAGGGAGCCTATTGGTATGCTTCGATCGACCCGCGGTTTGTTCTCGACACCGCTTCGATCAGCTAGTCAGCCCAGCCGCGCTGCGTTCAAGACCAGCGACATGTGAGCGTTTGACGGGGCGTTGACGCGCCAACCCAAGAAGCTGGCGCGTCAGGCATATCACTCAGCGGGCTGAGCGGCTGCAGCTGGTGCAGGCGCTGCGGCGTCCATTTCATGCTCGGACTTCCGCATCGCGATCACGTAGATCAGAACACCGAACATCGCTTTGGCGACGATATCAGCGATCGTGTAACCGACCTGAATCACTGTGTCGGCTGCACCGCCGGTGAGGCCCACAAAGGGCGCCATGTAGACGATGGGGTAGAAGCCCCAGCTGGCAAAGGTCAGCAGTCGCGCTGTTTTGATCAGCGGTTTGACGTTCTCAGGCTGACGCTCGATCGACTGGCCGAGGCCTTGGAACAGCTGGTAGACGATGTAGAGGAAGGGGATCGTTGAGAGGAAACCCCAAAGAGCGCGTGTGCCATTGCTATCGGCAACTTCGCCTGGATAGCCGAGCGCAACCATAATGGCCGCGGCGATACCAAGGGTGGTCGCTTTGCTGATGGTTTCCTCACGCGATAAACGCATCACCAAGATCAATTCGATCAAGAGAAGCGGAACCGTCAAAAGCCAGTCAACGTACCGATAGGCATCATTGAAGGCATAGCCTGTCGCTGTGATTGTTCCGTCGACGACCGTATAGGCCGCGTCCCAACTCTCAAAGATTCGCCAGTAGTGATAGGCTGCAATCGCGGTGACAAGACCCGTCACGGTCAATGCTGTGCGATAGGCCGGGGCCACTTGCGCTCGTCCGAGCCAGAAAAACAACGTGGCGGCTGCCATCGTTGCGAAGGTGAAGGAGAAAGCGTTGTAGATGAGGTTGTACTGACCAACGCTAAGGAGATCTGTTGCTTCCATGGTGTTCCTCTATTGTTGATAACCGGTAACTATTGTTCTGCCGCCTCCGGCATAGTGGTGGAATGACGCATGCGACCTAAAGGGATTTCATCGGCACTCCTGTTTTGGCGAGCAAGATCATGTGGGGCACGGTGAGGGCCGCTAAGCCCCAGAAAATCATACGAATAATGTGGTCTGAGACGCTTAGTGATACGATTGCGGGCAAGGTGACGGCCGTCACCGCCGCAGCAAAACATGCTGCAATGAACGCATACGCAATAAGGACCGAAAGGCGAGATGGTGATGCTATAAGATCCGCATGCCTCTTCAGATGAAGCGGGCTGTGCCATACGGCAAAATAGAGTCCAAAGAATATCAGTGGCGGGAGAAAAAGTGCACCCGCGAAGACGGTGGCCGGAAGTGCTAGCGCTCGCCAATCGATCACGGCGACGGCGCCCAGCGAGGCCATGATCACCGTGGGAAGATACTGGCTGAGGGCTTCAAGGTCAGCCTCTGTACGACCGTCTTCTTGACCCAGCATAACACTGAAGATGTCGGCGACGTCTTGGGGGTGTGCCAGAAAGGGCAGCGTGATGGTGCTGATGCTGAGCAGCAGGCGCACGGGACGCGGTATTGTGTCTGACCAGTCGTCCGAAAAATGCACAATGCTGAAGGCTAAGAAAGCGAGGAGCGCTAAGGATCCCCATACCGAGAAGAGCAAAAAGCAAAGCGCCGCACACGCAATATAAAGCGCGTGAAAGGCGGCAAATGTGCGCCAGGACGTCCAATATCCAGCTCGTCGTGAGATCCATAGATCCATCGCGCCATGCGGCAACCCTGAAAGAACAAAGGCCGCCGCAATCCCGACCGTCACACCGACGCCCAGGGCTTCAAATCCAACGATCCACTCAACCAGGATAAAGACGACGCTGATTGAGACAAAAACGTTCAGCCATGCCTTCATGAAGGAAGACATAGATCATGTCTCGACAAGACAAGTGTTGCGCCTGCCGCAAGTCGACTTCGACATTTTGGCATGAATGCAGTGCAGCAAAGGTGGCGGCCAATGCTTGAGCTGGGCTGCCGCCCGCGATGGCCACGAAGCATGTTGCGCTCGAAAAGTTTCCTTCGCTGCGCGAGCTTGGGGCACAGCGCTCAGCGATTGGCTAGGCTCTTGCGGTCGTCCCTAAGCGGCCGTCACGAGTTCGCCAAAAAAGCCGATGACTTTGAGGATTTTCCCGCTGTCATTGACCTCGGTGACGTCGAAACCGCTCATCACAAGCTCGTCATTCAAATGGATCGCCCAATGGTAGCGGCAAAAATTGTTCTGCACACCAATGTCACTTGCGCGGGAGTAGACAGCGCCGGGGATCTGGCTTTGCACCTGTTGCACCATGGCGAAGAACGCCTCGCGCCCAATGATGTTGTGGTTGGGATCGACGAAATGGACGTTGTGCTCCAACGCGCTTTCAATCAGTGCACGCTGCTCGTTCTCGTCCGTGCTGTTCCACACCGCCATCATGTTCTGAAGGTTCTCAAGATACGGCTTCATATGGGCCTCCTTGTGTATCATAAACCGACCGACGGTTTGTTTTTGCCGTCTCATGCGAATTCCGTCAAGAGGGATAGATGGCGACGCAGGAACAACGCTCGAAAACCACCAAAGCCAAGCTGCTGACGGCTTTTCGCAATTCCTTTTTGGAGCGCGGTTTTGAGGCGACGACAATGCAGCAGACGCTGAGCGAGACCGGGCTCAGCAAAGGCGCGATGTATCACCACTTTCGCGGTAAGGCGGAGGTGATCGAGGCGCTCTATGAAGAAGAAGCGCTTGGCGCGATCGAGCGTGCCGAGGCCGCCGCCGGCGCGAGCATATCAGCGCTCGACCACCTTTTGGCCATGTGCCTTGCATGGACGGAGGAGGTCCGGGAGCCGAGTGTATCCAAGATCCTCTTTGACGTTGGGCCATCAGCCCTGGGTTTCGACAAGGTCCGATCGATCGAAAACCAGATGGCGCTGAAACGCATCGAAGACCTGTTGCACCGCGCGATGGATCAGGGAGATGCTGATATCGCTGATGTTCCGCTCACGGCGGGGTTCATCAACGTCCTCGTCGGCGAAGCGGCGATCCACCAACTTCGCACCGGGCAAGATCCGAGGTCCACACTTAAAGCCACCTTGGGTGCGATCCTGGATGCGCTGCGGCCGGACTGACACCGGCCCCAAGGGATGATACTGTCCAAAAAAGAGGACAGACATGTTCCGACGCATAGGGATGGAGCGCTTCACAAAGCGCCAAATCGCGATCTTTGCTGCGTTCGCAGCGGCGATGGCTGTTCTGCTGCTTTGTCTTTGGCGGCTTGGCGGCGGCGCTGAGCGGGTGGTGATTTACTCCGCACACCACGTGCTCACCATGGATGAGAAAAAGCGTGTCGAAGCCGTGGCCGTCCGAGGCGGCCTGATTGTTGCGACCGGTGCCCTGGAGGCACTCCGCGCCGCTTATCCTGATGCGGAGCTTGATCTCACCTTCCAAGATCTTGTGATCGCGCCCGGCTTTATCGACCCCCACGTTCACATGCTTTTGTCAGCGGTGCAGTACGCATTGCCGACCACGCCGCCCTGGCCGATGGTGACGGGCGCGGGCGAGATCGCCGCTCTTTCTGACCGTGACGCGTTTCTCGAACGGCTCGAAGAGATCGCGCGTGAGGCGAACGGGCGCCAGCCGCTTATCGTCTACGGCTATCATGATTTGGTGCATGGAGCGATTGATCGGCACGACCTTGATGCGATTACGGACGAGCGACCACTGATCGTGTGGCACTACTCGAGCCATGATTTCTATCTGAACAGCGCAGCCCTTGATTGGGCAAAGATCGATGCATCTTTGCACGAACAGTTCGAGGGCGTAGCGATCGGTTCCGACGGTGAACCGACGGGGCGTGTCTTTGAAGACGCCATTCCCTACCTCAATGAGAAGCTTGGGCCGGTCCTCTTGAATCCATTGCGCGTCCGCGGCGGCTTCAACAGCTTTTCCGATCTCCTGCGTAGGGGCGGTGTGACCACGGTGGCTGACCTCGGCTACGGCATTTTCGGCCTCACGCTAGAGGATATCAATCTGCGCCTGAACTGGCGCTCCCCTCAGCATAGCGGCTACCGCGTCTACATGGTGCCTGAGCATCGCGGCTTTGAACGGGCCTTTGGTGACAAGCGCGTCGAGACCATCCTCAAAATGGCTGAAGGGACGAGGCGCACCCCGGCTCCGGTCTTGCCGCAGGTTAAATTCTTCGTGGACGCCGCTTTCTACTCGCAGACGATGCGTCTCTCACCGCCTGGATATTTGTCGGGTCAGTCGAAGGGCTCTGAAGGGCTGTGGGTGACACAGCCCTCAGACATCGCCTCCACGATTGAGCCCTATTGGCGTGCCGGGCTTGGTGTGCGGATTCATTCAAATGGCGACCGTGCACAGACGGCCACCCTGCAGGCTTTAGAAAGTTTGCGTGCCGATCAGTCGCGCAACCGCTTCGTGATAGAGCATGCAGGACTGATGTCGCCGGAGCATGTGAGGCGATCAGCAGAGCTCGGCGCGTCGGTCTCGGCGGCTAGCCACTATGTTCACTATCTTGGGCGGCTCTACCAGGATCCCTTGGGTCCTGAGAGGGGAGGGTGGATTGAGCCCCTTCGGTCATTGTCGGCAGCAGGCGTGCGTGTGACGCTTCATTCGGACGCGCCACTCGCGCCGCCATTGCCGCTTCTCGCTGCCAGTGTTCACATGACCCGGTCGACGCGCGAGGGCAGCGTTCTGACGCCCAATGAAAAATTGTCAGCCGACGAGGCGCTGGAGGCCATCACCATCGACGCGGCGCACGCTTTGGGCCTTGAAGATGAGATTGGCTCGATTGAGCCGGGAAAACGGGCAGACTTCACCATTCTCTCACGCGATCCGTTGGCTACGCCTGGCCCGTTCTGGCCCGGTATCAAAGTGTGGGGCGTTGTTCTCAGCGGGCAGAAACGCCCCCTTGAATAGACGCTAGCGCTCAGCCCGACTCGCGCAGCAGGCTGAGTTGCTCAATCTTGTGCTCCGCCCGCGTCTGATCGGCCAGCGGCGTCGGGTAGTCGCCCGTGAAGCAATGATCCGTAAACGCAGGAGCCGATGCTTCCCGCGGTCCTTTGCCAAGCGCTTGATAGAGACCTTCAAGGCTCAAAAAGGCGAGACTGTCCGCGCCGATCTCTGCCCGCATCTCTTCGACCGAATGGCTCGAGGCCATCAACTCGTCCTGGCTTGGCGTGTTGATGCCGTAGAAGTCAGGGAATTTGATCGGCGGGCAAGCGATGCGGAGATGGACTTCCTTCGCGCCCGCTTCGCGGATCATGGTGATGATCTTCCGGCTGGTGGTGCCCCGGACGAGGCTGTCATCGACCAAGACAACGCGTTTGCCTTTGACGACACCGGCATTAGCGGAGTGTTTGCGCGCGACGCCGATCTCTCGAACCGCTTGGCTCGGCTGGATGAAGGTGCGGCCGGCATAATGGCTCCGCACCAGGGCCATGTCATATTCGACACCGCTTTCCTTCGAATATCCGATGGCGGAGGGAACCCCTGAGTCAGGGATCGGGGAGACGAGGTCCGCCTCAACATGGGCCTCGGCGGCCAGGGTTTTGCCAAGCCGCTGCCTGATCCGGTAGATGCTCTCTCCGTCCACGATGCTATCGGGCCGGGCAAAATAAATCAGCTCAAAGATACATGGCCGTGGGCTGCGCTCGACTGACAGCCGACGGCTTTCAAGTGAGCCGTCGCGACCACAGATGACGACTTCGCCGGGTTCAATGTCGCGGATGAACTCAGCGCCAATGAGGTCAAAGGCGCAGCTCTCTGAGGAAAGGACATAGCCCTCGCCCAGCTTGCCAAGGACGAGCGGGCGGATACCGACGGGGTCGCGCATGCCGATCAGGGCGTCGCGCGTCAGGACGGTCAGCGCGAAGGAGCCCTCAACAGAGCGCGCGGCATCGATCAACTTGTCGCTCATCGTCAGACCGCGCGACAGGGCCGTCAGCTGCACAAAGACCTCGGAGTCAGAGGTCGTGTGGAAAATCGAGCCCTTGGAGATCATCTCCTGACGCAGGGTGATGGCGTTGGTCAGCTGGCCGTTATGCGCGATTGCCACCCCGCCGCGATCAAGATCTGCATAAAGTGGCTGCACGTTGCGCTTGTGTCCGCCCCCACTTGTC
>JBCDLG010000132.1:0-7772 GCA_038745625.1 Pseudomonadota bacterium | reverse complement strand
CGTCGCGTCGTCGCCGAAGGGGTGCTCGCCCGATCCGTTCCAGGGCAGCCATCCCGCAAGGCGCTTAAGCGCGGTGGTTTTCCCGCACCCAGAGGGCCCCAAGATCGCGGTCGGCCGACCTGGCCTCAGAACGAGCCGCAGGTCGCCGCCAAGACGAACGCCAGCTGGACTGATCAGCGGCACGAGGATTCTCGCTGGCAGGGTTTCTGGTCCAGAACGACCCAAATCGGCATCAGGCACCTTCCAAGCTGCCAGCCGCATCTGCGCCGCTTGGGCCTGCATCGATGAAAAGATCTGCTTGCCGAGTGGCATGATCAACTCACCAAAAGCGAGCCAGGAAAAAGCGATCAGCACCGGGAGGAGAAGCTCATCACCCCGCGCGCCCAGTGACCATGCGGCCATGACAATGGCGCCCGCAGCGACCGGCCCGAAGGATCCTGCGACAGCCGCACTGATGCTGAGGCGCCGCTGTCCGGCGGCCTCCAGCGCCTCGGCATGGCGCGCTTGATCGACAATCCGCGCGAGCTCAGCGTCGCGGGCGCCGCCCACATCCAAAGCGACGAGACCCGCCATGGCATGCCCGAGATCGCGCCCGACTGCACCGCGTTCCCGGCGCGCCACCTCATCAGATACCGCCGCTTTTCTGGCTGTCAGCCAACTGATCATGACCACGCCAGTGATCAGGGGAAGGATGATGAGGAGCGCAGCGGGAACCACCCACGCTGTTGCAACCAAGAGAAGTGCCGCGCTGATACCCATGATGACCACAGGAAACGAGAACCGCAGTGGCTCGAAATCGTCGGCCTCCACGTCACCCAAGAATGCTTCCAACCGATCCGCCTGAGCCAGCTGCCAGCCTCGCGCGCGGGTCTCGTCAGAGCCAGCCATTCGCCGGAAGAGCGCTTCACGATGCCTCGCCTGGTCCTCAAGCGCGGCCTCGTGACCCGTGACGCGCTCCCCATACTTCCCCGCGGTCCGGGTGAGAGCGAACAACCGAACGAGTGCGGCAGGATAGTGAAAGTTGAAAAGGAGCGCAGCCGGACCAAGCCCCGCCAAGGCCACAGATGCCAAGAACCAGGCGGAGACACCCACCAACAACAGGCCTGCAAAGGCAGTGATCGAACCAAGCACAAGCGCCAGAGCCCACATTTTTGTCTGGAGGAGGCGGGTCATGCGATCACCTCGCCCCGGTCCTCGATCGCGCGTTCCTCGGCGGCCGCTGCGGCCAAGGCCGGGTCATGGGTCGCCACGACAACGAGCCGCTTCTCGGCCGCGCCAATCAGCGCCTGGCGAACCGCCTCCGCGCTTTGTTGGTCAAGCTTCGCCGTCGGTTCGTCAGCAAAGATCACCGGTGCGTCTTGCGCGAGAGCGTAGGCGAGAGAGAGCCGCACCCGCTGCCCGCCCGATACCTCGCCGCAGGCAAGATCGATCGCTGGCGCGTCCTCCGCAAACCTGGGGTCATCGGTCAGCCGAAGCGTCTCGAGCAGCGCGCGGTGCTCCCCTTGCAGATGGTTGCGTAACAAATCCTCCGGCAGCCACGCATCGACCGCGACCCAAGAGGCCTGGTCAGCGCGCCTAAAAACCTGACCCGACCGTGCAGCATCGACCCCTGCGAGCGTACGCAGAAGCATCGTCTTGCCGGACCCGGACGGACCCTTGACCGCGACGAGACCGGTCATCGGCAGATCCCAATCACCAATCACTGCACCATTGGTCAGCACGAGACGGCGGGCCCCCACGCGCCCAAGCGGCAGCCGCGGGTCCGCCTGCGGGGCCGCGCTGGCGATCGGCTGAAGCGCCCGCAAAGCCTCCTCGCCTTCCGCCGCCTGATGATAAAGCTCCGAAAACCGGCGCAAGGGCTGAAACACCTCAGGCGCAAGCACCAAGATACCGAGGCTCGCGGTCAGGCTGAGCCCACTGAAGCCGGGCACCGAGACAAGCCCCAAATGACCAAGGCCGAGGAAGATCGCCAGCATCGCGATGCTCAGGGAGCTGAAAAAATCCAAAACTGCTGAGTTGAGAAAGGCGGCCCTAAGAAGCTGACCTGAACGCAGACGATATTCGCGGAGAGCGGAGGCCAACCGACTTGTTTCATGCTCCGCCGCTTCACAAGCGACAATCGTCGGCAGGCACCGTACTTTCTCCGCGAACGTGCCTGACAGGTTCTGCAGCGCCGCCTCCTGCTGTGCCGCCTTGGCTTTGGTCAGGTTCCCGACAATGATGAAGAAGAGCACCATGAAGGGCATCGTCAGAAGCAGGAGCAAAGCCGCCTGCCACGACAGAAAGGCCATCAGGATCAACGCCATCAGTGCACCGACGGCGGACATCGACTTGCTGAGCCGAACGGACACCACGGCTCTCGCGGCAGCGCGCGGTTGACGCGCCAACCGGTTGGCGAGGTCGCCCGCATCCATGGCTTGTACGTCGGCCACTGGGGACCGAGCTATAAACCGCGCAAACCAGTCCAGCACCAAATTGGCGGCCATCGCTTCGGTCTTATTGGCCGAGCGCTCGGCCCAAGCCGAAGCGGCAACCGAACAGGCGAGCATCACGCCGCCAGCCACCACAAAGGTCGACGGCAACGCGCCGCTGAGGACTAGATCCCCGACCAGCTTGGCCAAACAGAGCATGGCGGCCAGCCGCAACAGCCTCGCAAAGGCTTCAACAATGGTGATCAACCGCATGTCACGGCCCACGGCAGCACGCAACGCTGCCCCTGCCGAGCCCATTTTGGATTGCCGACGCCGTCCCATGGTCAACTGACTAAGCGTCGCAGTTTCATCAGTCTTTGCGCCACAGCAAAGCAATCACGATCGGGTGAGCGGCAGAAGACGCGCAGAGTTCGCCGGAGTCTGTGTCTATGCCTGATCCATTGCTTGTTGATCTGTCGCGCCTGCAATTCGCGCTCACAGCGATGTATCACTTCTTGTTTGTGCCCCTCACGCTGGGTCTCTCCATCCTCGTGGCGATGATGGAGACTGTTTACGTCATGACCGGCAAAAAGGTCTGGCGGGAGATGACCAAATTCTGGGGCACGCTGTTCGGCATCAACTTTGCCCTGGGCGTTGCGACCGGCATCACCATGGAATTCCAGTTCGGGATGAACTGGGCCTTCTATAGCCATTATGTCGGCGACGTGTTCGGCGCGCCGCTCGCCATCGAAGGGCTGATGGCGTTCTTTCTTGAAGCAACCTTTGTGGGGCTCTTCTTCTTCGGTTGGGACAAGATGCGTCCGCAAACGCACCTTTTGGCCACATGGCTGATGGCCTTGGGCACGAATTTCTCAGCGCTTTGGATCCTGATCGCCAATGGTTGGATGCAGAACCCGGTGGGTGCGGCATTCAATCCGGACACGATGCGGATGGAGGTCACGGACTTCATGGCCGTGCTGTTCAACCCCGTCGCACAAGCCAAGTTCGTGCACACCGTCTCAGCGGGCTATGTGACGGGCGCAGTGTTCGTGCTCGCGATCTCGGCCTACTACCTCCTCAAAGGGCGGCACATAGCGCTGGCACAGCGCAGCTTTGTTATCGCGTCCGCCTTTGGTGTGGCCTCGGCATTGTCTGTGATCGTCCTCGGTGACGAAAGCGGTTACGGGGTCACCGATCACCAAAAGATGAAACTCGCAGCCATGGAATCGATGTGGCACACGGAGGACGCGCCAGCTCCCTTCACCGCAATCGGCATCCCCGATATGGAGGCGCGCGAAACACACTTCGCTGTCGAGATCCCTTATGTTATGGGCATCATCGGCACACGGTCTTTCGATACTGAGATCCCGGGCATCCTGGAACTCGTGAACACAGCCGAAGACAGAATCCGCAAGGGCCTCGTCGCCTATGGCGCGCTAGAAGACTTCAAAGCCGATCGCTCCGATATGGAAGCGAGGGCACTGTTCATCGAAACGCGCGAGGACTTGGGCTATGCGCAACTTCTTCGGCAGTTTACGGAAGACCCGCTGAGCGCCGATGAAGAGCAAATCCGTGCGGCTGCTTGGTCGACAGTGCCCTCCGTCCCATCGCTGTTCTTCTCCTTCCGGATCATGGTGCTTGCGGGAGGTCTCCTCCTCATCCTCTTCCTGC
Organism: Pseudomonadota bacterium; assembly: GCA_038745625.1. Classification (GTDB taxonomy): domain Bacteria; phylum Pseudomonadota; class Alphaproteobacteria; order Caulobacterales; family Parvularculaceae; genus Parvularcula. The sequence continues at coordinate 3,690 of JBCDLG010000132.1, read as the reverse complement.
TGTCATTCTGGTACACGATGCAGGAGCGTATGCCCCCGCGTTGGCTCTTGGTCGCAGCGCTGTGGTCACTGCCTATTCCATGGATTGCGATGGAGATCGGCTGGTTCGTGGCCGAATACGGACGACAGCCTTGGGTGATTGAGGGCGTGCTGCCGACTTTCCTTGCGGCATCGAACCTGACGATCACGGATATTCTCATCACCATCACAGGCTTCACGCTGTTCTACGGGATCCTCGCCGTGATTGAGGTCAGGCTGATGCTGCTGGCTGTCGCCAAAGGCCCGCATGTGGTCGACCAGCTTGGCGACTTCGTCTCGGGCGCCGGCCAAGCCGGGGGTGCGGCAACCCCCGCGCCCGCCGAGTAGATGTTATTGGAGTGATCGATATGTTCGAAGTTCTGTTCTCTTATGAAGTCCTCCGCATCTTGTGGTGGGTTTTGCTCGGTGTGCTGCTGATCGGTTTCGCAATCGCCGATGGTTTCGACATGGGCGCAGCAGCCTTGTTGCCCGCGGCCGCCAAAAACGATGACGAGAAACGGGTTGTCATCAACACGCTAGGTCCCGTCTGGGAAGGCAACCAGGTCTGGTTCATTCTTGGCGGCGGCGCGATTTTTGCTGCCTGGCCAGCGCTTTATGCGGTGAGTTTCTCAGGCTTCTACCTCGCGATGTTCCTGGTACTGTCGATGTTTATTCTCAGGCCAGTGGCGTTCAAGTACCGCTCGAAACGTCCAGGCGCGGTGTGGCGGAGAAACTGGGACATCGCCCTTACCGTTTCGGGACTGGTGCCACCGGTGATTTTCGGTGTGGCCGTCGGCAATACACTCATGGGTGTACCGTTCCTTTATGATGGTGATCTGCGTCCCGATTATCAAGGCGGCCTGTTCGGCCTCTTGAACCCCGCAGCGCTCTTCTGCGGATTTGTCAGTCTCGCGATGATCTTGGCACAGGGTGCGGCGTGGCTGCAGATGAAAGCCGATGAGGTGGTCGCAGCGCGCGCGAGCGCGATCGGCGAGACGACTGCGTTCGCGGCGGCGGGGCTCTTCGCGCTTGGCGGTTTCCTCGTTGCAGCGGGATGGCTGGGCGGCTATCAGCTCCAAACGACCCCCGACTTTGCCGGACCGAGCTTCCCCCTGGGCAAAGACGTTGTGCGCGACAGCGGCGCTTGGCTTCATAACTACAGCGTGATGCCCCAGCTTTTGCTCGCGCCAACCTTGGGGATCAGCGGTATGCTAATCGCTGGGATCGGGTTCAGGCTCAAGCGCTCGACCATGACGTTTCTTGCGACCAGCGTCGGGATCACAGGAATCATCACAACCGTTGGTGTGTCGATGTTCCCCTTCATTCTTCCGAGCACGCTCGACCCAAGTCACAGCCTGATGGTGTTTGATGCCAGCTCCAGCCAGAGCACGCTGCGCAACATGCTGGTCGCGACGGTCATCTTCCTCCCCCTCGTGCTGATCTACACAGCATGGGTCTACAAAATCCTCTTTGGGCGCGTGACCGTGGACAGCATCCGCGACGCCGACCACGCCTACTGACGATCAAAAAAGGACAACATCATGTGGTACTTCTCATGGATCCTCGGGCTGGGCCTCGCCGCAACGGTCGGGATTTTGAACGCCCTTTGGTATGAATTGCGGCAGACGCGCCAGACATCGGCGCCGGCCATGCAGGAGATTCTCGACGACGCACCCCAGGACCAGCAGACGCTGAAAAGCACCCTGAGGCGAACCCGGCTGCGCTAGGCCCGCCGCGGCAGGCAATGGCGCGCGCACGCCCAGACATTGAGAATTTCCCATCCAACAATGCTGGATGTCGCTTGGCATGTGTGTTGAACAGACAATCGCAAGCTGTCCTTGTCTAAGACAGTCATCGTCTTTCGTCTGTTTGGCTCAACCCATGCAACAAGTAACATCTTCAAATGCCTTATAAAAATCTCACAACCCGCTTCCAATCATGTCTCGCTGCAACAGCGCTTGGCATCGGACTTCTGGCCGGACCAGCGCAGGCGGGCGACGCGGAGGGCCGGTTTGCCCCGAAAGGCATCGGCCTTATGCCATGCGGTCAGTTCCTGCAGGCCGCCGAAGCGGGCGCACCCGAGGCGGCCCTCGCGATGACCTGGGTGTCGGGCTATTTCTCAGCTGCCAACATGATCCTGCCGGAAACCTATGATCTTGTGACCTGGCAAGAGGGTCTCCTGCCGAGCATCGTCGCCTCAATTTGCCAGCAGATCCCGGACCAACCGATCGCTCTTGCTGCGGCTGAGCTGATCACCGCCTTTGGCCCCAGCCGGCTTCAGGCCGCGGAGCAGCCAGAAGAAATCACCGTGGGTGAGCGCCGCCGTTTGATGTATCCAACAACCATTCGCCAGATGCAGCAGCTCTTGCTTAGCGCTGGCCAGTCGGTGAGCGTGGATGGCGACTTTGGTCCGGGTACGCAAGCCGCGCTGAGCGCTTTCCAAACGGCCCGCGGCATTCCAGCCTCCGGTTTCCCCGATGAGCCAACCATGGTGGCGCTGTTTGCCGGGCCGCCACCAGAAGCGCAACAGCCAGCGCCTCCGCCGCTTCTCGCAGCACCACCCACCGCGCCAACACAGCTTCCTGCCATTGACATGGAGCCGGTACAAAGCCCGCTATCGGGCGGCGGGCAGTAAGCCTCTTCTATTCAGCCTGCCAACATTCCGGCCGTCGTGTTGTCAGGCGCCTTTTTTCATTATCGCAGACGGATAATCGCCGGATCCATGCACGCGACTTACGCTCGTGTCGCAGACGATCCGGCCCAGGCCTTCACCTGAATGACTTGACTGGGCCACGAAGCGCTCTTGCGCCTTCGTCTTGCGCTTATCCGATCACGCCGGTGCCGCGCCGCGATACGATCAGTCCACAGATTAATAAGACGACGACTGCTGGGATGCCCGCAGTGATAGGCGGATAGGACACGTGGTAGTGGATGGCGCCCAACATGACCACCGCGATACCGAGCGCTGCCCAAATGGAGGTGCGACGGATCCAGATGCCCACCGCACCGCAAATCTCCGCCACAGCAACAAACATCGCAAACCACCCCGGAAGGCCGAGCTTGGTGAAGCTGGCGAGTGCCATCTCCTGGCCAGCCAACTTAGCGAAACCGCCCATCAGCATAATCAGTGTGACGACGACCATTCCCGCCCAAGTTAGATATTTCATAGCAATAGTCCCTTTGCTCTCTACACAACCAAGTCACGTTGCCTGAGAATCACAAACCACTGATCCTCGACCCGGCCGTTCCTCTCTCCTAGAATTTCACAAACATCGTACGCATGCCCCCTAGCCAAAAAGGACAAACTGCGCCAACTTGCCAGGGTGATGACGTTCGCTGGGGAACGGCGTCGTCCCCAGGGTGGTCCGATGAAAAGCTTGAAGGCTCGCGGCCCCCGCCATGAGACAACACAATTGGCCTAACGGTTTGGGTAGGGAACGACAAAAGCACACATGACTCTCCATCTCTGTCAGAAGACAAACAGTTGCGTATGTCAACTAAAGACTGGGCGCCATGCTCGACGATGATATTGCGCTCCTGCTCGATCGGTTGATGCGCTACGCCCATCACGGTCTTCATCAGCGGGCCGACAGGCTTCACGCGGGCGAGATCCAACCCAGCGACGGCATGTTGTTGCTGACTTTGGCCAGGATCGAGCCAGCGCCGATGCATG
>JBCDLG010000131.1:0-7782 GCA_038745625.1 Pseudomonadota bacterium | reverse complement strand
ATGCGCTATGCGATCACCGCAATCGTGATCAACGCAGTGATCTCGATCTCGCTGTTCCCGACGATTGGCTTCTTGAGCGTGCCTACCGGCACGGTGATCGCGGCCTGGACCGAGGTCGCGCTGCTCTCGACCACCCTGCGCCGTCGGCATATCTTACGGCTTTACCACCTTCTGCGGCGCCTTTTGGGCATTGTCGGCGCCAGCACGCTTTTGGCGCTGTCGCTCCACCATCTGCTTGAGAGCCGAGAGCTGCTTGAGGCGATGGTCTGGGGGCAAAGTTGGATCGTGCTGTTTACCATCGCGATCCTTGCCGTGCCTGCTTATGGGCTTGTGAGCATCGCTTTGGGCGTCATCACCAGCGCCGATATTCGGCGGACGCTTCGCGGTTAAGTCTTCACTTCCGTTGGCTTTCAGACCATATTGGGGCGTCTAGGGGAGACGGATATGGCGCGCTCACTCGACCGCGGGGTTCGGTTTACAGGCTCCAGCGGCGCCGTTCTCAACATGCTCATCGTGCTCGGTCTGGTGGGCGGGATCGTTTACTATCTGTCGCCGCTGAGCCCACAGCCGAACGAGCTGTTGGTCACCGCCTTCATGGCAAACCCCTATCTCAACGGGCTGATCCTGTTCGTGCTGTTCATCGGCATCATGTACAATCTGCGCCAGGCAATGATGGTTGGCCCGGCGGTCAGTTGGATCAATTCCTTCCGCAATTCCGTGGACCCCTCGCGCACGCGCCTGCCGCGCGCGCCGATGCTGATCACCGCCGTGAGCCGGATGCTTCTCGATGCGGACGAGCGCGGCGGCCGTTTGAGCCAGGCCTCCACCCGCGCCATTCTCGATTCCGTCGGTCTACGGATTGATGAGGGGCGTGAGATCGGTCGTTACGCGACAAACCTCCTCGTCTTCCTCGGTCTCCTCGGTACCTTCTGGGGTCTTCTTCAGACGGTGAACGGCGTCGCCGATGTGATCGGCAGCCTGTCGGGCACGACCGGCGGCGATGGCTCCGATGCTGTCGGCAGCCTGATCGCCAATCTGAACGCGCCGCTTTCTGGCATGGGCACCGCGTTCAGCTCCTCGCTGTTCGGCCTGGGCGGCAGTCTGGTGCTCGGCCTTCTCGATATCCAAGCAGGCCAAGCGCAAAACCGTTTCTACTCGGATCTTGAAGACTGGCTGTCGGGCATCACCGACACGACCACCGCTCGCGGCGGCGGTAGCGATTCTGCGAACTACACAGCTGATCTTGAAGGCACGCTCAGCCGTCTCGAGGCAACGCTGGCGCAGCTCGCCCGGGGCAATGAAGAAGGCACAGCGGCGGTCCAGAAAGAGATCCGCCAGCTCGGCCGTACCCTCCTTGAGGGCAAGTCCCCAAGGGGGCGCTAAGCCATGGCCCGTCGCCGTTCCCGCGGCGGTGACGCCGCCATCTGGCCAGGCTTTGTCGACGGTCTGTCGAGCCTGATCCTGGTCCTGATGGTGGTCCTGTCACTGTTCGTGGTCGCCCAGTTCTACCTCGGTGAAGCGCTGACCCAGAAGGATTCAGAGCTCAACTCGCTCCGTGCACAGATCGCTAAACTCGTGGACGACCTTGCACTGTCGGACCGCCGGAACCAGGAGCTCACCTTACGCATTGGCACACTGGAAGACGAAATCGCCGCCGGTGAAGAGCGTATCGCATCGCTGACGCTCGCTCTCTCAACAGCAGAAAGTGCTGTGGCGGCATCGGCAGAAGAGCTGGAAGCTGAAAAGGCGCTGAGCGAGGAGCAAAAGTCGGAGATCGCGACGTTAAACGCGCAGCTCGCTGCGCTGCGCCGCCAGCTCCAAAGCCTGCAAGAAGCTCTTGAGGCCGCCGAGGCGAAGGACCTCGAGCAACAGGCGCAGATCGAAAACCTCAGCCAACGGCTGAATGCCGCGCTCGCCCGCAAGGTGCAGGAGTTGGCCGAGGTCCGCTCGCGCTTCTTCGAAGCCCTGCGCGAGGCCCTCGGGGACCGCGATGACATCCGTGTCGTCGGTGACCGCTTCGTTTTCGAAAGCGACATCTTGTTTGGCAGCTGCTCGGCGACGATCAGTCCGCAAGGTCAGCTCGAGCTCAATAAGCTCGCAGAAGTCCTGCTCGATATCCGCGGGGATATCCCTTCTGAGATTGCTTGGGTCTTGCGGATTGATGGGCATGCAGACCAAGAGCCGCTCGGCCCCGCATGCCGTGCGCAATTCGCATCAAACTGGCATCTCTCGGCTGAGCGCGCGATCGCCGTGGTGCAGTATCTTGCGAGCCGCGGTGTGCCGGAAAACCGTCTCGTCGCGGCCGGCTTCGGTGAGTTCCAGCCGCTGGTGCAAGGCCGTGATCCGGTCAGCCTCGCCACCAACCGCCGGATCGAGTTCAAACTGACCGAGCGCTAAAACCCTTGGAAGCTGCACCATTCATCGAGTGGTGCGCGTTCGCTGCGCCACTGATTGACCGGCGCGTCCTTGTCAGGGTGACCGATCGCCATGCCGCAATAGACCAGTTCGTCGTCCTCAAGCGCGAAATGTCCGTGCAGGGTGTGCCGCACCATGGCCCACGCCTCTTGCATGCAGGTACCCAGGCCTTCGGCCTCAGCCCGCAGCGCGATCGACTGCATCAGCATACCCATATGGGCCCATTGACCGTGGCCAAAGCTCTTCCGGGTGATGAAGAAAAGACCGACCGGGGCGCCAAAGAAAGTGAAGTTCTCCGCCACCCAAGCAAAACGCGCGGCTTTGTCCTCCCGCGGAATACCCATCGCGGCGTAGAGATCCTCACCGACCTTGAAACGGCGCGAGCGATAGGGCTCGCCAAGCGGTTTGGGGTAGATGCGGTGGTCGCCCTCCTCCCCTGCCGGATTGGCAAAGAGCGCGCCCTGCGCTGCCTTGGTAATGGCGTCTTTCTCCTCGCCCGCCACAGCAATGACCCGCCAGGGTTGGAGATTACCGCCCGATGGCGAGCGCACAGCATCCGTCAGGATCTGCGCGATCGTCTCTTGACTGACGGGTTTACCTAAGAAGGCGCGGACCGACCGACGCTGGGTCAAAGCCTTAACGATATCCATCGGTTCAGATCCCCGCGAACTGTTTCGCCATCGTGGCGAGGGGCACGATCATCTGGGCATAGCTGCCAGCTTTGTCGGATGACGCGTTGCCGTCTTCTGCGCGCTTCACCACGCCCTGGACGATCCCGATCAGCCGGAAAAGATTGTAGGCGTAGTAAAAATCGAGCTCCTCTGGGATCGCCGCGCCCGTTTTCTCCGCATAGCGATCAAGCAGTGCTCGTTCGTCGGGAATGCCCAGGGTATCTAGGTCCACGCCGGTAAGGCTCGGCCCGCCGCCAGGCGACATCGGCATTTTCCAGTTGAGGAGATAGTAGGTCAAGTCCGCCAGCGGATGGCCGAGTGTCGAAAGCTCCCAATCGATAAGGCCGATCGGCGTGGGGCGCTCCGTCCCCATCATGCAATTGTCGAGGCGAAAATCGCCATGGGTCAACGTGGTCTGATCATCCGCTGGCACGTGTTGGGGCAGCCATTCGATGAGATCATCGACGGCTTGGACGTCCTGGGTCTGGCTCGCTTTGTACTGCTTCGACCAACGCGCGATCTGGCGCGCGATATAGCCGCCCTCGGGGCCATAATCGCCAAGACCAACCGCTTTGTAGTCGACCTGGTGGAGCGCCGCGAGCGTATCGGTGAGGCCGTAATAAAGCTCCGTACGCTCTTCTTTCTCCAGCTCAGGCAGCAGCGGGTTCCAGAAAATGCGGCCCTCTAAAAACTCCATGATGAAGAATTCCGAGCCGATCATCTCCGGGTCTTCACCGTGAAAAAGAACCCGCGGCACCGGAACAGGGGTATCCCAAAGCGCCATCATCACGCGCGCCTCGCGACCAACCTGGTGGGCTGAGCCGAGAAGTTTGCCCGGCGGTTTACGGCGAAGCACATATTTGCCTTCATCCGTTGTCAGAAGATAGGTGGGGTTGGATTGTCCGCCTTTGAACTTTTTGACCTCGACACCATTTCTGAGGCCAGGAACATGATCTCCGGCCCCGCGGACAAGGCCCTCCACATCAAACGCAAGATGTTCCGGCACATCGCCGAGACCATCAAAATCACTGGCCATGGGGCCCTCCCAATTCGTTTATCGACGCTTCTTACAAAAAAGCACGGTCCAACCAAGATGCCTCGTCATCGTATATCGGTGACCGTGCGAAAGCCGATATGGTTGGTGCCAAGCGACGCATCTTGAGGCTGCGCGCCACCCGGGCGGAAGTTCGAGCAGTAATTGTTGGCGCAGAGATAGGAACCGCCTTTGAGAAGGCGCGTGCCGCCGCTGACCTCGGTGGTTGTCCACTCCCACACATTACCGCTCATATCGTGGAGGCCATAGCCATTGGCCGGAAAACAGCCGACCGGCGCCGTGCCAAGATGGCCGTCCTCGCCGGTGTTTTGCACGGGGAAGATGCCTTGCCAGTAATTGGCGTCCCGACCGGTGATCGCGCGATCACCCCACTCGAAGCGCTTGCCCTCAAGCCCGCCGCGAGCCGCAAACTCCCACTCCTCCGCATCAGGAAGACGCCGCCCAGCCCAGGCCGCATAGGCCGCAGCATCTTCATAGGCGATCTGGACCACAGGATGGTTCTCCTTGCCTTCGATACTGCTGCCTAGCCCGCTGGGCGCCCGCCACGAAGCACCCTCCACGAAAGCCCACCAAGACATCGGGTTGAGCTGGAGCGCACCGCTCTCCGGCGGCACAAAAACGGCCGAGCCCGGAAGACGTGCCTCGTCGGGGAGACTGTCATACTCCGGCTCGGGCAAGCCGCGCTCGGCCCGCGTGATATAGCCCGTCGCATCAACAAAAGCGGCAAACGCTGCGTTGGTGACTTCGAGGGCGTCGATGGCGATTGTCCGGCCATCGGGCAGCGTTACCAAAACGTCGCTCTGCCCCTGACCACCCCATGCGCACGCACCGGTGACGTCTGTCCGCTCACCACAAGCGATCAGCAGACAGAGACAAACCGTTCCGACTAAGGCGCGCATGCACAACGCTCTAAAGGTTGAGATCAGCATACTCCGCTGACGTCATTTTACCCAATTGCGACATGTGCACCTCATCCGGACCATCGGCAATGCGCGTGGTCCGCACCGCGCTTGACCACTCAGCCAGCGGCGTATCCTGGCAGACCCCCATGCCGCCGTGGATCTGGATCGCGCGGTCAATCACGTTCTGCGCCATGGTCGGCCCGACGATCTTGACCATCGAGATAAACTCGCGCGCGCCTTCGAGGCCGCGCTTATCCATACGGTCAGCAGCTTCCTTCACAAGGAGGCGGCACTGCTCAATCTCGCAGCGTGAGCGCGCAATGTCGTGCTGCACGCTCGAGTTTTTGATCAGTGGCTTGCCAAACGCAACGCGCTGATGCGCCCGCGCGCTCATCAGCTCCAAGGAGCGCTGCGCAACGCCGACCAAGGTCATGGCATACTGGAAACGGCCAGGCCCCAAACGGCCTTGGGCAATTTCAAAACCACGCCCTTCGCCGAGGATCATGTTCGATACCGGTACACGGACATTATCAAAGAAGAGCTCCGCCTCGCCACCTGGTGAGTGAAGATCCCCAAAAACGCGCAAGTGACGGACGATGTTCACGCCTGGCGTATCTTTCGGCACAAGGATGGTGGAGTGCTGCCCATGCCGCGGACCGTCAGGATTGGACCGGCCCATCACAAGAAGCAGCTTACACTTCGGGCTCACCGCACCCGTGGCCCACCATTTGCGGCCATTGAGAACATACTCATTGCCGTCGCGCCGGATCTCGAGCTCCATATTGGTCGCGTCCGATGAGGCGACCTGCGGCTCTGTCATACAGTAGGCGGAGCGGATCTCAGCGTTGAGAAGCTTATGCAGCCATTGGTCCTGTTGTTCAGGCGTGCCGTATTTCGCCAGCACTTCCATGTTGCCGCGGTCGGGTGCGGAGCAGTTGAAAAGCTCCGGCGCCCAGGACACCCGCGCCATCACCTCCATCAGCGGCGCGAATTCGAGATTGGTGAGGCCGGGGCTCCACTCGCCATACTCATGCGGCAAGAACCAGTTCCAGATGCCCGCCTCGCGCGCCTTGGCTTGGAGATCGCCCCACCAATCCGGATACTGCCAGAGATTGGCAGGATCATGGACGAACTCGCGATGCTCGATCTCGCGCGGATAGACATGCTCGTCCATAAACGCGACCAGGCGTTCTTTGTATTCAAGCGTTTTCGCGTTGGGTTCGAACCCCATGGCCATCTCCTCTGTCGTCGCTGTGTTCGCGAAGTTTTGACCCGCAAGGTGACAGCTTTGCACCGCCGCGCCAACCGCGGTCAGGGCGTTAAGGTTTCCTTTCTGTGAGCGCGGACCGCCGCATTCGCGATTAATCTGAGATGAAAGACGAGAGCGCCGTTAAGGCGCCGCGGTTATGCCTTCGCCCTATAAAGGGTGGGGTCGCCGGCTCTGGCTGAACTCGCCCGAAAAAGGGGAATGTCGAGGGAGTTCAGACATATGCGGATCACGAGAACCGTTTCCACGCTCGCTGTCGCGACAGCGCTAGCATCCTGCAACATTGATTTCGGTGGCGATGACGATGACGTTGACGGCTCCGGCGGGGCGAGCTCCATTCCCTTGCCATCAGAGGTCGTGGCCACGGGTACGATCACCGGTTTTGGCAGTATCTATGTGAATGGTCGCCGGTTCGAAGTCCTCGATACGACCTCCGTTGAGGTCGAAGGCCAGAGCGCCGTTCTCGGCGGGCAAAGCCTTCTCAAACTCGGCCAAGTCGTCCGGGTGGAGGCGAGCCAGCCCGACACTGGGGATGCTGCTGCCAACACCATCATCTTCGACGTCGACCTTCGCGGTATCGCCTCAAGTTTTACGCCGAGTGCGAATGATCCATCGGTCGGAAGCTTCTCCATCATCGGCCAGCGCGTGACCGTCGATGCCTTCACCGTTCTCGGCGAAGACTTTGATGATCTCAACGGCGACAATATCATCGACATCCGTGACCTTGATGGCACAGCCAGCTCGTCGGCGGAGTCCTTTGTCGTCGAAGTGTCAGGGACGGTCACACAAGATGGCATCATCGCGACACGGATCGATAAGATCGAAGAACGTGGCGGCGATGTGAACGTCATGGGCGACGAGTACGACATCAAAGGTTTTGTCGACGGCGTCGCATCGGACTTCACCTCCTTCACGATGAACTCCGAGACCATCACCATCAGCAGCGCGACGATGTTCGGTGATGGACTCAATGCAAGTGCACTGAGTGTTGGCGATTTTGTCGAAGCGAAGGTCGACCGCGACGGCGGCGGTAATTATATCGCCGTCGAGATCGAACTCGCCGATACGATCGAGAGGAACCCGCCGGCTGCCGGCAGCGGCTTCGATATCGAAGGCGTGATTCAAGCGATTGATACATCGAGCACGCCCAACACCATAACCATCAATGGTGTCGGCCTGTCGCTTGACGACGCCTCTCTCTTCGTTGGCCTCGTCGGTCGACGCATCTCTGTTGCGGGGGTGATCGGGACGGATGGACGCCTATCCATCAACGCTCTTGATATCGAGCCGACCAGCTCCGTCTCGATTGCCGACCAGGTGGTCGCTGTCGACACGACGGCAGGGACGATCACGACACGTCTGGGTATCGTCATCACACCGACCGGCGACAGCCGTGTCTTCGACCGTCAGAACCAAGACGACACGCTCCTGATGACACCGGAAAGGTTCGTCGGCCGGGTCAATGTCGGCGAT
>JBCDLG010000130.1:0-7785 GCA_038745625.1 Pseudomonadota bacterium | reverse complement strand
GGCTATGTCACTGGCGGGCATTATCTCCTGCGCGGCGCCATCTCGGCGCTCGGCCTGAAAGACCACGAAGGCGCGCATACGGAGTTCCTCGATAGCAAGATCCACATCGCGTGTTTCTATGCTGACAACCTTCTTCCGCGTGCAGCTGGTTTTGCGCCAGCCGTTCGGGTCGGCGCAGGCTCTGTCGCTGCCTTGGAGCCCGAGGTTCTCGCGGGCTAAAACCCGTCGCGTTCATTGCGGGATTCGTCGAGGAACATCCTCAGGGCTTGGAGCGTTGGGAGCGCTTTCCGCAGGCGCTCCGCCCCGAACTCTTCAACGAGAGGGTTACCGAGGGGTAGGGTGGCAGCGATGCCGTCGGCCCAGGCTTTTCGCCCGGCGTCGGTGATCATCGCGAGTTTCTTGCGACCATCTTCGGCTGACGGCGTGAGGGTGATGAGGCCTTTGCGCTCAAGCTTGTTCAGTGTCGCGCTCATGGAAGACTTCGCCTGCTGGAAGGCGCGGGCGAGCCGTACTGGCTCCTCCTTTTGGCCCCTACGGACGAAATGGGAGAGCACGCCAAATTCGGACACGGAGAGGTGCGGAGCGAGCGCAAGACGTAGCTCGGTCTCGGCCAACTGGTTGATGATCCCAATCTCCGTCATGGCTATCTGCACCACTTGGTAGTCACTGAGATCGTCGTCGGCCATCAGGCTCCTTCAAGTTTGGCGGTGAGCGGCCATCGCGGCGCTGGATCGGGCGCCGGGGCATAGCCAATGCGCACCAGCATATGCACGATGCCGCCCGGTCTCAAGCGCTCATGGATCGCCGCATAGGGCCCCGCCATCTCCTCGAACTCTTGGAGCACCTGGCTCAAAGGGTGATAGGCGATGCCGAGACTTGTCGCTTTCAGATGCATACGGAGCCATTGCTCGCCGGTGACCAGCTGTCCAAACCGCGTGTTCTCAGCGGCTGTCAGGGTGAGAAACCCGCGCGCCGAGTTGATCAACTGAAGATAGCCGTCCCGCGCGGTCGTCCACGCGGTGGTTCCTTCCGTCACCATGCTCTCTTGGGTCAGAACGCCAGCCCGCTTGAGGAGCTCGAAAAAGGCGCCCTGCAGCGCGATGCCGTCGGGGTTCTCTGTTACGGCGCGGTTACCAATCCTTGTCACATCGGCGGACTCTTTGAGCGTCGCGGGCGTGCCATGCTCGATCCTCCATCCCTCGTCGGCAATCGCGGTGACCGCCGCCACATCTCCAGGGGTGAGGATCGATCCGGGTTCAGAGCTGTTGGGATCCTCCCGTCGTCCGGCGTCAACAATCTTTGCCACATCGTCGGCGTCCACGGCCCGGTCCTCGAACGGCGCGCGGTTGGTATGCCGATTGAGGACGTTGGCGAAGAGGGGGTCCGCCTGCCCCCCACCATTCCCAAGCGCCAGGCGCGCGATCGGACGTTCGTCCAGCGTGCCAACATCTGACCCTTCCGGAAACGGATCGACCGTGACTATGTGGCCGTTGGCCTCCGCCGCCATCTGGAAGAGGGCGATCATAGCCCCAAAGCCGATCGTGATCTGACGATCATGGGGGTCCGTCGCTGGTAGTCGTTTGCCGAGATCGCAATGGACAACCACCTTGTCCTCGCCCTCAAGCGTAAACCGCCAGGGCTGCTTGTTGTGAGGGTTCGGCGCCAGGATCGCATAGGCGAGGGCATCAAGCCGTGCATCGCCGAAACTGCCGCCAGCTTGTTGCCAGGGCGCGGTCGCCGGTCCCGTCCCTGGTCCGCGAAGCGCCATGTAGCCGCCAACACCTGCGGCCCCCAACACCAGGGCTGAAGCCCCACCCACACGCAAAAGCTGCCGACGGTTCATGATTCACCTCGTTCGTTAGCTAACGAACTATATGTCCAAAGTGGGTATGGATCAAGTCCAATAGGCAGGCGCTAGAGCGGAGGGATCCGGTAAGGACCACCGACAAAATGGCGGAGCGCCTGTCGCTGCTGGCCCGCAGCGTCGAAATTGGCTGGATCCAGCCAGGCTTCCAGCGCCCGGCAGCGATTGGGCCATTCGGTGTCGAGGATCGAGAACCACGCCGTGTCGCGGTTCTCGCCCTTTGCGATCATGTCGTGTCGGTGGATGCCTTCAAAGGTGAAGCCGAGGCGCTCCGCAGCCCTCACAGATCGGGCGTTCTCCGCGTTGCACTTCCACTCGCAGCGCCGATAGCCGAGATCATCGAAAAGATGCTTCATCATCAACAGCATGGCCTCGGTGCCAGCTGGCGAGCGCTGCATCGCCGCGCCATAGGCGATCGAGCCGAGCTCTGCGCTGCCGTGGGCCTGCCTGATCCGGAGGAAAGACGCGGTCCCGGTCACATGGCCGGAGCTATCAAACAGCGCCATCACCTTCGCATCGCGCTGCCGCGCGCGAAGGGCGTCCTCCACGTCCTTTGGCGTGGCGAGCGGCCCCCAGAGCATATAGGCCCAAAGCGCATCGTCTTCCGCAGCCATTTGCTGGCACAGCGCCTCGCCGGGTTCCGGCCAGGCCAATGGCTCAAGGCGCACATGTTGTCCTTGAAGCGCGACCTCCCCAGGTATGCGGTCGGTCACAGGAAGACGAACAGACATCAGGCGATCCAAAGCTTGCGGGACGTTCGCTTTACGGCGCCGCGCGAACTTGCCAAACGGCCATTTGAGTTAAAGGTACCCGTCATGAGTCACCGGGCAGCGCCCACGCCCTTCGGGCTTTTTGAACGTATGTTGGCGCTGCGCTACCTCCGGGCGACCCGGAAGGGGGCCGGTGTCAGCCTCATCTCGATCATCGCCTTTTTGGGCATCATGCTGTCCGTCGCGACACTGATTGTTGTGATGTCGGTGATGCAGGGCTTCCGCGTCACGCTGCTTGACCAGCTCCTGGGCGTGAATGGCCATATCTTCGTCCAGCCGCCGGGCAACACTTTGGCTGCCGACGGTGATCTTTTGCGGACCTTAGAAGAGATCGATGGCGTGGAGCGCGCTGTTCCTGTTCTCAAAGTTGAGGCCTATGCCGTCAGTGCTGATGGTCAGACCCCGGTCTATATCCAAGGCGTCGAGCGTGATGACCTGATGGCGATTGAACAGGTTACGGGGTTTGGCGCGCGGCGCGACGGCAGTTTTGACAATTTCGGCCTAGGCGAGCGCGGCGGCAATGGGATTGCCCTTGGGATTGGCGTCTCAGCTAAGCTTCGCGTCGGTGCAGGCGATCAGGTCACGCTGATCACAGGCGGCGGCGCGGAGACGCCCTTTGGTAACACGCCGACCACGGAGAAAACCTACACCGTGGATGCGGTCTTCGCTGTGGGCAACTCAGAGTATGACGGCATCCTCCTCTATATGCCGCTAGAGCAGGCCCAGCTCTTTGGCCGTAAGCGGGGAGAGATCACAGAGATTGAGATCCGCGTCGATGACCCGCTGGTGATTGACCCATATCTGCCCGCAATTGAACAAGCCGTTGGGCGCCAGGTCTATGTGCTTGATTGGCGGGACCGTTTCCGCTCGCTAAACAACGCGCTGGAGGTTGAGCGCGGGCTCCAGCGATTGATCTTGATGATGATTGTCGGCATCGCGACCCTCAATATCATTTCGGGCCTGGTGATGCTGGTCAAAGACAAGACCAGCGATATCGCCGTCCTGCGAACGGTTGGGGCGACGGAGGGTTCGATCTTGCGGATCTTTTTGATGGTTGGTGGATTGATTGGCGTCACAGGTGCGCTTTTCGGTGTCGCGCTTGGCAGCGCGCTCGCGGCCAATCTGGGCGCGGTCGAGCGTTTCTTATCATCCGTTCTCGGATTTAGGCTCTTCAACCCCGCGATTTACTACCTCGACGAAATCCCCTCAATCTTTGAGTTTTCCGAAGTGCGCAATGTGCTCGTCTTTGCGCTGGTGATGGCGCTCTTGTCCGCCGCCTATCCCGCTTGGCGGGCGTCCCGCCTCGATCCAGTGGAGGCGCTTCGCTATGAGTGAGGCGTTAAGGCTCAGCGGTGTCACCCGCTCCTATGGTGCACTGACCATCTTTGAGGGTCTTGATCTGGTGATTGACGAGGGGAGCTCGGCTGCGCTTCTCGGGCCATCGGGATCCGGCAAGTCGTCGCTTCTGCATATCGCAGGGCTTTTGGAGAAACCGAGCGCCGGTGAGGTGACGATTGCGGGCACCAGCACGCGCGGTCTTTCGGACCGTCAACGGACTGCCATTCGTCGGCAGACGGTGGGTTTCGTTTATCAGTTCCACCACCTCTTGCCCGAGTTCAACGCCCTCACCAATGTGATGATCCCGATGCTGATCAAAGGAGAGGCCGAGGGCACCGCCAAAACCAAGGCCAAGGAGCTTTTGGGGCGTCTTGGTCTTGGCGAACGCCTCACCCACCAGCCTGCGCAGCTCTCGGGCGGGGAGAAACAGCGGGTGGCGATTGCGCGGGCCCTGGCCAATGAGCCGCGGCTGATCCTGGCCGATGAGCCAACCGGCAATTTGGACCAGGAAACCTCCGCCAGGGTCTTCGACCTGCTCGTGGAAACCCAGCGCGAAAACGGCATGGCGATGATCGTCGCCACCCATGACGAGGGTCTCGCCGCACGCCTGCCGCGGATCTTGCGCATCAAAGACCATCACTTGGTGGGTTAGGCTGTCACCAGAAGCTGAGCGGGGCCGGGCTTCTCTTGGAGATCGCCGATCGTGAGCGGGCGCCTAGTCTGGCAGGGTTTGGGCCGTTCCCGCTTTATTGACTGGTGAGCCCTAGGAAGATGTAGCCGAGCACGAAAATCGCGCCGATCAAGACGACCGTCAGGAACAGGCGAAAGACGGTCGATGTGGTGTAGCTGATGCTGACCGCGATCATCGCCAGCGGCAGCAGCGCGTAGATAAACACCGTTTCGAGCGACGGCATCCCTTCGCTGGGTGTCAGCGGCGCCAGAATGCCAATAAAGATCATCACCATACCTGCGATCGACACGATCGCGCTGGCCAAAAACCGCACCATGGTCTGCCCTCCCATTCGGCCCCGTTCTCGTGCTGATGAAACCAGCGCAGCCCGGGCCCGTCCACAAAAAAGCCCCGCCAAAGCGGGGCTTCTTCGAATTCAGTTGCGGCTAGAGCTTACTGCTCGGTGCCGTCAGCAGCAGCTTCGACCTCAGCGGCGGCTTCTTCAGCAGCAGCTTCCATCTCGGCGGCCATGCCTTCGACAGCGGCAGCCGCGTCGTCGACCATCGCAGCGGCATCGTCAGCCATGTCGCTAGCTTCGTCGCCAGCAGCTTCCATCGCGCCCATGGCTTCTGCAGCGAGTTCGTCAGCGGCAGCTTCGACGTCAGCAGCGGCTTCTTCCATTTCTTCCGTTGCCTCTTCGACAACAGTTTCCATCTCGACGGCGGCTTCTGCTTCTTCAGCAGGGGCTTCGTCAGCAGCTTCTTCGACTTCGGCCTCAACGGCCTCCATCACTTTGTCTTTCATCTCAGTGACTTCGTCACATGCCGCAATAGCAAGAAGCGATGCCGCGCCAGCGAGCAGAGCGAATTTATTCATGGTGATTCCCCAGATTCAGATATCCCTAACAGTCTTTTAAGAAAAAGTGTCAGTCGCGCAAGGCCGCGTTTGGACTTGGTTAGTTTTTGAGGTTAGCGGCTGCGCCATCATAGGCGTCGCTTGCCTCAAGCCATTGTTCTTCAGCCGCTTCTAGGCTCCTCACATGGTCCGCGCGATCCTTGTTAAGCGATGCTGCGCGGCCTGGATCCCTGTCATAGAGCGCTGGGTCGGCCAGGGCGTCGTCGAGCTTGGCGATCGCGGAAGACAGCCGATCCATCTCCTTCTCGGCGGCCTGCACCTTCTTCTTGAGCGGCTGGAGCGCTTTGCGTTTCTCGGCGGCCTCGCGTCGCCGGTCGGCTCCGGTTTCGCCTTGCGGCTTCTCTTTGGCCTGGCTGCGCCGTTCGACCGACAAGATCCGCTGGCGGTAGTCATCAAGGCTATCGTCAAGACGGTGCACACCGCCGCCGCGGACCTCCCAAAGCCCGTCGGCCACCGCTTCGGCGAGGTGGGCATCATGGGTGATCAGCAGCACCGCGCCTTCATAGGCGTTGAGCGCCTCGATCAGCGCATCGCGGCTGTCGATGTCGAGATGGTTGGTCGGTTCATCCAGGATCATCATATGGGGGTTGTCGAAAGTGATCAGCCCAAAGAGGAGCCGAGCTTTCTCCCCGCCGGAGAGCTTCTCCACCTTCGTGTCCGCTTTTTGCGGGCCAAAGCCAATCTGCGCTGTGCGGGCCCTGACCTCGGCTTCTGTTCCCTCCGGCATCAAAGCGCGAACATGGTCGTAGGCGGACTGTTTGGGTTTGAGCTCATCGACCTGGTGCTGGGCGAAATAGGCGACTTTGAGCTTCTTGTGTTTGTAGAGATGACCCTCAAGCGGCGCCAGGCGACCAGCGATGGCCTTGACCAACGTCGACTTGCCCTGGCCGTTGGCACCCAAAATGGCCACGCGATCGTCGCTGTCGATCCGTAGGGTGATGTCCCGCAACACCGGTTGGCCTTCCTCATAGCCGATGAAAGCCTTCTCGAGGCGGACGATCGGCGGCGCCATCGGCGGCTTGGGCGAGGGGAAGTGAAAAGGCGTGGTGCGCTCAGCGATAGGCAAGTCCACCGAGGCGAGCTTCTCGATGGCCTTCACACGGCTTTGTGCTTGCTTGGCCTTTGAGGCTTTTGCTTTGAAGCGGTCGACAAAGGCCTGCATGTGAGCGCGTTGCGCCTCGATTTTCTCCGCGCGTGCGCTCGCAAGCCGCGCCTGTTCGGCCCGGCGCCGGGCATAGGTATCATAGTTCCCAACGTGGACGGAGAGTTTTTTATGGTCAAGTGCCAGGATATGACTGACGGAGCGGTTGAGAAGGCCGCGATCGTGGCTGATGACAATGGCTGAGTACGGATATTTCGCAAGGTAGGTCTCAAGCCATGCTGCGCCTTCAAGGTCCAGATAGTTGGTCGGCTCATCAAGCAGCAAGAGATCAGGCTTGGCAAAGAGAACGCCCGCCAAAGCGACCCGCATGCGCCACCCGCCGGAAAACTCAGCGCAGGCGCGGGCTTGCTCTGCGGTGGAGAAGCCTAAGCCCGATAGCACCGACGCCGCACGTGCCTCGGCCGAATGCGCGTCAATGTCGGCGAGCCGTGTTTGGATCTCAGCGATCGCCATGGGATCGGCCTCGGTCTCCATCCGCCCCATCAGCGATGTGCGCTCCTCATCGGCGCGGAGGACTGTGTCGAGGAGGCTGTCTTGGGTCGCGGGCGCTTCTTGTGCGACGCCGCCGATCCGCGCACCGGGCCGGATCGAAACCGAGCCATCGTCGGGGCTGATCTCATCGCGGATGAGGCGGAAGAGCGTCGACTTGCCTGTCCCGTTGCGGCCGGTGAATCCCACCGTCCAGCCGTCGGAGATCATTGCCGTCGCTTGCTCGAACAGCGGCCGTCCTTCGATCCTGTAGGTGAGGTCATTGATGTGCAGCATGGAGCCGCGGGCTCTAGGCGTTCGTAGCAGGGAAGGGAAGCGCTGCCGTGACAACGTGACGGACGTCTCTCGTCATCAAAGGCGACTGGCGGCCTTCCATTCACCTGGCCCTCTCCTAAGTTGTCGAGGGTGTCGTGAGAGGTGGGCCCCGACAGGTGGAGAACAGCGTCGTTTCGGTGCGGATCGGCACATTGCTCGATCCCAAGATGATCGCGATCGAACTCACCGATCCATCGGTATTTGCACCGACCTTCCTTGCACGTCTTTTTCTGCAAGAGATGGCGACGATGCCGCTTTCTGG
>JBCDLG010000129.1:0-7802 GCA_038745625.1 Pseudomonadota bacterium | reverse complement strand
CGAGATTGGCCGATGTTGTCAGGAAGAGGTCCACATCGGCGACGTGTTCCACCACCTCGAGGTTCAGAACCACATCGAAGGGCTCGGCGCCGCTGGCCAAGAGATCCTCGACGGTTGTGTGGCGATAGTCGATCGTGAGGCCCGATTGCTCCGCATGCACTGTCGCTGTTTTCACGTTGCCGTCGGCGGCGTCGATGCCGGTCACGTCAGCACCCAAGCGCGCCATCGGTTCGGAGACCAAGCCGCCGCCGCAGCCCACATCAAGAAGGCGCAAACCGGTAAGCGGTTTGGTCTCGAATCGGTCCCGGCCGAAATGATCGCAGAGCTCGTCGCGGATCAGCCCGAGCCGCACGGGGTTGAACTTGTGAAGCGGCTTGAACTTGCCGAGCGGATCCCACCATTCCGCAGCAATCGCCTGGAACTTCTCGACCTCTTCGGGATCAATGGTGCTGGTCTGCGCCTTGGCCATGGGGATCTCCCTTACGTGCCAGAGAGCTAAGGCCTCCTCTCTGCTTTGCCAACGCGGCAGGACGGCACGAAGCCAACCTTGCTCAGAAGCGCCAGTGCCGCTAGACGCGCTCAGTTTGCAACCATGGAGCTAATCCCGTGAGCTTGGCCGAAGCGCCCCTCAACCTTGCCCCGCGCCGTGACGACATGGTTGTCATGAAATTCGGCGGCACGTCGGTCGGCGACCCTGATCGGATCGAACGCGTCGCGCGTCACGTGATGGCTGCGCGCAAGGAGGGGTTTAAGGTCTGTGTCACCGTGTCGGCGATGGCGGGGGAGACCAATCGCTTGGTGGAGCTGACCGAGCGGCTGGGCGGCGGGGATGTCAGCCGCGATCCCGACTATGACGCGGTGGTGGCGAGCGGTGAGCAGGTGACGGCGGGTCTTCTGGCGATCACCCTGCGCCGCGAAGGTTTTGCGGCGAGGAGCTTCCAAGGTTGGCAGGTCGGCCTTGAGACTGACGCGTCCCATGGCGCGGCGAAGATCACCCACATCCCGCAAGAGCACCTCGTTGCCGCAATGGATGCCGGCGAAGTGGCCGTTGTTGCAGGTTTTCAGGGCCTGACCGCGGCTAAGCGGATCTCGACTCTGGGCCGGGGTGGTTCTGATACGACCGCGGTCGCCCTCGCCGCAGCGCTCGGTGCAACCCGGTGTGATATCTACACGGATGTTGATGGGGTCTACACGACCGATCCAAGGATGGTCGCGACCGCGCGGCGACGCGATATCCTAAGCTATGAAGAGATGCTCGAGATGGCATCGGTGGGCGCCAAGGTGCTCCAGACCCGGAGCGTTGGCTTAGGCATGGCTTACGGCGTGCCGATCCGCGTTTTGAGCTCGCTTGCTGAACCCGGTGAGACCGATAACGGTACACTGATCACCGGAGAGGACGAAATCATGGAACAAGAAGTTGTCACCGCTGTTGTCCCTTCCACCGGCGAGGCCAAAATCAGCCTTCTGGGTGTGCCTGACAAGCCGGGCCGTTCGGCGCTGATCTTCCGTATCCTCGCCGATGCTGCGATCAATATTGACATGATCGTCCAGAGCCCAGCGCGGCAGGGCGCAGAAGCGAACATGTCCTTCACATTGAGTGAAAAGGACCGTGCCCGGGCGATGGAGATCCTGATCGAGCGAAAAGGTGACCTTGGCTATGATGAGCTGATCGCCAACCAGAACGTTGCCAAAGTCTCGGTAATCGGCATTGGCATGAAGAGCCACGCTGGTGTCGCGGCGAAGACATTCGAGGTGCTCGCCGATCGTCAGATCAACATCGAAAACATTTCCACATCCGAGATCAAGATCAGCGTTTTGATCGCTGCAGAGTACACGGAGCTTGCCGTTCGAGCGCTACATGAAGCGTTTGGTCTCGGGGGCGCGACAGCGTAAGGGTAGGGCCATGAACCTTCCGCCCCGCACGGCACCCACGCCGCGCGTACTGCTGAGGCAGCTGCGCGAGGTGATGGCCGAAGAGTCGGATGCGCAAACGCGTCTTGACCACCTTGTTGAGGCCATCGCGCGCAACATGGTGGCCGATGTCTGCTCCATTTATGTGCGCCGCGCTGATGACGCTCTCGAACTGACGGCTACGGAGGGTTTGCGCAAGGATGCGGTGCACAAAACCAGGCTCGCATGGACTGAGGGCTTGGTCGGCCTCGTCGCGCGCACCGGTCGGCCGATCAATCTCCGCCGGGCTCATCAGCATCCAGAGTTTGCCTTTCGTGAGGAGACCGGTGAGGACGAACTGAACGCCTTTTTAGGTGTGCCCATCATCAGGTCGGGTAGCGTCATCGGCGTGCTCACCATCCAAAACCAAACCACCCGCGCCTATGCCGAAGATGAGATCGAGGCGGCCCAATTGGTCTCGACGGTGCTCGCGGAGATCATCTCGTCGGAACGGTTCTTGTCCGAACGCGAGGTCGCGGATGTCGAAGAGATCGTCCACGGGCCGGAGCACGCATTGGGCACGGCCATTGTCCCCGGCGTGGTGCGCGGCGTTGTCTATCTCCTCCAGCCGCAACGGATCACGCGGCAGGTCTTCTCCGACGACCTTGCGGCAGAGCGGCAGAAGCTCTCGGACGGCATTGCCACACTGCAAAAATCCGTAGACGATATGATCGCGCAAGACCGGGCGCTGAGCAATATAAGCCGCGAGGTGCTCGAGGTTTATCGCCTCTTTGCCTATGACCGCGGCTGGGCCCGGCGGATCGAAGAGAAGATCATGGCGGGCCTCACGGCTGAGGCGGCCGTCGAGCAGGTGCAGGCGGAAAACCGCACCCAGATGCGCAAAGCCGCCGACCCCTATTTGCGCGAACGGATGCATGATCTTGATGATCTCTCGCGCCGCCTGTTGAAAACGCTCGGCGGTGAAGAAACCGAGCATCAGCTCCCGGAGAACGCGGTCGTGTTGGCAGAGACGTTGGGTCCAGCCGAGCTTTTGGAGCTCGACCGGTCGAAGCTTTCGGGGCTTGTCCTGACGGAGGCGTCGTCCAACAGCCACGCGGCCGTGGTTGCGCGCTCGCTGCGCCTACCAATGGTGAGCGGCGTTGGCGGTGTGATCGATCGCGCTGAGCCGGGCGATGATATCATTGTCGACGGCGCGAGCGGTGAGGTGTTCCTCCGGCCGACCCCGCAGGGCATCGAGACCTTCGAGGACAAGGCGCGGATCCGCTCAGAGCAGATCGCGAAATTTGCCCAGCGCAAGGACGAGCCCGCTGTCACCGTCGACGGCGCCCTGGTCGGCATCGAGATGAATGCCGG
Source organism: Pseudomonadota bacterium (assembly GCA_038745625.1). Lineage (GTDB taxonomy): Bacteria > Pseudomonadota > Alphaproteobacteria > Caulobacterales > Parvularculaceae > Parvularcula. Next base: position 4,538 of record JBCDLG010000129.1, on the reverse strand, counting down.
CCTGGTGATGGATTTGAGCCTCTTGGAGGAGGTCGGTGCCGAGGGCGTTGGCTTGTTCCGGACAGAGCTTCAGTTCCTGGTTGGACGAACCCTACCCACCGTTACCGAGCAAACCGAATATTATCGTTCCGTCCTTGATGAGGCGGGCGATAGCCGCGTCGTCTTCCGCACGGCCGATCTCGGCTCGGATAAGCGCGCAGGCTATATGCACGGACCGCTGGAGGCGAACCCTGCCATGGGTTGGCGCGGTCTGAGGATGGCGATCGACCGCGAGGGTCTCCTACGCATGCAGATCCGTGCCCTGATAGCTGCCGCCGATGGTCGGCCGTTGAGCATTCTTTTACCGCTTGTGACGACCAAGGATGAATTGATCGTCGCGCGGTCGATCATCGACAAGGAACTACAAAGAGCGATCAAGCTTCGTCAGGCGCCGCCGCGCTCGCTTGAGGTCGGCGCGATGGTGGAGATCCCGTCAGCGGCGTGGGGCGCTGATCGGCTCGCGACCGAGGCCGATTTTCTGTCGATCGGCGGTAATGATCTTGCGCAGTTTTTCTTCGCCGCGGATCGCGAGAGCGAGCTCGTTTCAGCGCGCTATGATTATCTCAGCACGGATTTCATCGGCTTTTTGAAGGACGTCGTCGAGAAGGGGCATAAGCACAAAACGCCCGTCTCCTATTGCGGCGAGCAGGCCGCAGACCCTCTGATGGCGATCGCGCTGATCGCGATTGGTTGCGATCGGCTATCCGTTCCCGCGAGCGCAATCATGCCGCTCAAGCACATGGTGCGGCACATTGATCGCGAAGCGCTGCAGGCTGATATCGATGCTCTGCTCACGGAAGAGACAGATGAGCCGTTGCGGGACCGGATCCGTGTAGCGGCGGAACGGTTGGGTATCCCGCTTTACACCGCAGTCTGAGGTTTACTGGCCGCGAAACATCTTCTTCACGTCATCAGGCGCGAAGGGGAAGACGATCGTGTTGGTCTGGTCGCCTGCGATTTCCTGCAGCGTGTTGAGGTAGCGCAGCTGCATCGAGCCGTCCTGCTGCGCCAGCACCTGGGCGGCCTCGGCCAGCTTGGCGGCAGCCTGCTGTTCACCTTCAGCCAGGATGACCTTCGCGCGGCGTTCCCGCTCGGCCTCAGCCTGCCGAGCGATCGCGCGGATCATCGACTCGGCGACATCGACCCGCTTGATCTCGACATTGGCGACCTTGATGCCCCAGGCCTCGGTCTGCTCATCAAGGATCTGCTGAATGTCTTTGTTCAGTTTATCCCGCTCTTGCAGCATCTGGTCGAGGTCATGTTTACCGAGCACGGAGCGAAGCGTGGTCTGCGCAAGCTGCGAGGTCGCTTCCATGAAGTTCTCAACCTGCACCACGGCCCGCACGGCATCGATGACCCGAAAATAAATCACGGCGTTCACGTTCACCGAGACGTTGTCGCGCGAAATCACGTCCTGCGGCGGCACGTCGGTAACGATCGTCCGCATATCGACTTTCCGCATCTGCTGCACAACGGGGATGAGGAGCACAATGCCCGGACCCGCTGCGCGGCGGCCCACCTTACCCAGGGTGAAGACCACGCCGCGCTCATACTCGCGGAGGATCTTGAAGATCGCTTGGATGATGACAAAGCCAAAGGCAAGAAGAGGAACAAGAAGGGTCAAAGCGCCCATTATCGGGTCTCCAATGGTTTAATCGGTAGGCGGAAGCCTTGTTTGGCGGAAGCCTTGCGAACGACAAGGACGAGGCCGTCGACCTCTTGAACCTTCACTGGGTCGCCAGGCTGCAGCGGCTGTTTCGAGCGGGCGCGCCAGCGCTCGCCATCAACGATGACCCAACCTTCTTCGCCGTCCCATTCCTCAACCCGGCCATTGCGTGCACGGATGGCTTCTTTGCCGATAAGCGGTCCGTGGCCGCGGGACTTCACAATTTCCCAAAGGAGGAGGGCGACCAAGATGCCGGCAATGGCCATAAAGCCGATGATCAGTGACAGGCTGACCCGGAATTCATCGGGGAACAGATAATAAAGCCCGATACCGACCAGTGACATCCCCGCGATTGCCGATAGCCCTGCGGAGGCGACAAAGGCCTCTAGCATAATGAGCAAGAAACCAAGGCCGATCACGGCGAGGAACAGCCCGTTCTCCGGCAGGACTTGGAAGCTGTAAAAGGCGAGCAGCAGGCAGATCGCTCCGAACACGCCTGGGAAGATGGAGCCGGGGTTCCAAAGCTCCACGGTGATCCCCAGCGTGCCGAGCGAGAAGAGGATCGCGGCCACATTGGGGTCAGCGAAAAAGCCGAGGATCAGCTCCAGCGTCGTCGGTTCAACCTCGACGACGGTCACATCGGACGTCTCAAGCGTCACCATGCCGCTTGCGACCTCGACCTCCCGCCCATCGAGCATCTCCAAAAGCTCCGCGCGGTTTTTCGCGACGATCTCGATGACGCCGAGCTCTAGCGCTTCGGAGGCGGTGATGCTGGCGGAGGGCGGGCGCACGGCTTTCTCCGCCCATTCTGCGTTGCGGCCGCGGAGCTCGGCGAGCCCTTTGATGTAGGCGACGGCGTCTTCGATGACTTTGCCGCGCAACGAGGCCTCGTTGGAGATATCGACAGGCTCGTCGGCGGCGGTGTCGTCGGACACCTCTTCAGAGGCCTCTTCATCGGTTGCCTCGGATGTCGCGTCCTCGCTCGCGGGCTCTTCCACCGGCGACTCGGGGAAGAGCGGCTCACCGCCGCCTCCGCCGCCGATCTCAATCGGGGTGGCTGAGCCTGTGTTGGTGGCGGGTGCCATGGCGGAGACATGGGCGGCGTACATGATATAGAGCCCGGCGCTGGCTGACCGCGCGCCTTGTGGCGCGACATAGGTCACCACCGGCGTGTCGGAGGCGAGAATCGTCTGGACGATCGACTGCATGGAGGTCACGAGCCCGCCTGGCGTATCGATCTCGAGAATCACCAACGAATCGCCGCGCAACGAGGCAGCGCCGATTTCTCTTTCCAGATAATTGGCGGCGGTCGGGGTGACGGGGCCCTTGAGGCTCAGCACTGTGCCGCGCTTGGTGGCATCCTGGGCAATCAGAGACGGAGCCACAAACCCAATAAGCCCAAGGGCCATAAGGATTGCGCCGAATACGCGAACCATCTTCGTCACCACGCTCTCCCCAACTAATTTTCTCGTATCTAACGCAAGAACCGGGCGCCAGAGGTTAACACTCAGGCAACCATCCGCTATTCATCGAAGACTGCCCATGGTAACAACATGGGGCGGGTGATGGGGCCAGAAAAGGCCGAGCGCACGATGGGGGCGGGATGCAGACTGGAGACACAGGTCTCAATCTGATCAAGGCTTACGAGGGCTACTCCTCAGCCCCGCGGCTCGATGAACGCCGCGGCGACGGCACCTATGTCGTGGGTTATGGCCACCAGACTCAGCGGCCGATGCAGGATGTCAGTCAGCGCGAAGCGACCAATCTTCTGATGGCCGATGTCGGGCCGATCGAGAAGCTGCTGCGCGATTCGGTGCGCACGCCCCTCAACCAAAACGAGCATGACGCGCTCGTCTCCTTCATCTTCAATATTGGCGCCGACAATTTCAAACGCTCGACGGTCCTCAAAAAGCTGAACGAGGGCGATAAGCTCGGCGCAGCGGAGGCGTTTGAGCGTTGGACCAGGGCCCGGGTCGACGGCAAGCTGATGAAGCTTGACGGCCTGGTCCGTCGGCGCGCCGCGGAGAAATCCCTCTTCCTGATGCCGACTGATGCTGAACTTGTGATCCCGACCTCAGAAGTCGCGCCTGCGGATGAATGCGACGGCCAGGTGCTCGCGCCGAGCGAGGTCACCCATGCGCCGCTGGTTGATTTTGACAGCTACCGCAAAGACAAAGGCCGGGCACTGACACAGGACGAAATCGAGGGGCGGCTCTCGGCCCTCTACGCAGCAAGCCATGCACTGATGGGTGATCCTTCTAAGATGATTATTGCGAAGGCCGAGGAACGCGAAGATATTGGCGTGACCGTTGGTGTCGTGCTTGCCGCGTTTCTCGCGGTGATCCTGACACTGATGGGTGGTGCCTTGCTGCTGGACTCTTACGCGCCAGATATGGCGGAGCGGCTTGGCCTGACGCGGCAGATCCTCTCGCCCTTGATCACCGACCTGCCGCTTTGGATCCTCTCTATTGGCCTCGGGCTTTGCTACTTCCTTTTCTACATCTTGGCCAAACGCGCGTCGCGGCACTCGATGAAGAAGGCGCGGGCACAGGAGGTGGCGCGCGTCCGCGGACATTAGCGCCTCTATGACCGTCCACCTCATCAAGCTCGCGGCAGGCGCAACAGGACTCGATAGTCACGCCGCCTGGCAAAAAACGGTCTTTGAACGGAATAAAGGTACAGCGCTTGAGGGCTATGTCCACCACGTCACGCGGATGATGCCCAAGCGGGCGGAGGATCTGCTTGATGGCGGCTCGCTCTACTGGGTGATCAATGGTCTGGTGACTGTCCGGCAGCGGATTGTGCGCCTCGATGAGCTGCGCACCGATGAGGG
>JBCDLG010000128.1:0-7851 GCA_038745625.1 Pseudomonadota bacterium | reverse complement strand
GGCATCGCCGCTGCGCCGACCATCGTCGCTGCAATCTGGACAACCTGAGGATCACCAAGATGGCAGCGGAACAGTCCCCCCTCTTCACCGGGCTCGTGCGTCCTCCCAAATTGATCGGATTGCCGATCATGTACGCCATGGTCTGGCTGTTTGGGTCCGTTTTGCTGTTCCTGTGGATCCAGCATTGGGTCGTCGCCATTGCGGCAGCGGCGGCCTATCCGGCCCTTTGGAAAGCCGCGGATTGGGACCCCAATTTCCTAGACGTGGTGGCCACCACTCTGCAGGAAACCCCACCGACCGCAAACCGTCGAATACACGGGGGCGACAGCTATGCCCCGTGACGACGCCCTCGTGCAGGACACGCTTCTTCCAACATGGACCAGCCGGGAAAGACAACTGGCCCATATGCTCCCCTACGTGAGCCTGGTCGACGACCAGACAGTTCGAACGCGTGGCAACGAACTCTTCCAGTGCCTTCGACTGAAGGGCGTCAACAGCAACACGACCGATGATGCGTACCTCGACAAAACACGGGCGCTCTTTGCTCAGATCATCGCCCAGATCGGTCCGGATTTCGGGTTCTATGTGCACAAGGTCTCGAAGGGAATTGAGCACCACCTGCGGCCAATGGAAGGCGATGATTTCGCTGCAGCCGTAGATACAGAATGGCGCAGATTTCTGGATCAGCGGGGCCTCCGGGACAAAACGCTGACTTTGACTGTGGTGCACCGCCCCGCCCTCGTGTCACGTCTGCCCTTCTCGACGCGCAAATCCGTTTCGCTGATTGCGGCCCAGACGGAGAAACGCTTGCGCCGCCTGGGCGAAGTTGTCGGCTTCCTGAAATCGACCTTCGCGGACATGTCCCCGCGTCTCCTCGAGGCAAGCACGGGTGAGCTTCTGGGCTTTCTTGGAGGCCTGAACACAGGCCAGGAACTGCCCCTCTTCCTGTCCTCCAAATATGGCTTTGTGGCGCATGACGTTGCCAACTGCCGGGTCACCTTCAAGGGCGCAAGCTTTGTCGTTTCCGATGGCGCGGTGGGGACGCGTTACGGGACCACATTCGCCATCAAGACCTATCCTCCGAAGACCGCCTGCACGATGTTCGATGACCTGAACCTTCCGGTGGATATGGTCGTCACCCATTCGTTCACGCCCATCAATTCGAACATCATGGCATCGCGGATCAAGCGCCAACGTCGGCTAATGCGCGCCGCCGATGACGGCGCAATCTCATTGGAAGCCCAACTCGCCGACGCACTCGACGATCTGGAATCCAAACGCCTCAGCTTTGGCGATCACCACATGACTGTATCTGTCTTCGGTGACACACCGGAAGAGCTCAGCGCCATTGCCGGGGAGGTGCGCAACATCGGGGCGTCCGAAGGTGTCAACTTAATCACCGAGGCCTTCGCGGCAAAGACCCATTTCTTCGCACAACACCCCGGTAATACTGCTGCCCGGAGCCGCAAGGCGGCGATCACCAACCGGAACTTTGCCGATCTTGCTGCCTTTCATCGCACCCAACTCGGCAAGACCAATGATGAGGTCCCCTGGGGCCAGACAATCACGATGCTCCCTACGCCGGAGCAATCCGCCTATCGCTTCAGCTATCATGAACAAGGCGCACCGACCGCGGAGCCAACCGGCGGGCACACTCTCATCCTCGGTCGCCCTGGATCAGGGAAATCCGTTCTATCTGCCTTCCTGCTCACGCAGGCGCGCCGTATCAGGGCGCGTGTCTTTGTTTTCGATTATCGCCAGGGCATGGAAATGGCTGTCCGGGCAAACGGTGGCCGCTTCTCGGCTGTGAAGGCGGGCGAGCCGACCGGGCTCAACCCCCTTCGTACCGAGATTGATGAGCGCGGTCAGGCCTGGTTGTCCGATTGGCTGGCGGCCTTGATCCAGCGTCCAGACAAACCTCTGTCACCAGCTCAGGCCAACCGCATTCAGGAAGTGGTCCGCCAGAACGCAACCGCGGCCCATGACGACCTTCGAAACTGGTCTGATCTCGCATCGCTCTTTGGATCGGCGGATGACAATGGCGACCTGCACGAGCGGTTCCTGGAATGGGCAGAAACCGGGCGATACGGCTGGATCTTCGGACAGACCCGGAAGGATACGTTTTCGCTCGAAGGTGAGATAGTCGGCTTCGATCTCACCGGCATTCTCGACAGTGAGAGCGAGAAGGAGCGCATGGCCGTTCTGTCCTACCTCTTTCGGCGGGTCGAACGAAAAATCGAGGATCGCAAACCAACAATCATCGTCATCGACGAGGCCTGGAAGGCGCTGGACAATCAGTATTTTGCCGAGCGGTTGTCCAACTGGCTGGTTACCGCTCGAAAACAGAACGCAGTCGTTGTGATGATGACCCAATATGCCAGCCAGCTGGAACAGACGCGGACCGGCAAAACCATCATCGAAGCCGTTCCGACACAAATCCTGCTGCCCAATATTCGGGCCAGTGCGTCCGACTACGCAATGCTCAATCTCAACGACAAGGAGCTCGATGTCCTGCTGAACACCGGGAGCAACTCACGTCTTGGATTGGTGCGGGATGATCAGGGCTCCGTAGTTGTCGACACCGATCTCAGCGCTCTGGGTCCCCTGCTCACAATCCTCGGTGGGATGGAAAAGGGAGAGCAGCTGGTCGGCACAGATTATCGAACACGTCCCGACTTCTGGAGGCTGCAATGAGATTACTCGTTCCTTTCCTGATCCTGATCTCAGCCCTCGCTGGATGCGAGCAGTACAGACCGTCCGAGGTCAACTGCTTCAGCTTCGTGGCGCGCGGGCCGACTGAGAAGAATTGCGGCTTTGAGCCCTTGGGCGATGCCGATCGCAGCACGGGGTGGCTCGAGTGATCTCCAGATGCGCGGCATATCTCTGCTGTGTGTGCATCTGTGTGGGAACGGCCCATGCGCAAGGTGTGCCAACCGTGGATGCGGGCTTGGCGGTGCGCAACCAAGCAGCAAATGCGCATCGCGAACGTGATTTGGTTGCTCAACGTGAAAAGCTCAACGTCAAGGAGGAGATCGCCGAGATCGAACGCGAGCAACTCAGGGTGCTCCAGCAGATCCTCGACGCGCAAACGAGCTTCGGCGGCCAAGGCATTCCCGGTACCATCGACGCGCTCGAAGCCGGCGGAACACCAGAGCAATCTGCAGATTTTCTATACGGCGCGGATGATCCCAATCCCGGCGCCGATCAGATGTTTGGCGACGCCGCGCTCAATATTGAGCAACTCATCATTCGCGTCGCACAGGAGACCCACGGTCTTGGGGGCGTCGGCCGCGCGGGATTGAGCGTCCGCCAATGGCGTGCATTGCTTCAGGCACTGATCTGGCAGGAAAGCCGGTTCACCATCGGCGCACGTTCGCCGGTCGGCGCATTCGGTCTGACACAGATCATGCCCGGTACCGCCGGCGATCTCGGCATCTATCCAGAATACTATGACAACCCCTACCTGCAGGTGCATGGCGGCGCGCGGTATCTCGCGGCACAACTGGCGCGCTTTGACGGCAACATCATCTATGCGCTGGCCGCCTACAATGCGGGTCCGGGGCGCGTCATCGAATACAGCGGCGTGCCGCCGTTCACGGAAACCCGGCACTACGTCACCGTCATCCCACAAAAATACAACGCCTATCTTGCCCGCATGGGCGGTGCTGAAGCACTTGGCACCATCGACCCGGCCTTGCTCGCCAACTCGAACCTGTCCCTAACAAGCGCCGGTGCTGCGACCTACGGCAATCATTCAATGGCCTCTATTCAAGCCGCCACCATGCGGATTGCCAGCATCGTCGAGCGGATCGGTGAAACGTCGGACTTGCAGGAGTCGATGGCGTTGAACGCCTACGCGCGTGCTGAACTTGTTCGGCTCATCGCCGCGCGCACACGCCTGCAAGCGACCCGAACACGACCCTTGAGCGCGGCCGAGATCGCCATGGCCTCTGCGCAGCTCGAGGAACAGCAATTCATGGATTTCACATTGGAGGACTTGGAATGACACATCGCACTTTCAGCTGGGCGCGGCGCAGTCTTTGCCTGACCGCCTTGGGTCTGGTCCTGGCAACGGCCCCTGCCCCTTTCCTCATTGCTCCGGCGGTCGCCCAAGGCGTGCCGACGGTCGATACGCAAAACATCGCGCAAGAGATCCAGCAACTCCGGCAGATGATCGAAGACGAGGTCCTGCAGAATGAACAACTCGTCCAGCTGCGCGAGCAATTCGCCACGCTTCAGGAGCAGCTCGCCCAGCTTCAAGACACCTATGCTGCACTGACGGGGCTGATGGAGCTTCCCACAGTCATCCGCACCGAAATGGAGGACGAGTTGAACGGGCTTCTTGATCAGGAGTTCGGCGACATCCTGGCAACTATTGATGCTATTCGCGAAGGTGACTTTTCCCGGCTCGCGGGCAACAGCGCTGGACGGATCAAAACCCAAATGACACGCGTTCTGGCCGAGGCCGGGTTCGACGAAGATACGTTGCGCGAGATGGCGACGGGCGGCAATGACGGGGCAAGTCGCACCGCAACGCGCGCCACAACGGGTGCTGTCATGTCCGCCGCGGCCCAGACCTCCTATGAGGAAGCGGGCCAGTCTCTACAACGGGTGGACCGCCTCGTTGGCATGATCGGCGACATGGAAGAGCTGAAAGACAGTGTTGATCTCAACACGCGCGTCACAGCGGAATTGGCGATCGTACTGGTCGCGATGTGGCAACTCGAAGCCGTTCAAACGGTCGGGACCGGACAAACCGGCGTCATCGACGCAGCCACCATCGCCGAAGAACAGCGGTACATGGATTTCACTCTGCCCGAGCTTGAAGCTAGATAGGAGACGCTGGCCAGTGACGCGCGAAGCCGAAATTGTCGAAGAAGAACTGATCTACGGTGCGCGCCGGCGGGAGCAGCAATGGCAGCGACTTGCGTTCGCTGGTCTGATCTTCGGTATTTTGGGCTGTCTTTCGGCTGCAGCCGTCTCAATCCTCGACGTCGATCCGGCTCCAGTTGTCGTACCCTATGACCCCGAGACCGGTCTGGCGCTTCCCAATGCCTCGGTGGGCGCAGTCTCAGTCACAGAAAACCAGGCCATTATCGAGAGTGCCGTGTTTCGCTACGTGACCGACCGCGAAACCTACAATCAACTCGACAACGATGTCCGCGTGCGCAGCATTCTCGAGCGCTCCGATGGGGCCGCCGAGACCTCAATGCGCAACATCTGGAACAGTGCAAACACCGATGCATATCCGCCCAAAGTCTACGGAGCCAATGCCCGCCTCGATGTCGAGGTTCTCAGCATCAACCGGATCGGAAGCAATCGCGCGACGGTTCGCTTGCGGAAGCGTCTGACCTCACCTCAGGGGATCCAGGCTGGTCTTTTCACGGCCACCTTGCTCTTCGAGTTCCGTCCCGAGGAACGCCGGTCCATCGACGATGTCTGGACCAACCCCTTCGGCTTCACCGTCACGGAGTATGCCATTCGCTCCGACAGATTGGAGAATTGACAATGCGCTTGATCCTCCCAGCTCTTCTGTCTGTCTCGGTATCGGTTGCGGCAAACACCGCTTTTGCCGAGGCCATTCCAAGATCAGGGCCGAATGACAGCCGCGTCCGTGTGGCAACGTACCAGGACGGGCAGGTCTATCGGCTCAAAGTCAGCCTGACCCATGTGACGACGGTTGAGTTCGGACAGGGCGAAACCATCCGCTCAATCATCGCTGGCGACACCGAAGGGTTTCAACTCGACGGAGTGCCCGGCGGACGGGCTTTTGCAGTGAAACCCAATGCCCGAGGGGTCCACACCAACATCACCGTCTATACCAACCGACGGAGCTACTACTTCAATGTAACGGAAAGTTCTTCACCCACATTCTACGTGGTCCAGTTTCGGTACCCTGACGAAAACCGGCGGCCCACAAACGCGGTTGCGCAGCGCGCCCCGAACTACAACTACGCCGCCAGCGATCGGACGAATTTCACACCGTCTTCGGTGTGGGATGACGGCACGTTCACCTTCTTCCGATTTCCCCGCAATGCGCCCGTTCCCGCCATCTTCCAGCACAACAATGGCCGCGAGCGAACGGTCAACAGCACCCAAGTCGAGGATGGCGTGCTGCGGGTCTCAGGCGTTGGTCGCGAATGGGTCCTGAGGCTGGGGGACGAGATCGTCTGCATCCAATCGACCAATGCGGGGGCATCGTCATGAGTGAAATTGATGATCTCAGCAAACGCCTCGCCGCACTCGAAGGCGCGCAACCGTCCAAACCGAGGTCGAAGCCCTCTCTTCTTGTGGCACTTCTTGGTACGAGCGCGATCGCTGTTCTGGGCTTGCTCGTTTACTCAGCTCTGCGGGAAACACCAGAAAACCCGCTTCCGACCGCGCAACCGGAAGAGTTTCAGATGACGGGAGATGGGTTTGGCGAAATCGAGCCCTTCGTGCCCCCTGCCTCGCCGGAACCCGAAGTCGTGGTTGTCGGGTCGGACCCCGAGCCGAATGCGGAGTTGCTCGAACAACTTGCAGCTCTTCGTGCTGAGATCGAAGCGCTGCAGAACGCACCAGAACCGGTTGTTGAAGAAGACACTGCGGCCGCGGACGCCATCAATGCACTGACGGCACAGATTGCCGCCCTGGAAGAAGCCTCACAACGAGCGCAGGATCAATTTGCAGAAGAACTCGCCGCGCGAGATCGGGAGCTTCAACAACTGCGGATGGACCTCGACCTCGCAAAACTGCAGACCCCCGCCCCTGCGCCTGGACCGTCAGAAGCCGACCTCTTGGAAGCCGAACGCCTGCGGTTGCAACGAGAGGAAGAAGCAAGACGCTTGGCTGAGCTGCAACGTCGAAGGGACGAGGAAGCGGCATTTCAGGAAGCGCGGATCAAGTCACCGACCATCGCGTTTGGCGGAAACAGCACCGGCGAAGGCGAACTCGCAGAACGGACCTTCGAAGACGTGACCGACTTCGTATTGAACGGCGCACTACCCTCAACCGTCACCCAAGCCGAGGTCATCGCAAACCCCGGCAATGCGATTGTGCAAGGCACGATGATCCAGGCCGCGATGGAGACGGCAATATCGAGCGAACTCCCCGGGCAAGTCCGCGCGGTCATCACCGAGGATGTGCACTCTTACGACGGGTCCCGCATCTTGATTGCGAGAGGATCGAAGCTGATTGGCCGATACCGTTCAGGAGCAGACATCGCACAAAGCCGCATCACGATCGCTTGGGATCGGATCATCCTGCCCACCAACCAAACGGTCACCATCAGTTCGTTTGGAGGCGATGAACTTGGACGCGCCGGCGCTACGGGGTTTGTCGACACACGCTTCAAGGAGCGTTTCGGCTCGGCGGCCCTCATATCGTTGATCACCGCTTTACCCGGCGCCGCCGCGGCGCAGGTCCAGGATGAAACGTCTGCTGAGATCCTCGAAGATGTGGGCGACGACTTCGCGGACAGCGCCGACAGTGTCATCGACGACTACCTCTCCATCGGCCCGGTGATCTATGTCGAACAGGGTGCAAGGATCACTGTGATGGTGGACCGTGACCTGGAGATCTTCTGATGTCGGGCGCCTACCTCCAGGCCTCGCTAGATAAGCTCCCCGAAGCTTCCCGCGACGACGTCATTGAGATTTGCATCAACCCTGACGGTTCTGTCTGGGGAGAATTCCAGGGTGACAGGTTCATGTCGCCGTTGAAAAGCAGCCTGACGCCGACCGAGATCAAGGACATCGGAACCCAGATCGCATCGGCCTCAAACTCGACGATCAGCAAAGACAAGCCCATCGTATCGGTGAGCATCAAGTACCGAGACCGCCCGGTGCGCGCGCAAGTCATCATGCCACCGGC
>JBCDLG010000127.1:0-7857 GCA_038745625.1 Pseudomonadota bacterium | reverse complement strand
CAGTTGGTCTTGTCTGCCAGGTATGCCCTACAGCTTTCTTTGACCCCAATATTCGAGACCCATACAAAAGAGGAGCAGATGAACCGGAGGTTGTAATGACCGCCCCGACAATCTCATCTTTTGAATTGAGCCAGGCGCTGCCGGCCCTTCGTCGCTTTGCGATCACGCTTACGCGCAACGAAGATCGCGCCAATGATCTGGTGCAAGACAGTGTTGAGCGGTGCTTGCGCAAGCAGCATCTCTTCGATGGCGAAAATCTCCGTTCATGGATGTTTACGGTGTGCCGCCGTGTCTTTCTGAATCAGTTGCGCCGCGAGAATGTGCGCGGTGTCACCGTGGATTTGGAGGACGCGCCGCAGCACCGTTTATCGATTGATCCCTTCCAGGAGGAAAGGATGCATTACAAAGACGTGGTGACCAATTTTCAGAAGCTTCCGCATAATGACAAAGTTGTGCTGTCGCTTGTCGCGATCGAAGGCCTCAAATATGAGGAGGCGGCAACGCTGCTCAAAGTTCCTGTCGGAACGGTCCGCTCACGGCTGAACCGCGCTCGGCAGCGCCTTAAGGACTGTCTGGATCGGACGCCTGCGCTCGTCGCTTAAGGGGTCTGGGAACGGGCCAGGGGATGGCCTATGTTCCCCCTATGTCCGACGTTCTTCCGAAAAATCAGGGCTTCTCCGAGGCCGTCGCCACCTATCACGCGCGGCTGCAGCCTGAGGCCTGGACCCCGCACCGGCCGGAGCGCCCGCAAAAGCTCGAGGGCGGTCAGCGGTTCGAGGTGGTCTCTGACTATCAACCGGCGGGTGACCAGCCCGCCGCGATTGATGAGCTGGTCGATGGCGTCACCGTGCATGAGCGGGACCAGGTGCTGCTCGGTGTCACCGGGTCGGGTAAGACCTTCACCATGGCCAAAGTGATTGAGGCGTGCCAGCGACCGGCGCTGATCCTCGCTCACAACAAGACCCTCGCCGCCCAGCTCTATGGTGAGTTCAAGGCGTTCTTTCCGAACAACGCGGTGGAGTATTTCGTCTCCTATTACGACTACTACCAACCAGAAGCCTATGTTCCGCGGACGGATACCTACATCGAGAAAGAGTCGACCATCAACGAGCAAATTGACCGTATGCGGCACTCAGCGACGCGGTCCCTGCTTGAGCGTGACGATGTGATCATCGTTGCGTCGGTCTCGTGCCTCTACGGTATCGGATCGGTGGAGACCTACACAGCAATGGTGTTTGACCTCGCCGTCGGGGAGCAGATCGAGCGGAAACAGCTCCTCGCTGATCTCGTGGCGCTCCAGTACAAACGCAACGACCAGGCGTTCCAGCGCGGCACCTTCCGGGCGCGGGGCGACACGATCGAGATTTTTCCCGCGCATTTTGAAGACGCAGCCTGGCGGGTCACGCTGTTCGGCGACGAGATCGAGGAGATCACCGAGTTCGATCCGTTGACCGGAAAGAAGGTGCAAAACCTCAAGACGATTCGTCTTTACGCGAACAGCCACTATGTGACGCCGCGGCCGACACTGTCGAAAGCGATGGAAGAGATCAAAGCGGAGCTCGCGCGTACGCTGCCGATCTTGCACCAGGAGGGTAAGCTGCTTGAGGCGCAGCGGATTGAGCAGCGGGTGCAGTTCGATCTCGAAATGATGGCGGCGACGGGTTCATGTCAGGGGATTGAGAACTACTCCCGCTACCTCACCGGCCGAAAACCCGGCGAGCCACCACCGACGCTGTTTGAGTATTTGCCAGAAAACGCGCTTCTTTTTTGCGATGAAAGCCATGTCACCATCCCGCAGATCGGTGCGATGTTCAAAGGCGACTATGCGCGCAAAAGGACGCTTGCGGAGTATGGCTTCCGCCTGCCGAGCTGCATGGATAACCGGCCGCTGAAGTTTGAGGAGTGGGACGCGATGCGGCCGCAGACCCTGCATGTCTCGGCGACGCCCGGTCCCTGGGAAATGGAACGCACGGACGGTGTCTTTGTCGAGCAGGTGATCCGGCCGACCGGTCTTGTCGACCCACCGGTGGAGATTCGCCCGGTCTCAAAGAACGACTTCAGCCAGGTCGACGACGTGATCGACGAAGTGAAGCAGGTTGCCAAGCAGGGCGGGCGCTCGCTTGTCACCACACTGACCAAAAAGATGGCAGAAGACCTCACCGAGTATATGCATGATCAGGGGGTCAAGGTCCGCTACATGCACTCCGATGTCGACACGGTGGAGCGCATCGAGATCATTCGTGACCTGCGCCGCGGCGTCTTTGATGTGCTGATCGGCATCAACCTGTTGCGTGAGGGCCTCGATATCCCCGAGTGTCAGCTCGTGGCGATCCTTGACGCTGACAAGGAGGGTTTTCTCCGTTCCGAGACCTCTTTGATCCAGACGATCGGCCGTGCAGCGCGGAATGTCGATGGCCGTGTTATTCTCTATGCAGATCGTGAGACGGGTTCGATTGCACGTGCCCTTGAGGAGACGGGTCGTCGCCGCTCCAAACAGCTCGAGCACAACGAGGCCCACGGCATCACGCCGAAGACGGTGAAGGCGAAGATCGCTGAGATCGTCGAGAGCGACGACGAAGGCGTGAAGGCCGCTGCCGGTACGACGTTCAGCTCAGGCAAGCTCACCGCGCCGAAGTCCGGCCGCCGCGGCGGCATGGCTGAGGACGCTGCGGCCTTTGAGCATGGCGATAATCTGCAGACGCATCTCAAACAGCTTGAGAAAGAGATGCGAGAGGCGGCCGCTGATCTCGACTTTGAGAAAGCGGCAGAGATCCGTGATGAGATCAAACGCCTGCAAGAGCTCGATCTCGCCACAAGTTAAAAGGAAAGCCGGCTGGGTTTGACCCTGCCGGCTCGCCGATGCGCTAAGCGCCTGCGCGCCTTAAAGATCGCTGAGACTCATCACGGTGACTGGTCCAATGCCGGCGGCTTCGATGCCTTCAAGCACTTGCTCCGCATCCCCCACAATGAGCCAGACCATCGCATCAGGCTGAAGCACCTCGCCTGCGGCCTCTGCAACGTCAACTGTGCTGAGGCCATTGTAGCGTGAGGGCAGTGTCTCAGGATAGTTGAAGGGGCGACCAAACCGGCCGCTTGCGAGGAGGCTCGTCAGCACCGCGTCGGAGGTCTCGTACTGTCCGGGTAGGGAGCGGACAGCATCAAGAACGACCGGCTCCAGCTCAGCTTCGCTTGCAGGTCGCCGTCCCACGAACTGGCGCACCTCCCGCACGATTTCCGAGATCGACTCGGTCGTCTTGTCGGTTTGGACCGGGGCATAGATGATGAAGGGCCGCTGGCCCTTCGCTCCCGGCAGCAGCGAGCGCACACCGTAGGACCAGCCTTTGTCCTCACGTAGATTGAGATTGAGGCGCGAGACGAAGTTACCGCCCAAAATCTCGTTCATCGCGTCGATCTCGATGTTGTTCTCAACACCTGTCGGCGGCGCAACATGCCCGGCCAGGATGAACGACTGGGCCGAGCCCGGACGATCAACCAAGACAACACGCGGCTCGGTGAGGTCCACCTCAGTGATGTTCTTGACCGGCGCGGCGCCTTCTGCCGTCCAGCCGCCAAAAGCCTTTTCCAAGAGCGGCTGCATGTCTTCCATTGTTGTGTCACCCACAACGTAGAGGGTGGCGTTATCCGGCCTCATCCACGCGGTGTGGAAGCGGACAAGATCGTCGCGTGTGATGGCGCTCACCGCTTCCTCTGTGCCCGAACCGGTGAGCGGGATGCCATAGGCATGGCCCTCGCCATACATCAGCTCAGGGAGCATCCGTAGGGCAATCGATGTCGGGTTGGCCTTTTCCTGCCGAATACCGGTCAGGATCTGAGGCCGTTGGCGCTCGATCTCCTCCTCGGGGAAGTTTGGCCGCTGCACCACATCGCTCAAGATCGCAAGCGAGTCCTCGAGGTTTTCTTTGAGCGCCGAGAGCGACACCGTGGTGGTGTCGAGATTGGACCCGGCACCGAGCGTCGCGCCAAGAAGCTCAAGCTGGCGCGCAAGTTCCAGGGCATCGAGTCGTCCTGCGCCCTCATCCAGCATCGCTGTGGTGAAATTGGAAAGACCCAAGAGCCCCCCGGCGTCCGCCGCATAGCCAGCGTCGAATTGCACAGCGACGTTCACCACCGGGATGGTGCTCCGTGTGGCGAGCACCACGTCGATACCGTTCGACAGCGTGGCGGTCTCGACCTCGGGGAATTCGAGGCTGGTCTCGCCCAGGACGGGCGGCAGGCCTTGCGAGCGGTTGACACGGCTTTGGCTGGTTTGATACTCAGCAAAGGGAAGAATGGTCAGCTGATAGTAATTGTCCCGCAACCACGTTTTGGCCGTTGCGAGCACCGATCGTGGCTGCGCCTCGGCCAGCTCTTCAAGCTCCGTTTGGAAATAGCCTGGATCACCAGCGACCAACTCGCCTTGGGCTAGGGTCACAGCTTTGCCGCTGAAGCCGCCCACCTCTTCAAGACCGCGAATGATGCCGGCGCGCGTCTTGGTCGAGACGAGCTCCACCTCCTGCCGACTTGGCGGACGACGCAGGAAGTCGGCCACCGTTTGATCAAGCACCGCTTCGGCCTCTTCGACCGATTGGCCAGGCGCGACGCTGACGACCACGCCGAAGAGCGACGCCATCTGCAGCTCAAAGTTGAAGACGCTGACGTCGGTCGCGATCTGCCGATCATAGACAAGCTCTTTATAAAGACGAGAGTTCTTGCCGTCGCCTAAGATCGATGCGGCAATCCCGAGCTCCGTGGCCTGAGGGCTTGTATCCTCCGGCGCGACCCAGGTTCGATAGATGCGGGCCTGGGGAACCTGATCATACATCGTCTCGCGCGAGATCTCGTCGCGGATAGGCACCCACGCTTCCCACTGGGTGAGGGGTGGGCCCGCTTCGATATCGCCGAAATAGCGTTCCACAAGGAGCCGCGCCTCGGCTGCATTGATATCCCCGGCGAGCACCAGGATCGCGTTGTTCGGTCCGTAGTAGGTCTCAAACCACGTCCGCACGTCGTCCAAGTCGGCCGTGTCCAGGTCTTCCATCGATCCAATGGGAAGATGCGCATAAGGATGACCTGGCGGGAACATGCCATGGATGATGTTGGTGAAAGCCCGGCCATAGGGTGCGTTTTCGCCCTGGCGTTTTTCGTTTTGGACGACGCCGCGTTGCTCATCGAGCTTCTCTTGCGTGATCGCGCCGGTGAAATGGCCCATGCGGTCCGATTCCATCCACAAGATCCGATCAAGCGCGGGGGTCGGGACGGTCTGGAAGTAGTTGGTCCGGTCAAAGCTGGTCGTGCCGTTAAGGCCCGTCGCGCCGACCTCTTGCAGCGGCTTGAACCACTCGTCGTCATAGTTCTCCGAGCCGTTGAACATCAGGTGCTCAAAAAGGTGCGCAAAGCCCGTTTGGCCTTGGGGCTCATCCTTCGAGCCAACCTTATACCAGACGCTGACGGCGACGACGGGCGCCTTGCGGTCCTCGTGGACGATCACGGTGAGGCCATTGTCGAGGGTGAACTTCTCGAACGGGATGGCAATGTCCTGGGCCATCACCGGTGTGATCATCAGAAGACCAGCGATGAGGGCCGCGACAGGTCTGGGCATGAGGGATCTCCCAAGTGTGTGATATTCAGTGTTTATCGATAAGGGGTATGGGCTTTTGGGTGCACAGGCAAGGCGCGGCACGCAGCCTCACCGAGCGTTCGCTGCATGTCTTACAGTTGGTGCATGTGCAGTCGCTGTGACGTCTAGAGTGGTTGCGGCCCAGCTTTTCGTCTAACACCACAATGGGCAGAAGACGAGACGCGGTTTCGTTGGGTATGGGGCGCTATTGCGTATGACCAATCTCTTTGAAAAACGATCACTGACCTTTAGTGATCGCATGTCCTATCTGGGTAAGTATTTCAGTTGGATGACGTATGCACTGGTTGCAGTTGTCCTCATTATTTTTGGTGCCATTCATATCATCGCCGGTTTCTTTCCTGACTCCGCTGCGGCGCAGTACATCCTGCCTGAGATCTTTCGAAATGCGCTCGACGAGGCCGAGGGCGCGGATCCTGGTCAACGCGGAGACTACTTCAACTTTTTGATCGGTGTACCGCTTGCAGCAGCCGGTTCTGCTGTTGCGGCGGTGGTGGCTGCTTCGGCGAAGTCTGTGGCCAATCGGCAGCGGATCGTCCAGGAAATGGACCTTGCTGACAAAAAACTGACCCACGGCAGCGATGACTTCCGCCGTCTCGTCAACGCGTTCGACGACCTTTATGAGCACGGCATTGCCTTTCAACAGACCATCAGTGAGCTGCGTAAGATCGCGCGCGAAGAAGGCATCAATATCCTTGCGATCCTGCGCCACGACCGTATCAACGACCCTAATCGGATCACGGAAGGCCCCCGTGTCGATGAGTTGCGTGAAATCTACGAAGACGTGATCCGCAGCTACCTCACCATGATCTCGCAAAAATGCGCGACGGTGTTCGAGGTTTATCAGATTCTCACATTCGATCCTTTTTGGTCGCGAGCGATCGAACACCAGGCAAGCGACATTTCGAACAACTGGTTCAGTCTTGAGGCACTGATGCGCGAGGAGCTTGGATTGCCTCCGCTCGAGCCAGATGAGCGGTCACCGCGGGCCATTGCCCGCCAAATCCGACGATGGGCACAGGACCATGACCATGAAACGGCGGTGATGTCCGTCTACTACCTACCTGAAGATGCCTCACCCATCGATTTGATCGGTGCCGTGATCAAACTAACGACCGCTGACAATGAGGTGCCGCGCCTGGCTGCTTTACGCCAGTGGGACGCGGGCGACGAGACCACCCTCCGGATCTTAAACCGCGGGGCTGCATCCCTCTTCACACTCTACTACGCGATGCCTTCTGAGGAGGCCTTACGCGACACGGTGTTCAGCCTGTTCCCGCATCTCAACAGCTATGAATCGCGCGGCTATTTCGCCTCGCTGCCAAACAAGCGTCGGATCACACATGACGAGTTGAATGACACGATTGACGAGACATTCGAGGCGCCAGGCTCCTTGGTCTATCTTCAGGGCATGTCCAAAACGACGATCTATGAATGGCCTGAACGGCTTCAATCGCGGGCGTCCGATCAGACGGGAAAACGTCCGACGCGCCGCAAGACCAGGGTGACTGACATCTTTAAGCGCAACCGCGACTTCGCCGACAACCTGGCGAATAAAACGAGGTTGGCTGATAATCGAGATGGGGAGCGATGGGATGGGTTGCTGTCGTCGGACCCAGACGGGGCCGAGCATTACGAGCGACTGCAATCGCGCCGTGGTCGTAAGATCAGCTAGCGCCTTGCGCAGACTCCTCTTTACAATTCCACGGACGCGTTATCGGTAGGCCGCGTCGATTTCGATGTTCTTGGCGATCTCGCGTTCCCATTGGTCGCCATTCGCGAGGAGCTTGGACTTGTCGTAGAACAGCTCTTCGCGGGTCTCGGTCGCGAACTCCATGTTGGGGCCCTCAACGATCGCATCGACCGGGCAGCTTTCCTGGCAATAGCCGCAATAGATACACTTGGTCATATCGATGTCATAGCGGGTGGTGCGGCGGGAGCCGTCTTCGCGCTGCTCGGCCTCGATCGTGATCGCCTGGGCTGGGCAGACGGCTTCGCAGAGCTTGCAGGCGATGCAGCGCTCCTCGCCATTGGCATAGCGGCGCAAGGCATGCTCGCCGCGGAACCGTGGGCTCAAAGGGCCACGTTCAAAGGGATAGTTCACCGTGAATTTCGGCCGGAAGTAGTATTTGAGGCCGAGCCAGAACGCTCCCAAAAAGTCCGTGAGAAGAGCGCCTTTCAGGGCCTGGGCAACACGGCTCATCTTATGACCTCCACCCGTG
>JBCDLG010000126.1:0-7884 GCA_038745625.1 Pseudomonadota bacterium | reverse complement strand
GTCAGATGCACGCTGGTGCGGTCAGCGAAGTCGGTCCAGATTTGTTTGAGCCGGTCAGCCATGGTGATCTCCTCAAAGCTCCGCGCGTTCTTTGCCCATCACCAGCCCCTCATTCCGGGTGATGGTGGCAAGACTGATCGGCCCACCGACGGTTTCGATGGAGTTCATCACCTTCTGTTGGAAGGAGTTGAGCTTGATCAGTGACGCGGCGGTTTCGCCAAGTTCCTTTTTCGGCAGAGAGCTGATGGCCCGCAGGATTGGCATCGTGTGGACCTGATACTGGAACTGATCGATCGACATGAAGAACGCCCTGAGCGCATTGGTCATTGAGCCTTCGGAATAGTCCTGCATCAGCCTCGCGCGCTGCTCATCATTGAGCCCCGGCGCGCGGCCAATGACGTCGCCCACAAGATGGGTCGAAAGCTTCAGCGTCTCACCGAACAGGAACATCCGCAGATGCTGATCCATGCCCGTGAGGAACGTCCGGATCATCCGGTCCTGAGCGAAGGGCTGCACCACGGGCCCCGAATCCGTCGTCATGTCCTGCGAGCGATCCATGCGCTGTTTCACCCGGCCCATCACCACCGATGAGGTGAGGTAGCTGCGCATCGACGGGAATTTGTCGGAGCGGCCAAAGCCTGCGAACACAACGCCGGTATAGTGCTCGAAAAAAGCGTCCTGCACGACGGAAAGAACAGCGATCTCTCGCAGTTGCGCAATCGTCTCGCTGCTGACGGACAATGAGGCAAACTCGTTTTTCAGAGAATTGATAAGGCTACCGATCAATTCGTCGATCTCAGCACCATAGCGGCGCATGATTTGGTCCTCAGTCCCTTGCGGAAAGCAGTCGAGACGCTGCCGCGGTGAGCCGTTGAGATTGGTCGTCAGGTCACCGAAGAGCTCCGCAACCACATACTCGAAAAGCGCCGAGACGTGCTCCCGCGCCCGGCCCTGGCCCGAGCGTTGGAAATGCTCAAGCTGCTGGTCGAAATCCTGCGCGATGATCGAAAACACCACCGCCACATGCTTGAAGAACTCCGTGTCCTGGTGATCCTGGGAGAAGAGCTCCGTGTTGTTCGACAGGAACGAAATGAAATCCTGGGCATGCGCTTCCAGCGTGTCGAGGGAGCGGCCGTTCGCCTGTTCGCGATAGAGCGAAATCACCGTCTCCCACGGCGTGCTCATCAGCTCGGCATTGTTATAGATCATGACGCCGATCGGCTGACCGGTGACCAGCGGGAACAACTTATCCACAGACTGATAGGTCTTCAGATAGTTGGCGCCGGAGATCGTCACCGCGCTGTCCGCAGCCATTGCGACAGCTTGCCTATTCATCAAGACGACTTCAGACGTCATACCCCACCTGATGTTCCCTGGCCCATCGAATGCGCGGAACAGCGCACATGGGTTGGCACCCTCGTCTGCCGCCCCAACTCCTTAAGCGATTGAGGGCCTTTGAGCCAGAGGCCAGAAGGACACGATTAACCACTGCCAACGGCGGCGGTGCCGAAAACCGAGGTTTTATGCTGACTGCGCTGCAATATTTCATCATCCCCATCGCCCTTCTGTCGGTGGCAGTGGTTTTGGGCCTGGGGATTTTCTCGCTCGCCAAGGGCGGTGACTTCTCTGCGAAAAACTCCAACAAACTCATGCGCTTGCGTGTAACGCTCCAGGCCATCGCCGTGGCGCTGCTGATGCTCTTTGTCTGGCTTCTCGGCCGCAACGGAGCGTGACCTGATGGTCAAGCTCAACAAGATCTACACGCGCACCGGTGATGAAGGCACGACCGGGGTCGTCAGCCTCAACCAACGGCGTTTGCCTAAGACCCACCACCGTATCGTGGCGATCGGCGAGGTGGATGAGCTCAATGCCGCGATCGGCGTCGCGCTGAGCCATGAGCTCGGCGACACGCTTCGGGGTCAGCTTTTGGCGATCCAGAACGATCTTTTTGACCTCGGCGCGGACCTTGCGACACCAGAGACCCTGCAAGGCGAATTGCGGCTCGATCCGTCCCGGATCGACCGGCTCGAAGAGGCGATCGACGGGATCAACGATGCGCTGCCGCCGCTGGAGAGCTTCATCTTGCCTTCCGGGCCCGGCGGCACGAGCGCGCTCCACATGGCCCGCGCGGTCGCGCGGCGGGCTGAGCGCTCGGTCTGGGCGCTTAAAGAACTGGGCGATCCCGAAGGCGCGGTCTCGCAACCTGTCCCGCTTTATCTCAACCGTCTCTCCGACTTCCTTTTTGTGGCAGCCCGCAAGGTGAGCCGTGAGGCGGGCGGCGAAGTCCTGTGGGTGCCTGGCGCTGGGGCCGTCGACGAGTGAGCTTGAAGGCGCCAAGGCCCAAAGCGAAGACGGGGGCCGCGGGCGGCACGGGCACAGGTGATGCCTCGATGCGTTCTGCTATCGGATAGTCCGCAACGCCGCCCTTCTCTGGCCCCGGATGCCACACGGTTGCGACAGCCTGCATCCCAAGACCAGATGCTGGTTGATCAGTATGGTGACCTATAGCCTCGAGAAGCGCTGGACCATCGGGGAGGCCAACACCGACGACCCCGCCGATGCTAAAGTCAAAACTGGCCAGTTGGATATCGCGGCGGCCCAACTCGAGGGCTTGCATCCATGCTCCCAACGAGTCGTCGGTCTCAAGCAGCGGGATCACTTTCGGCTGGCATGGATATGTGCTGGCATGGGGCGGCGGTCGGCTGAGCGCTGGATCCCACCTGGAGGGGTCGATGAGCCGGAAGACACGGTCTCCCAAATCGTGCCGCAGAACGTCGAGCGGCTCAACGACGCGCCTCTGGGGGTGGCCTCGGCGGCCAGCAGCGCAGGGCGAGGGGTCAGAGGGCCCATGAGGGGTGAGCCCCCTGCTCATCACCCCCGCCTGCGCCGACTTCTGTTCAGCGCGAAGGCAGCGAACGCCGCACCCGTAAAAAGCGGCAAAGCGCCCGGCAACGGGACGGCGTTCAGATTGCGATCCACACTGAAGTTATCGAAGGCGATACCAAGCCTGCCATTGTTGCGTTCACCGGTCAGCACGACCTTGTAGATCAGCCCGCTGAGTCCCGAGGCACCGAACTTATAGACGCTCCGGTCGCCCGTACCTGGATCGCCAGCCTGGATGTTACGGCTGAAGAGGATCTCGTCGCCCATGCCGAGCACGTCGATCTGAAAAACCTCTGGGCCATCGATATCGCCCAGATCGAAACTCAGACCGTCAACACCATCTGTGTACTCAATCATTAGCTCCGTATGGCCATCATCAAAGGCCGTCCCCAAAAAATAGGTGCCGAAAGCGTCCGCCGGCTTGGGGGTATCGTGGGGAGCAAAACCGTCGGTCGGGCCCCCCACTTTGATGATCCGAAGGCCATCATTTGATGAAAAAACGATGCCGTACTCGTCCTCAAATTCCGTCCCGGCAACGGCGGCAAGATCGCCATTGGCCATCCCGAAATCTTCAAAGTTGAGCATTTTCGCATCAGCTGCGGTGAGCATCAGTGCAGCAGTGGACATCAAGGTCGCAAATCGTTTCACGGTTCTTCCCTCTCGGTTCTTGGGAAAACCCGTCGCAAGCCATGTTCCGACGCTAAAAATGGCTTATTTGCTCGCTTTGCGGCCCCTTCGCTCGGCGCCGTCGCGCAAAAAGCGGGGCCCTTGCTGCGAATTGCCGATGCCCCTTGCAAAGAAGCCATGTCCGCGGCATGGGCCCTCGTTGCTTCTCAATGCGACCGGGGTGTAGAGCGCCCCGCAACGCAACATGTCTAACCCTAAGGAGACGCCATGAAGGTTCTCGTCCCGGTGAAACGGGTGGTCGACTACAACGTCAAAGTGCGGGTCAAATCCGACAACACCGACGTCGACCTCGCCAATGTCAAAATGTCGATGAACCCCTTCGACGAGATCGCTGTTGAAGAGGCTGTGCGCCTCAAAGAAGCCGGCACGGCAGAAGAAGTGGTCGTTGTCTCGATCGGCCCCGACAAGGCGCAAGACCAGATCCGCCAAGCGATGGCGATGGGCGCTGACCGCGGCTTGCTGCTGACCACCGACCAAGACCTCGAAAGCCTGGCCGTCGCCAAGCTGCTGCAAAAGGTCGTCGAGGACGAAAGCCCGCAGCTCGTTGTGATGGGCAAGCAAGCGATCGACGACGATCGCAACCAGACAGGTCAAATGCTGGCCGCCCTCCTCGACTGGCCGCAAGGCACCTTCGCTTCAGAAGTGAAGAAGGATGGCGACAAGCTGCACGTCACCCGCGAGATCGACGGCGGTCTCCAGACGGTGGCCCTCAATCTGCCAGCGATCGTCACCGCCGACCTGCGCCTCAACGAGCCCCGCTACGCGTCGCTGCCGAACATCATGAAGGCCAAGAAGAAGCCGCTCGAGAAAAAGGCTGCCGCTGATTACGGCGTCGATCTCGAACCGCGCCTCACCAAACTCAAAGTCACCGAGCCTCCCCAGCGCGAAGCCGGCATCAAAGTCGAAAGCGTCGCCGAACTGGTCGAGAAACTCAAAAACGAAGCGGGGGTCATCTGATGGCTGTTCTCGTTATTGCTGATCACAACAATGAAGCCCTGAACGACGCGGTCTTTAAGGTCGTCTCGGCGGCCCAGAAAATTGGCGGCGATGTCGACCTCCTGGTCGCCGGCGAAAACGCAGGCGGCGTCGCTGAAGCAGCCTCGAAAGTCGCTGGCGTGCGCAAAGTTCTGCATGCCGACGATACCAATTACGGCAAACGTCTGGCGGAGCCGATGGCGGAGCTGATCGTCGGTCTTGCTGGCAGCTATGATGCGATCGTCTCTTCGGCCAGCACCGACGGCAAGAACTTCATGCCGCGCGTCGCGGCCAAGCTCGACGTGATGCAGATCTCTGCGATCACTGCCGTTGAAAGCGCCGACACCTTCGTGCGTCCGATCTATGCCGGCAACGCCATGGCGACGGTGCAGTCGAAAGACGCCAAGAAAGTCATCACTGTTCAGCCTACGGCGTTTGACGCTGTCGGCAATGACGGCTCAGCAAGCGTTGAGACCGTCGGTAATGGCGCCTTCCCTGGTATTTCCGAATTCGTTGCTGAAGAGCTGACGAAGTCAGATCGCCCAGAGCTCGCCAGCGCCAAGATCGTCGTCTCAGGCGGCCGTGCTCTTGGTTCGAACGAAGCGTTCGAAGAGTATATCTATCCGCTGGCTGACAAACTTGGTGCCGCCATCGGTGCCTCGCGCGCTGCTGTCGACGCGGGTTACATGCCGAACGACTACCAGGTCGGCCAAACCGGCAAGGTTGTCGCGCCTGAGCTCTATGTCGCTGTCGGCATCTCCGGCGCCATCCAGCACCTCGCTGGCATGAAGGACTCCAAGGTCATCGTGGCGATCAACAAAGACGAGGAAGCTCCGATCTTCCAAGTGGCCGACTACGGCCTCGTGGCCGACCTCTTTGAGGTCATGCCGCAGCTTAAAGACGCGGTGTAACACCGTCCGGTCATCACACGATGTTTTGTATCAGCCGCGGGTTTCAGCCCGCGGCTGAACGCGTTTAAGAACCAATGGGTGGATTTCGATCTCATCTTTGTAGGCGGTGGTCTCTCGTCGAGCTTGGCTGCCTACCGTTTGCGCCAAACGCGGCCTGAGCTGCGCATCGCGATCGTCGAAAAGGACGAGCGTCTCGGCGGCAACCACACCTGGTGTTTCCACGCGACTGATGTGACGCGAGCGCAGCTTGCTTGGCTTACACCCTTCATCACCACACGGTGGGAGGGCCAGTCGGTTCGCTTCCCCGCGCGGGAGCGACACCTCACCACGCCCTATCTCAGCTCCACGTCCGACCGTCTTGATGAGGTGATGGACGGGATCGGCATCACACGGATCAGTGGCCAGCCCGCGGCGCATGTCGAGGTGAGCAGCGTCACGCTGGCCGATCAAACCGTCCTGAACGGCACGGTGATCGACGGGCGTGGACCCAACGCTGCAGACGAACTCACCATCGGTTTTCAGAAATTCCTCGGCCTCGAACTTAGGTTTTCGAAACCCCACGGCCTTCAACATCCGATCATCATGGACGCAACGGTGCCGCAGACCGATGGTTACCGCTTTGTCTATGTGCTGCCTTTCACAGAGAACACGGCCCTGATCGAGGATACCTATTACGCCGATGGCCACCAATTCGAGCGCCAGGAGCTGCGCGACGAGATCCATGCCTATGCCGCCAGGCAAGGCTGGGACATCGCGGAGGTAATTCGCGAGGAGGAAGGGGTCCTGCCTATCGTCCTTGAGGGCGATCTTGAGGCCTATTTCGACCATTTCACGGATCAACCCGCGCCGATCGGCCTGCGCGCCGCTCTCTTCCATCCCATCACCGGCTACTCCCTGCCTGAGGCTGCCGCTCTCGCTGATGTGATCGCCGCGCTGCCCCAGCTCACGCCCAACACGGTGGCCAAAGCCGTGCGGGAGCAAAGCCTTAGGCGTTGGCGCGCCCACCGCTTTTCGCGCCTTCTCAACCGGATGCTTTTTCGCGCTGCCGAGCCTGAGTTGCGATACGTTGTCCTGCAGCGTTTCTACGGCTTGCCGCAGGCATTGATTGAACGATTTTATGCGGGACGGTCGACGCTCGGGGACCGGGCACGTATTCTGGCGGGCAAGCCTCCCGTGCCGATCATCCGGGCCATCAAGGCGCTCGCACCGCGCGGCGTGGGAACAGGGACAGAGGCATGAGCGAAGCCATTCGGATCGACGATGAGCCAGCGGCAACAAAACCGGCCAATGTCAGCGCCAAACCGACCGCTTGCGTCGTCGGCGCCGGGTTTGGCGGCCTCTCGCTAGCCTGCCGCCTCCAATCCATGGGGTTCCAAACCACCCTGATCGAAGCGCGGGATAAGCTTGGCGGCCGGGCCTATGTCTATGAGCAGGACGGCTTCAAATTCGACGGAGGCCCGACGGTGATCACTGATCCCTCGTGCCTTGATGAGGTGTTTGCCCTCTCAGGCCGCAGGCTCGCCGACTACGTTGAGCTCATGCCCGTGGAGCCGATGTACCGTCTCGCATGGGAAGACGGTACAATCTTCGACTATTTCCAAGAGACGAAAAAGCTTGAGGCTGAGATCCAAAAGCTCAGCCCACGGGATGTCGAGGGCTATCGGAAGTTCTATAAGTACTCTGAAACCCTTTTTCGCGAGGGCTATCTGAAACTCGGCGCCGTGCCGTTTCTCGATTTCTGGTCGATGATGCGCTGCGCGCCGCAGCTTGCTGGCCTCCAGGCGCAACGTTCCGTTGCCGGACGGGTCGGAGATTTCATCAAAGACCCCAAACTCCGCCAGGCTTTTAGTTTCCACTCACTCCTCGTCGGTGGCGACCCCCATAAGACGAGTGCGATCTATGCGCTGATCCATGCGCTCGAACGCAAATGGGGCGTATGGTTCCCCCGCGGCGGCACGGGCGCCCTGGTGCAGGGTTTTGCCAAGCTTTTCAGCGACCTTGGCGGCACGACGCTGATCGGTGACCCGGTTGAGGAAATCACCGAAGAAAACGGCCGCCTCAAAAATGTCCGGACCAAGAGCGGCTTCAGCCAAGACTTTGACTGCGTCGCCTCCAACGCGGATGTCGTCCACACTTACGGCAAGCTCTTGGGCAAAACGAAACGTGGGCGGACCGTCGAACAATCGCTCAAGAACAAGCGCTTCTCCATGTCGCTGTTCGTCGTCTATTTTGGCACGAACAAAAAATATGAGGACATCGCGCATCATACGATCTGCTTTGGCCCGCGCTATAAAGAGCTGATCGCTGAGATTTTCGCAGGGCCGAAACTGCCCGACGATTTCTCTCTGTATTTGCACCGGCCGACGGCCACAGACCCAGGCATGGCGCCAGAGGGCCACGATTCCTGGTACGTGCTATCACCGGTGCC
>JBCDLG010000125.1:0-8092 GCA_038745625.1 Pseudomonadota bacterium | reverse complement strand
GCCTAGAATCGTCCGCTGACGGTGAAGCGAGCGTTGAGCGGGGCGCCAACTGTCGCTTGGTGCGTGCTGTGTGCATTCGGGAAATACAACGTATCGGTCAGATTCTCAATATTAACCTGCAAGCGGAGCGTATCAGAAAGATCATAGAACGCCGCCGCGTCGACACGGGTATAGCTTGGCAATACCGGTCGTACACCATTGACAAGTCCGTTGGTGATGAAGCTCTCATCCTGGTAGGTCACACCAATGCCAAGACCGAAATCGGGCGTCACTTGGAACGCGTTCCACAGCGAGAACATATTCTCCGGAAGCTCGCGGCGCCGCAACCCTTCCGAGCCATCATCGTTCACCTGATTGCCCTCAAGGTAGCTGTAGCCCGCTTGCACATACCACCACTCCCGAAGCTGGCCTTGCAGCTGAACCTCGAAGCCTTGGATTTCCGACTCGATTATGTTCAACGTTTCGGGGTCATCGTCAGCTGTCTGCGGCGACTCTTCCTCGATCTCAAACGCGGCGGCCGTGAAGCTCAGCCCTGGGACGATATCCCATTTCACCCCCGCCTCAAGGTTTGAATAGGTATTGGCATCAAGCGCGTTGTCGCTGTTGATATTGGCAAACTGCTCGCCGCTCCGTGGCAGGAAGCTCTCGCTATAGCTGCCATAGAACGAAATATTTTCGATCGGCTTGTAGACAATCCCGAAGCGCGGCGACCATTCAGCATCGTCACTCTCACCCGAAGATCCCGGCGACGCGACGTTGAACACATCAATCTCAAAGCTATCGTACCGTACACCGATCACCAGATCAAGCTTCTCAGAGATTTCAATCTCGTCCTGGATGTAGGCTGAGAACACCTCGACATCAGCCTGAGTGTCGTCATTAAGATCCGTCGTCAGATCCACTGTGGTCGGATTGCCGTTCGCCGCAACGCCTACGCCACCACGCAGGTTAAGGGGTCGGGCGATTGAGAAGAACTCCACATCATCCTGCGAGTCTGACCAGATTGGATTGAAGCGATCATTGTCATTCGACGTATCGATGTACTCGATGCCAGAAACAATCGTATGGCCGATCTGACCCGTTTTGAAATCGCCAATGATATCGGCAGACAAGATCAGGTTTTGGCGGTCGGTCGTGTCGACATAGCCATCAAGCCCAACAACATCTGGGCTGTTGGCTTGGTCATAACTCGACGCATAGAAGTTCTGATAGAACTTGTCATAATCGCCGTAGAATGCGCTAACGCGACCTTTCAGACTGTCATTGAACTGATGTTGCAGCATCGCCCGGAAGAGATGCGCGGTCAGCTGGTTGTCATTGAGTTCGGGGTCACCAAAGACGATCTCTTCGAAATCTTCGACTGGCTCGCCGTTGGTTCCGGTGGGAACACCGCGGTCGATAAACCGTTCGTGATCGATATATTCGTAGGAGAGATCGAGTGTCGTTGACGGCGTGAATTGGAATTTCGCCGTGGGGTTCACACCGATCCGCTCACCGTCAAAGAAATCGCGATGGTTGTCGAGGCTCTCGTAAATCGCGTTGATGCGGAACGCCGATGTGTCACCCGTGTCGATATTGCTATCGACCTGCAGCATGTAGCCGCCGAACGTGTTGACCGAGGCTTGATAGCCGATGAACTGCTCACCGATCTCGGCTTTTTTGGTCACGCGGTTGAGGATACCGCCGGTGCCGCCGCGGCCAAAGAACAACGCGTTGGGACCACGCAAGATCTCGACTTGCTCAAGGTTATAGAGCGGGCGGTAGTACTGAACATCGTCGCGCACACCATCGATGAAAAAGTCCGCTGTCGATCGAACGCCGCGGAAGACAACGGCATCGCGGTGTCCTTCACCTTGGGACATGTTCACGCCAGGCGTGTAGTCTACGATTTGCCCGATACTGGTGAAACCGCGCAGCGTGATCTCTTCAGCGGTGATCACCGAAACGCTTGCTGGCACATCAAGGATCGGAGTCGGTGTCCGAAGAGCATTGACCTGATCAGTATAAAGATACTTCCCAGGAACAACAATAACGTCGGTGGCTTCGCTCGCACTGAGCGGTTCGGCGGTGCTGGCGGCAACAGCCAGGGCGCTGGCTGACACAAGGATAGATAGCATCAAGATGGTCCTACAACTCAAACAATGATGGATTTCTGTCCATATTGCGAATGAGAGTCAACAGCATCGATAATGTGTCGCAGTCGCATCAATATCTCGGCTTGCAGGGTGCATTCGAGAGCTGGCACATGACTTATCTTAGGCTGCAGGCAGGTCGCCAGAGGAAGGACATGAAGGCGAATGAGCGACATCGATCCCCGCTTCCTCGGCGCGCAGAGCTTTGAGACAGCTGTCCTTTCAACCCGGCCCGCTGAGCGGGATGACATTGACGATTTGGGTCACGTCAACAACGCCGTCTATGTGCGCTGGGTCCAGGACGCCGCGGTCGCCCATTGGTTCGCTGTCGCCCCGCCCGAGGTGCACCAGGCGCAGATCTGGGTCTGCAGCCGTCACGAGATCGACTACACCGACCAGGTGTTCGAGGGAGAAGAGGTTGAGATCAGAACCTGGCTCGGCAAGCGTTCTGGTGCACGCTTCGCTCGGCATACGGATATCCGCAAGCCAGGGGCGAAACGCCCCGCCGTCAGCGCGGTCACTCAATGGGTCCTGCTTGATCGCGCAACAGGCCGCCCACGCCGCGTCGATGACGCAACGCTGGAGCTGTTCGGTCTAAGCGAGCTTTGAGCGGTCTGGCGCGCGCCCCGGCGCCAGCGCAAATCGCATGTCGTGCATCATGCAATTCGCACGTTCAGGCCCTCTATCGGCGAACGACCAATCCTTCGCCTGATCCAAGACAGTTCTTTTAGCATATAAAAAACAAATATTTATCCCCACCTAAATTGTGATCAACCGCCGGGGCCGTCGCTCGGCTCATCCCTTGCGACGATGCTTTGACCGACGCACCAGGAGGGGGATGATTGATGAAGTTTCTGCTCGCCACGATGGCGACCGCAACAGTTTTGAGCTCCATATCGCAGGCTGCGAGCATCCAGCTGAACGCCTCCGTGAGGGACTTTCTCGACTCGCATCCTGACATGGAACGAACAGTTGGTAACGACCGCGGCATGGTTGAGAACACGATCGGTTCCGACGGGAATCCTTTGTACGCCGGTGGGCCCGGAGGCACAGCAACCACGTCTGGCCAGGCCTCGTTCGATCAATGGTACACTGATGTTCCTGGTATCAACCAATCGCTGGATATTATCCTCGAGCTTCAGGACAACGACAATGACGGGGTTTTCACCTACTCAAATAGTAGCTTCTTCCCCATCGACAACCAGCTGTTTGGAAACCAAGGCCGTTCGCACAACTACCACTTCACGATGGAGCTTGAGACCGATTTCACCTATCAAGGCGGCGAAACCTTTACCTTCCGCGGCGATGACGATGTGTGGGTATATATCAACGATCAGTTGGCGATCGATCTTGGCGGTGTCCATGGTGCACAAACAGCAAGCGTGAGCCTCGACACGTTGGGCCTCACGGCGGGACACGACTATCCCTTCAAGCTCTTCTTTGCTGAGCGTCATACGACGCAGTCGAACTTCAGGATCGATACATCGATGTTGTTGCAACCAACCAACCCTGTCCCCCTACCGTCGGGCGCGGCGCTCTTCCTGCCCGCCCTCTTAGGCAGCGCCTGGGCGTCGCACCGACGGTCCTCAAAGCAAGACCGCAGCATCTAGCCGACGAGCACCGGCACCATGCTGAGGACGAGCAGCGCCGCCATCGCCTGGTTGAAGACCCTGGCGCGCCGCTCGGTGGATAGTAGCTTTTTGATCTGTGTGCCAATGGTGAGCCACATGGTAAAGTTGGGGACACCGACCGCCAAGAAGGCAGCAGCGAGCAACAGCACAGACCCCACGGTCGCACTATCGATATAAACCGTCAGAGCCGTGACGATCATAGCCCAAGCCTTGGGGTTCACGAGCTGGAACAGCGCGCCCTCGACAAAGGTCATCGGCCGCGCCCTCGCCCCGTCCCCATCGACATGCGCCTTGGCCGTCGCGATTTTCCAGGTGAGGCGGATGAGGTAAGCCGTGCTCGCCACTTTGATCACGACAATAAGGCTCGGAACCGCTTCAAAGAGACGCATCAAACCCAATCCCACGGCAAGGATCATCAGCATAAAGCCCGATAAGATTCCCGCCACGAGTTGGACGGTGGGCTTCACACCCCATTGCGTACCGGACGTCATGACCAGAAAGTTGTTCGGCCCTGGCGTCACGGTGCTGACAAAAACAAAAGCGGCGGCGGCGAAGAGATCAGTAAGCGTCATAGGCAAAAAATAGCTAGCCAGAGCCGCGATTTCTTCGCAAAATTACATCACCTGGACCCCTTTTTGGGAAGTATGATGGCAATTGACGACTTCGACAGGAAAATTTTGCGTGCCCTCGCGAAAGATGGCCGCCTGACCAATGCTAAGCTGGCCGAGCACGTTGGGCTCTCCGTTTCGGCTTGCCATCGACGGGTGCAAGAGCTCGAACGGACGGGTGCCATCAAGGGATACCGCGCCGTGCTCGACCCTCACCATCTAGAGCGGGACTTCATGGCCATCATGACGGTCTCGCTCGGCCAGCACACCAAGAAGGATCAAGAGAGCTTCGAACGGGCGATGGAGGCCGCAAGCCAAGTCACCGAATGTCACAATGTGACGGGCTCCGTGGAGTACATCTTAAAAGTCGAGGTCGCCGACCTCGGCGCCTACAAGCAGTTCCATACCGAGGTCCTTGGCCAACAGCCCGGCGTGGTGGGCATCATGTCTTATATTGTCATGGAGACGACCAAGAGCCCCTGACGCGAACGCGATCATTCGTCCGTTGCTCCGCAGCAAAAGTGGCACTAACCATGCACCATGTCTTTTGAGAGCACCTCCAGTTACGTCGCCACCGATGACCTCAAGGTCGCGGTCAATGCCGCTGTCACGCTTGAGCGGCCCCTTCTGATCAAAGGGGAGCCAGGCACTGGGAAAACTGTGCTTGCCAATGAGGTGGCGCAAAGCCTCGGCGCGCCGCTGATCGAGTGGCATGTCAAATCAACCACAAAGGCAGCCCAAGGCCTCTACGAGTACGACGCGGTGGCTCGCCTGCGCGACAGCCAGCTTGGCGAGGAAAAGGCGACCGATGTTGCCAACTACATCAAGCGCGGGAAACTCTGGGAAGCCTTCACCTCTGACGTGCGCCCGGTCCTTTTGATCGACGAGATCGACAAAGCCGACATCGAGTTCCCGAACGACCTACTCCAGGAACTCGATCGGATGGAGTTCTTTGTCTACGAGACCGGCGAGACGATCAAAGCCGAGCAACGCCCGGTGATCATCATCACCTCGAACAACGAAAAAGAGCTGCCCGACGCGTTCCTGCGCCGCTGCTTCTTCCACTACATCAAATTCCCGGACGAAGAGACGATGAAGGACATCGTCGAGGTCCACTATCCGGGCATCAAAGAGCGCTTGGTGCGCGAGGCCCTCACCCGGTTCTATGCCCTACGCGAGACGCCCGGCCTCAAGAAAAAGCCGTCCACGTCAGAACTTCTCGACTGGTTGAAACTCCTGATGGTGGAGGACGTGGATCTCGAGACCCTGCGCGAGAAAGATCCGCGCAAGGCGATCCCGCCGCTGCACGGCGCGCTCCTCAAAAACGAGCAGGACGTCCATCTCTTTGAGCGACTCGCTTTCCTTGCCCGACGCGACGGCCAGTAAACGCCAGGCGTCACCGGCGGCTCGTAAAAGCTTCAAGGTCCGATAATTGAATTGGAGAGCTGAGGGTGCTTTACCTGCACTCGGGTAGGCCAGGGGTTTGGTATGAGCCGCTTTTTAGCTTTGGTTGTGGGTCTCTTGGGCGCCATTGGCACCAGCCAGGGCCCTGAATTCACCCAGCAATATATCCAAAACCTGACCGGCCGCGTGGCCGAGTTGCAGGTCATCGTCGACCGCTTCGACCGGGCCGCGGCTGAGGACAACAAGAGCCGCCAAGAGGCGCTCGATGTCTGTCGCTCCGACGAGCCGGTGCTTGCGAGCCTGTGCGGCGGCATTGTCGATGATGTGACCCGTTATGAGACACTCAACGCGCAGCTCGCCCAACTGACCACCGCATCGGAATGGGAACGCCCGGTTATGCTGGCCCGGGATTTCGACCGGACGATCGTTGAGAGCACCTATGCCGCCTACGAACCTGCTGTTCCTGCCACTGCGGTGGGCGGCGCCTATGCGCTGGCCGGTTTTGCGGGCCTTTGGATCGTCACGTCGATCCTCCTCGGCATCCTCACCGCGCCCTTCCGCCGCGATCGCTACTAGAGCACGCGACACATATCCGACACGGACGATTGAACAATGTCAGCGATCACCGCACGGCGTGCTGCAACACGGATGGTGTATGATCAGTTAGCGGCCTTTGCGCTCCACCGCACTGCCCAGTTACAATTTAAATTTTCCGATAGGAGCAGGATCCTTGGCTGACAGCCAGGACCAGGTAGCGCTGTCCTGCGACGACAGGCGC
Organism: Pseudomonadota bacterium; assembly: GCA_038745625.1. GTDB lineage: Bacteria > Pseudomonadota > Alphaproteobacteria > Caulobacterales > Parvularculaceae > Parvularcula. The sequence continues at coordinate 1,539 of JBCDLG010000125.1, read as the reverse complement.
AGCGGTTGCAAAGCGTAGGAACACTGATGATAGTCAACTTTGTACGGAAGAGTTTTTTCATCGCCGCTTTGCTCGGCAGCGTTCATGGCACTGCTGCAGCCAGCGATCACGGGCACGCCCCCGAAGCGACGGAAGCCGAGGCGGCACTTCCCTTCCGCGACATTCCCGTTCTGGAAAACGCCTATATCGATACGACGCCTGCTGATAGAAAAGACGGTGTTACCGTGGGCGAGCTGGGTGTTGATGGTGGCGATCAGGATATGATGGTCGCTTTCGCCCAAGAGAGCGCCGATGGTCAGTATGGGTCTTACGACAGCCTCCTGATCGCGCACAAAGGCAAGCTCGTCTTTGAGTCCTACTATCTGCATGGCCGCATTAACCTGCCCGACACCAGGCGTCGGTGACCAAAGCCTACGCCAGCCTGATCCTCGGCTGCGCGATGGCGCTTGGCTATCTGACGATGGCCGAATTGGACAGGCCTCTGGTCAGTTCTCTATCAGGCCTTGATCCCACCACGTTTGCCGACGGCGCAGAAACGATCACGCTTCACCAAGCGCTCACCATGCGTTCTGGCATGCGCCTCAGTGATGAGCAGCTCGAAGCGTTGCGGGAGAACCCCTCCCGGCTGGAAGGGTCTGCTCTTGTTCCGGCGCTGTTTGAGAGCAGTGCACCGATCAGTTCAGAGTCTCAGACCTTTTTGTATCAAGGCATCGATCCCGAATTGCTGATGCAGGTCATCGAAGCCATTGTGCCGGGAACAGCTAAGGACTTCATCAAAACGGAGTTCCTCGGCAAAATGGGGATCACGAACTATACATGGCAGACCACGTTGATGGTCTTCATTCGGCCAGCTCACGCGCGGGAATAACATCGCGCGCTATGGTCAAAATAGGCCAGCTCGTCATGAACAATGGCGAGTGGCAAGGCGAGCAACTGATAGCGGCCCCATACCTGGCGAAGGCGACGAGCGGGCTGGTCGGGATCACCATCGACGGGATCCCTGACGATTATGTCTACGGATACTACTGGCATCGCCTTGATGCGCCCGTCGGTGATCAGACATATGAGGCCCAGCTCACATGGGGCGGCGGCGGTCAACGCGTTTTGGTGCTCCCGGAACTCGAATTGATCGTCGTGATGACGGGCCACGACCGGAACGATACGATCATGGATCAGATCACACGTCGCGTGGTCCCGGCGTTTGCGCCCTAAGCGGTAACCGCCCGCAACGGCTTCTCTCTGCCATCGGCAAGCAGGGATCACCTAGATGTTGAGCGGCCGGACCCAATGGCCCATTTTACGGCCCGGCGCTGTCTCTTTCTTGCCGTAGAGGGTGAGGCTCGCACCAAGTGTCGCGGTGAGCGCCCGCCACTCATCCGTGTCGTGACCGATCAGGTTGATCATCTCGCTCGGGATCAGCGTCCTTGTGTCCCCCAGCGGCCAACCGGCCACAGCGCGGATATGCTGCTCGAACTGACCGGTCGAGCAGGCCTCATGGGTGACGTGCCCTGAATTGTGCACCCGCGGCGCCATTTCGTT
>JBCDLG010000124.1:0-8248 GCA_038745625.1 Pseudomonadota bacterium | reverse complement strand
GGGTCTCTTGTGGACAATTTCCCTCAGACCAGCGGGGTCGCTCCGCTTCGTCAATCCCTTTCACTGACGCTCGAACGCGTCCAATGAAAGATGATGACCGCTCCCGCTCATGCCCTCCAGCCTCACGAAGGCGACGATCCTCTGCAGGTTTTGCAGACGGTCTTTGGGTTTGAGGATTTCCGGCCTGGTCAGCGGCCGATCATCGACCAGCTGCTCGGCGGCGGCGATGTGCTGGCGGTGATGCCAACGGGCGCGGGCAAGTCGCTTTGTTTCCAGGTCCCGGCGCTGATGCGTCCCGGTTTCGCGGTGGTCGTCAGCCCTCTGATCGCCCTCATGCAAAACCAGGTCTCGCTCCTCCAGGGCTTTGGCGCGCCTGCGGGGATGATCCATTCGGGTCGGGACCGGTATGAGAACGTGGCGGATTGGAAAGCGGCGCTCGCAGGCGAGATCAAGCTTCTCTATATGAGCCCCGAGCGTCTCGCGACGGACCGGATGCAGGAGGCGCTACGCAAAGCTGATGTTTCCTTTTTCGTGATCGATGAGGCCCATTGCATTAGCCAATGGGGCCATGATTTCCGTCCGGAATATTTGGGCCTTGAGCAGCTCAAAGATCTCAAACCCGATGTCCCTGTCGCTGCCTTTACAGCAACAGCGGATGAGGAGACCCGCCGGGAGATGCAAAAGCGGCTCTTCCGCGGCGATGTCGCGGTCCATGTCTCCGGCTTTGATCGACCAAACCTCTCACTCACCGTGGAAGAGAAGCACAAACCTGATGATCGGTTGGTCGCACTGATTGGTGAGCGGACGGGACAGCAGGGGATCATCTATTGCGGCAGCCGGAAGAACACGGAGGTTGTGGCTGAGAAGCTCCGGGCTGCTGGGCACAACGCCATTGCCTATCATGCGGGGCTTGGTGACGAGGAGCGCGCGCTGCGGCTCGACCGGTTTTTGTCCGAACCTGACCTCGTGGTTTGCGCCACTGTTGCCTTCGGTATGGGGATCGACAAGCCGGACATTCGCTATGTTATCCATCGCGATCTGCCGTCCTCGCCGGAGGCCTACTACCAAGAGATCGGCCGTGCGGGCCGGGACGGGCGGCCCGCTGAGGCGATCCTTCTATATGGTGCGGCTGATATCATGTTCCGCAGGCGCATGATCGACGAAGGCGGAGCGCCGGAAGAGGTGAAACGCCATGAGCGCAAGAAGCTCGATATCCTTGCAAGCTTTTGTGAGGCGCTTTCATGCCGCCGCAATGCGCTTCTGTCGTACTTTGGGGAGGTCAGGACCAAGCCCTGCGGCGCGTGCGATGTGTGCATCGACCCTCCCCAGACGGAGGATGCGACCGGCGATGCCAAGCTCTTTCTGGAGGCCGCTACCGATACCGGCGAGGTCTACGGCCAGGCGCACCTCATCGACGTGCTGCGCGGCTCGGAGAGTGAAAAGGTCCTGAAGGCGCGGCACGACGATTTGCGCGTTTTCGGCCGCGGCAGGGAGCGTCCCGCCAAATCCTGGCGCAGCCTTGTCGGCCAACTCTTCGCGCAGGGCTTTATACGGATGGAGGGCGAGTATCGTTCGATCGTTGTCACAGAAGAGGGCCGCGCATTTCTCTCCTCACGCGGCGCGAGCGTGCAGATGGCGAAATCACGGGACGTGAAAAAGTCCTATAAGCGCCAGCCGATTGATGTGCCTGCTGACTTTGACGAAGCACTCCTTGGCCGCCTCAAGAAAAAGCGCTTGGAACTGGCCCAGGCCAAGGGCGCACCCGCCTACACGATCTTTTCCGACCGCACCCTGATCGATATGGCGGTAAGGCAGCCTTCCTCGAAGGAGGAGTTCCTCGCCGTCTACGGTGTGGGCTTGCGGAAAGCAGAGATCTACGGCGATGTTTTTTTGGGCATCATTTCAAGCGGTTGAAGAGCAGACAGAACGAGTCTTCCGCTTGCTCGACCGGGTCAGGCATCAAGAGTGACGCTGATACCGATATGTCCGTGATCCGCCGCCGCCTTCGCTGCGATGCTCGAACCCACGATGTCAGCGATACCGTCGCTAGCAAACACGTAGTCGAGGTTCCAATGTGACTGCCCACCACCACACTCAATGAGTTTGAGACCATAGGCGGTGAGCATCTCGGGATGAACACGATTAAGATCGCCGATAAGCAAGATTTCGTGACCCATCCCAGTGATTTCGGTGAGCTTGGGAAAGACACTACTGATTTCAATGTCGGCTTTCGTGGCGTTCCCTGACTTAAGGTGACCAAACACAACGTGAATGTTCTTGCCGCTCAAGGGGCTTTTGATCTGAAACCTGACAATTGGTCGTGTTGAACCTTTGACGTCGTCTAAGTCCCTGGCCGCGGTCGCAACCCGACCCAGTCCCTTTTGGATCCAAATGCTCAGTGCCGGAATGCTATCCGTACTGATATAAAGAGGATCGAAGAATGAAGGGTCCGGATTTCTATCGCTTTCCGCAAGGCAAATGATATCATGGTTGCGATACTTGATAGCCCCGTGATGACCTTTGCCGCCTTGGTTCATATAGAGAAGACGCATGATGTTCTCCTGGTTCGTAAAAAGAACAGTAGACTGAGGAACGCGTCGATGGGTAAGCAAGATGGGAGTTTAGCGTATCACACCTGTCAAGGGAATGAAAAAGAGCGCTAATCGCCGCTGACAAACTGGCCAATGCAAGTTGGCTGATATCGTCAAGTGGTGGATGCCAGTAGAAACGGAACTATTTCCGACTACTGAACAATGCCCGGATCAGCCAGATCGGGATGACGATGATTGCCCCTGTGGCAATGAGGGTGGCGATGAGGGTCAGGCCTTCCATACCGGATCCGAAAATCTCCACCACGCCTTGATTGAGCCAATGCAAGGCTCCCCTCCAAAGTGCGATGGGGTCAATCCTGAGGATCGTCAGCGCGGCGCCCACGATAAGGCTGATAATGGCTAGGCGGATGCCCGTCTGCATCACAGAACGGGTCCCGGCGCGGCGGCTTTTGGTCGTCGTCTCGTCGGTCATGGGGAAGAGTTAATGCCCCTTCGCCCCAATGGAAAGCGTTAGTGCGGGAATGACCCCACCTGGCCGCGGTGCCGAAGAGCATGGTCACAGAGAACCAAGGCCACCATCGCCTCGGCCACAGGGACTCCGCGGATGGCAACACAAGGGTCATGACGGCCTTTGGTGACCACGTCGGTCTCGACCCCTGCTGAGGTCACCGTCTTGCGCGGCGTGAGGATCGAGCTGGTGGGTTTGATCGCGAGACGCGCGACGATCGGTTGTCCTGTGGAGATGCCGCCCAGGATGCCGCCTGCGTGGTTCGAGAGGAATGCGACCTCACCATCCTCCCCCATCCGCATCTCATCGGCGTTGCCAACGCCGGAGAGGCGCGCGGCTGCCATCCCGTCGCCGATCTCCACCGCTTTGGCGGCATTGATGGTCATCAGACCCGCGGCGAGGTCGCTGTCGAGCTTGCTGTAGACTGGTGCGCCGAGGCCCGCGGGGACGCCCGTTGCTTCGATCTCGATTAGCCCGCCGAGACTATCGCCGCTTTTCCTCGCCTCATCGAGGATCTCTTCCCAAGCCTTAGCGGCGTCGGGGTCGGGGCAGAAAAAGGGGTTGTTGGCTGTCTCCGCCCAGTCACGCGCCTCGGCATCGTGTGGGCCCATGGCGATAAGCCCGCCGCGGATCGTGACCTCACCGAAAAGATCGTCGAGCACCATCTGGGCGACCGCGCCCGCCGCGACCCGGGCGGCGGTTTCCCGCGCGGAGGACCTGCCGCCGCCGCGATAGTCACGGATCCCGTATTTCCGGTCGTAAGTGAAATCAGCGTGACCCGGCCGGTACTTATCGCGAATGTCGGAGTAGTCCTTCGAACGCTGGTCGGTGTTGCGGATCATCAGGCTGATCGGCGTGCCTGTGGTCCGGACGCCATCGGTGCGCTCGTCCTCAAAAACGCCCGATAGGACTTCGACCTGATCCGGCTCTTTGCGCTGCGTGACGAAGCGGGATTGGCCCGGACGGCGGCGGTCCAGAGCATCTTGGACGCGGGCCAGGTCGAAGGCGATGCCAGGCGGGCAGCCATCGATCACGCAGCCAAGGGCGGGCCCATGGCTTTCGCCCCAGGTGGTGACGCGGAACAGATGGCCAAACGAATTGTGCGACATAGGCTGCTCTTAGACGCGACACACCAAGGAATGGTAGCGATCCCTCGCTTCGGGGCGTATTGAAGGGTGATGAGTGATGATTTGATCCCTGAGACCCCGACGGCAGATGAGTACCAGACAGAGGCTGCGGCGCAGGAAGCGTTCAGCATGGAGGAGGATCAAGGCGACGTCTTCGGCGAGGAGACCGAGCCGCTCGAGCTCTTCAAGACCTGGCTCGCGCTTGCCAAGGAACATGAGATCAACGATCCGAACGCCATGGCCGTCGCTTCCGTCGACGATGCGGGCATGCCCGATGTTCGGGTTGTGCTCCTCAAAGATGTCGGCCCAGGCTTTTCCTTCTACACCAATATGGAGAGCGCGAAGGGCGATCAGCTCAAGCGCAACCCGGCCGCGTCGATCTGCTTCCATTGGAAATCGATCCGCCGCCAGGTGCGGGTGAGAGGTCTCGCTGAGGTCATCTCGACCGATAAAGCCGATGCCTATTTCGCGCGGCGCGACAGGGGTGCGCGCATCGGCGCTTGGGCGAGCCAGCAATCCCGGGTGCTCGACGAGCCGGACATTCTGACCCAGCGGGTGGCTGACTACGAAGATCTCTACGCCGATCAGGACGTTCCGCGACCGCCCTTCTGGCGCGGCTTCGTGATCATGCCGGAGCAGATCGAGTTCTGGGTCAACCGGCCATTCCGCCTGCATGAGCGCAAACGGTTCACGCGGACCGAAGACGGTTGGGAGACGGACTTTCTCTTCCCGTGAGCCGCGTGCGGCTCGCTGATCGCCTTGGGCAGGCAGCTGCCATCGTTTTGGCCCTTGGCTGCGGCTTGTTTGCAGCGGCCGCGGATTGTCCTCCTTTACCAGACGCCTTCCTTGCGGGAACCGAGGTCACGCCGGCGCTGAGCGGGGTTCAAGTCGCGGTTTTGTCGCAAGGCGAGGTCGTCTGTTCTTATGCTCAAGGTACGGCGCGATTTCTTGATGGCGGCGATGCAGAAGAGCTAGCGATCCATCACAAAATGCGTGTCGCGTCGATTTCGAAACTCGCTGTTGCGCTGGCGGTCATAAAGCTGGTGGAGAATAGCGAGATTGATCTCGATACGGATGTCTCAGGCTATCTCGGCTTCACGCTTCGCAATCCGTCCTATCCAGATGCGCCGATCACCTTGCGGCAGCTTCTCTCGCACACCTCGTCGATCCGCGACGGCAGCCGCTATTGGCTCGATCCGGCAGAGACGCTTCAGGCGTTCTTTGAGCCGGGCTCGGAGCGTTTTGAGGGCGGCGCCCATTTCGCGAGCGGTGAAGGACGGGCACCTGGCAACTATTTCCGATACGCCAATCTGAATTTCGGGATCATCGCAGGTGTGATCGAACAGGTCACCGGCACAAGGTTCGATCGCTATGTGAAAGAGAGTGTTCTTGAGCCTCTCGGCGTCGCCACCGCCTCGTTCAACCCCTGCGAGGTGCTGACGAGCGGTGCGCCGCTGGCCACGCTCCACCGCAAGCGAACTGGCAATGCCGCGTGGGACCCTGAAGGTCCGTGGCGGGAGCAGGTGGACGGCGCGCAGGTCACATGCGCGATCGGGTTGCCGCCGCGCGCGAGGTCTGAGCTCGTCAGCCCCTTTGATCCTGTGCCTGACTATCCCATGGGTTCCAACCCGACCTATTTTTCGCCGCAGGGCGGCCTTCGCGCGAGCGCCGAGGACGTCGCCGTGCTTCTTGCCGCGCTGATACCGCGCGACAATGCCGCGGTGTCCGCGGCCACGGTGGCGGCCATGATCGCGCCAAGTTGGACGCTCAATGCCGACCAGTCCAACGGTATGACGACGGAATTTGATGATCCGGACGGTGACTTTTCTGGTCTGATGTCGAGCTACGGATTGTCCGTCCACATTGTTGATTTAGCGAGCTGGGGTTTGGGCCCCGATGCTCCGGTCGTTGTGGGGCATTTGGGCGAAGCCTACGGACTTCTCGGTCTGGCGCTGATCGACCCAGAAATGGGCGACGGTCTTACGTTTTTGATCACGGGCACCGCCGATGATCCCGCAGCGTCGCCGATTGGTGTGACGCCGCTTTACCGGGTGGAGGAGGAAATCCTCCGGTGGTGGGTCGAGACCTTCATGTCCGAGGCGCGGCCAGCGCCATCACCTCGCTAACCACCAAGTCTGGATCCGTGAAGGTCAGTTGGTGGTCGGACGACGTCGACAGGGTCCTTTTGGTCTGGCTGTTGAGCGTCGCCAGACGGCGTTGCCCTGCCTCCCAGTCCTGATCGAACAGCACCGCACCGTCAGTGCGCCGGGACAGTACCGTGACGGGAAGATCGTCATCAAGTGTCGCGAGGGCCCGCAGATAGGGAACGTTCTCACCCACACTGACGGCCTCGTCAGCTGCTGTGGCAATCGACGCTGGACGGATGATGCGGGCCTTCATCGCCCTTTGAATGTGATCTGGCGCGCTCGTTGGCGCTGGCGCCATGCCCAAGAGCCGCGGGAGGCCGATATGAGTGACCACTGCGCCGAGCCGCATGGTTCTCGCGCCCGACCTTGATTGCTCCGCATAGAGCTCGATAAAGTCCGTATCAACACCATCCACGATAACGAGGCCTTTGAGCCGCTCCAGGTGTGTCCTGGCATAGGCTTGCACAATCAGGCCGCCAAAGGAATGACCGGCCAGGACGATCTGGTCATCGCCGGTCTCATGGGTGATCACATGATGGAGGTCATCGACAAGGGCTTCGATCGACCGGGGCCGCGGCCCGCGATCGCTCCAGCCAAAGCCCGCGCGATCATACCGGCAAACGCGCGTCTGTTCGGCGAGACCAGCGGCGACAACCTCCCAGTCGAGAGAGCTCGCGCCTGCACCTGCCTCCAGCACGACTGTCACGCCGCTTGACGTGCCAGCGCACTGCACGTGCAGCTGCCGGTCACCAAGGCTTACAAAATGGCCCGGCGGCGGAAAGGCCCTGTCATCTGCCGCGCGCTGCATCAGCTCAAAGGTCCACAGCGCCGTCAGCAAGAGGATAATAACGAGCCCAACAACAATACTGATCTTCACGACACCCGCCCTGTGCACACCACGCCAGCATAAGGCCGAACAACGACAATTCGAAGGGGCTGCTGCTGTTGACCGCACTCAAACCTAGAAGGACGAACTTTTGATCATTCGCCCGGCGACGAACCAGCGGCTAGCATCGAAAGCAGCAACACAACTAGTCCTATCCAGAAGCAGGCATGCTCCAGGTCTGCGGCGCGGCCGATCGTAAGCGGCAGTTTAACCCCCCATAGGCGGACCTTGTGATCGTGCTTGATTTGGTCGGTATGAGCTCGGTGAAATATGCAGTTCACGCAGACAATGCCGCCAAAAGCGCCAGCCGCCAAAAATAGGCAGACGGTTAAGACAACCTGTAAGACGCCTACTTGATCAATCATACCCTGGCGAAGGTTTAGGAATGCTAACAAGCCCCCCACTATTGACGTATAAAGACCAATATGGAACTTCGAGTAGTCATAAAGGCGTTCAATCGAGAATACCTTCTCATCATCCATAGTCGTACATACCGTTGCCCGCGAATTTCTTACTTGGTCCGTTTCAACACACGCAAGGGATGTTTCCCTTCCACCATGCCCATAAAGGGTGGGTAGATCGAGTAGCCGACGAGGGCTTGGAGCTCGGGTGACAGGCCGCGGACGGTGTCTTTCGACAGCTCTAGAAGGTAGTTCTCCTGCTGGCGCATATAAGCGTCGCAGTATTGATGGGTGATGGCAAAGCGCGGCGCATCGGACCTGTTCTCGCCGCCGCCATGCCAGGTCGTGCCGAGGAAGAAAATCGCCGATCCCGCGGGCATCACCGCTGGGATGGTTTCAGATACCTCTCCCAACCGATCGTCGCCCCACTGATGGCTTTTGGGGATCACGACCGTCGCCCCGTTTTCTTGGGTGAAGTCGTCGATTGCCCAGACCGCGGCCGCTCCCAAGGGCTGGCGGGGGCGGGGGAGGCGGTAGAACGCATCATCAGTATGAAGCGCTTGGGCGGCTTCGCCTGGTAGGATATTGATGATCTGGCTTTGGCTGAGCAAAAACCCTGGCCGGAAG
>JBCDLG010000123.1:0-8283 GCA_038745625.1 Pseudomonadota bacterium | reverse complement strand
CATGGGTCTCACTGCCCATCACGCCATCTGGTCAGCTTGCATGTCTCGCCGGTTCATCCTGGCTTGCCGCCAGTTTCAAAACCGGTGCGGATTCAGAGTCGGCGCGTTTGGCTTGGTTGCGGAACGCCGTCGGTGTCATGCTGGTCTCGGCTTTGAAGGCGCGCCCAAAGGGGCCGAGCGAGCCAAAGCCGCACTCATAGGCAATCGAGGCGATCGTTTCCTTGGCGTGTTCAGGATCGACCAGCCGGCGCTTCACCTCTTCGAGGCGGTGCGAATTGATGAAAGCGGCGAAGTTCCGATAGCCGAGCTTCTGGTTGATCACGGGCCGCAGGCGATGCTCTGGCACGCCCAGCCGGTCAGCGAGGCCGCCAACGGTCAGGCCTTCTTCGCGCCAGGCCTGGTTGGCGACCATTTCGTGGTCGAGGCTCGCCAAGAGCTGCTCTTCCGGCTCAGCCGTTTGCTGCGCTGGTCGTTCAAGGCTCGGCTCCGGTATTGTAGGGGCGGTGAGCAGTGCGGAGCGCGGTGACGTGAAAATCAGTGCACCGACGACCGCGAGCCCTGCGGTCACCACCTCGTCGAAGATGAGGATCGGGACCCATTGCGAGCCCTCATCGGCGACGAAGTCGAACAGCGCCAGCCCGATCACATAGACGGCAATCACCGCCATGAACGGTCGCCGGACCCGGCGGCGTTCGCTGTCGAGGTCATCATCCTCGCTGCGCCAAACCGCCAAGAGGACGAGAAGGCCAATGCCTGCTTCGACGACGTTCTGGCTAAACGAACAGACGATCGCTGCATCCCCGGTCGCGATCTCGCGGGAGATGAAGGTCAGGGTCATCAGCACGCCGGGCAGCATGAGAAGCCAGAAGCTGACTGAAATCCCGAAACTGAGCGCAACAAAGGGCCAGAGGAAGCTGAGTGTCTGGCAGGCAAGCAAGTTGATGAGGAACGGGGCATCATTGGATATGCTCTCAAGAGCGTAGCCAACAACGCCGACACAAAAGCCGATGCCCGTCGCTTTCACACCGAGCGGCGCCTTGCTCTTGGCAATGCTAATGGCGGTCACGGCGAGTGCGCCCGTGACGAGCCCGGCCAGAAGGATATGCCAGTCTTGAAGGTCCATCACGCGCTGATTCCTACCGCAAGCTGGGTAAGATTAGAGTGACCAGAACGCAGCCCGCTCGCCGTTTTTCGAAAACGACGAGGCTTAGGCGTCGCTCTTAGGCGCGCGCAGGAGCAAAAAGGCGATCGTCGCTGTGAAGATCTCATACAGGGCATAACCGATGAGATTGGGCGACGGGATGCCATCAATGGGCAAGGACAAGATCCGCCCGAGTGCATACCCGCCGGTGAAAGCGAGCAGCAGGTAGAGGGCCGGGCGTTGCAGCGATGTGCGCAAAACCGCGCCGGCGCAGGCAAGCCCAATGCCGATATTCACGCCGCCATAATTGCTGCGCAGCTCATACATCACGCTGTTGGTGATATCCGCCGGGTCGATGCCCTGGGACACAAAGAGCTGCGCGGGATCGAAAAACGTGACGATCCCGAACCCCAGGAACAAGACGGCGTTCAGAAGCAAAAAGAGCCTCGTCATCGTCTTGTCCCCCTCGGTTCTGTGTCTGCCGACTTAGTCGTTCAGCAGACGCCGTGCTTCGATCCGCGAGATGGCGCGGTTGTGCACTTCGTCCGGGCCGTCAGCGAGACGGAGCGTCCGCATATGCGCATACATCTCCGCCACGTCGAAATCGGCGGAGACACCGCCGCCGCCATGGGCCTGAATCGCGTCGTCGATGATCTTGAGCGCCATGTTCGGCGCTGCGACTTTGATCATCGCGATCTCACCTTGGGCCGCTTTGTTGCCCGCGGTGTCCATCATGTAGGCGGCCTTCAGGCAGAGAAGACGCGTCATCTCGATATTGAGACGGCCTTCGCCGATCCGCTGTTCCCAAATCGAATGCTGGATGATCTTTTTGCCGAAGGCCTCACGCGAAGAGAGGCGCTTCACCATCGCCTCGATGGCCTTCTCGGCGACACCAATCGTCCGCATACAGTGGTGGATGCGGCCTGGTCCAAGTCGGCCTTGGGCAATTTCGAAACCGCGGCCCTCGCCGAGGAGCATGTTGGAGGCTGGGACGCGAACGTCCTTCAGCTCGACTTCCATATGGCCGTGCGGCGCGTCATCATAACCAAAGACGGGCAGGTGCCGCTTGACGGTGACGCCTGGAGTGTTGGCGGGGACGAGGATCTGCGACTGCTGCTGGTGGCGTGCTGCATTCGGATCATTTTTGCCCATGACAATGTAGATGGCGCAGCGCGGGTCACCGGCGCCCGACGACCACCACTTGGTGCCGTTGATGACATACTCATCGCCATCGCGCTCAATGCGTGTCTCGATGTTGGTCGCGTCCGACGAGGCGACGGCGGGCTCGGTCATCAAGAAAGCGGAGCGAATCTTGCCGTCGAGGAGCGGCATCAGCCATTCTTCTTTTTGCGCATCCGTGCCGTATTTGTAGAGCACTTCCATGTTGCCCGTGTCGGGGGCTGCGCAGTTGAAGACCTCCGGCGCGATGTGGCATTTGCCCGTGATCTCCGCAATCGGAGCATATTCGAGATTGGTGAGGCCAGCGCCAAGCTCTGCGTCGGGGAGGAACATGTTCCAAAGCCCTGCTTCGCGCGCCTTGTCCTTCAGCTCTTCGATGACCGGGGGGATCTGCCAAGGGTTACCTTGCGCACGGAACTCCGCATGCTGTTGTTTGTAGACCTCGTAACCGGGCACGATGTGCTCGGCCATGAAGTCCTCGACCTTGCGGATGAGATCTTTGACCTTGTCGGAATGGTCAAAATGCATGGCGGTTTCCTCTTTTTCGAATGCGGAGAGACGTTTTGATCCAAATTGAGCATGCTGGATGCCATTTGGTCAAAGCCTCATTGTTGTGACTTTTGGCGCGGTTCCGCGAAGAGGGCTATCAAGGACATCGCCGATAGACACCACGGAGGGAGCAAAGGGCCATGGACACGTCATACAGAAAGCGCGCGGGGCTTATCGCCAGCCTTGGCCTTGCCATCCCGGTCGCGACGACGATCACTTACATGATGACACTCGGCGGGCCGCAGCGCGCGGGCTATGGGCCCGGCTATGAAGGCTTTGCGGCCTATCTGACCGAGCGCTGGTCCGACATTGTAACCGTTTGGACGGTCGAGAGCGTGGGTTTTGTTCTCTGCGCGATTGCCGCGCTTGGTTTGGCCGCCAGCCAGACGAAGGGCCGGGCAGCGTGGAATGCGATCGCGCTTGGCAGTCTGGGCGGCTTCGTCTCAACGGCCATGGGCATCAGCCTCTTCAAGGGCTTCGGCACCGCGGGCGAGGATCACGCCCAGCTCGCCTTCACCGTGGTCAACAGCTCCTTCTTTTTCTTCTTTGCGGGCAAGGCGCTGACCGGCGCCGGTGTCGCAGGCCTGGCGGTTGACCTCTTCAAAGATGGCAACCCGCTCTCGAAGCTCTTCGCGTTGATCGCGGGGTTGGCGGGTGTCGCTGCGTTGGCCGTCAACATTGCGGCTGCCGCGACGGGAACGGCACTCGTGATGCCAGGTGGCCTCGTCGGCACAGTGGCAACCGCGCTTGGTGTTCCCGTCGCCTTTCTGGTGACGCGATCAGCGGCGACGAGCGGCGAAGAAGCCACGTAACAGCGCAGCGGATTCATCGGCCAAGACACCGCCGGTCACCTCGGGCCGATGGTGGATGGTGGGCTGCTCAAAGAGCTTCGGGCCGTGCTCGATGGCGCCGCCTTTGGCATCGCTTGCGCCGTAAACCAGCCGAGCGATCCGTGCGTGGCTGATCGCGCCGGCGCACATCGCGCAGGGCTCCAAGGTGACCACGAGGGTGCAGCCGGTGAGGCGGTAGTTGCCCAACGCCTGTGCCGCGCGGCGCATGGCAACGACTTCAGCATGCGCGGTTGGATCATTGCTCGCGAGCGGCTGGTTTGCGCCCTCGGCAATCACATTGCCTTCGGAGTCCAGGACCACCGCACCGACGGGGACTTCGCCTTTCGCCACCGCCTCTTCGGCGAGGGTGATCGCCTGGCGCATGATCTGTTCGTCGGACATCTGGCCTGCCACTCTGTTCAAGGCGCCGGTGAGGGGCCACCTTGCCTCAGGTCATCCATAGACAGCATTGTGTCAGTATACAAACGAGCGCTAGAGATAGCGTGTGCAGGCCCAGTTATCGGTAGGGATGCCGGGATCACTGATGCACAGCTCCACGTCGTCACGCACTTTCGCCATAAAGTACCGAGATGCCTTGTCATCAAGGCGCATGTGGTTGGCATATTTCCGACGGAAATGGCTCTCGATCATCTGCGCGACAGGTTTAAGCGGTGGTCGAGCGGCGAGCCGGTTGTGTAGCCTGCGCCAGCGGCGTCTCATTCCAGGGACTCCCTTCTCGGAGGACACGTTTTTCGACTCAAGCGAGCGCGGCTTGAACGGCTCTTCGCTGAGAAAGGCGCATAGGCGGTCGAGCACCGCCTGGGTGTCCGAGAGATCGCGAAAGTCCACGAGCAGTACATCGTCCCGAAACAGTGTGCGGTAGCGGGAAATCCCTTCATAGTATCTCGATCGCCGGGCATGACCGAAAAGCGGCTGGAGGTGCTGGCCGATGCGTTCGTCCTCATGGCGAATGCTGTCCAGAAACGTTTCCGTCTCCAATCCGCTGTGCAACAGATGTCGGTATTGAGAGAAGGCGCGCTCTAGTGGGTCCCGCAGAATGATCAGGATCTTCGTTGTCTGTCCGGCGCGTGCCTCCGCGATGCGCTGCGGGGCTTCGGGATCACAGAGATAGTCGGTTGATCCGTCCACCCCCCACTGACCATTCTCCACATGGGAGAAATTGGCTTCGTAGCTGCTCTCGTGAAACCGCCAGGGGCGTGCGTCATCGTCGACCGGAATGCTCCTTTTATCATCCTGCCAACGCGAAACGTCGGTGCGGAAGAAACCCGGTTCCTTATGCTTCCCAAGGCAAACATTCGGGTGCTCGTCCATCAACGCGCCGATGCTTGTGGTGCCGCATTTGGGCGCCCCAACGATGAACAGCATTTTGTCCGGAAGCCGCATAACCGGCCTTTCTTGCGTGATCGCGATCACTGACGACGTTGCCGAATGGACGTTAATCGCGGGTATCTCCCGATCGGCAGCGCCAAGATGATCGATGCGGCTTTCAGCGCCTAGCGTTCAGCCAAGGTGAGGATGTCTTGAGGGGTAAGGCCGAAGGCGCCTTTGGGCGTGTCATAGTCGCCGGTCAGCACTTCGTAGTGAAGGTGGATCGGGATCGAATAGCTGGCCGTGTTGCCCATGATGCCGAGCACCGTCCCTGTCTGCACCGTTGCGCCTTCTTGTGCTTCATTTGTGCGGCTTTGCAGGTGGGCGTAGCGGGTGAAGACGGTCTCTGAGTGCTGGATCAACACATAAGTCCCATAGTCATCGCGATATCCAGCCTCGACCACAGTGCCAGAGCCCGCCGCCACCACGGGACCAGCAGGGCTGCTTTGCAGGTCGATGCCCTTATGCAGCTTGCCGCGCCGCATGCCGAAATTGGAGGAGAGGCAGGATTTCGGTGCTGGGTTGATCAGGATCCGCTGGCCATCGACCAGGGCGAAGGGGGCGTAACCGGTGACGCGGCCGTCGGCGTCGGTCCGCGGCGCATTGCTGATGGTGAGCCGGGGGCAAACCATCAGCTCGGGCTCTGGCACAAAGCCAGGCGCCAGACCGCTCGGCGGCGTTGCAGCGGAGGACGCTGCGTCATCCTCGCCGCTGCGATCGGTGGTGGCGCAGGCCGCCAGAATCAAAGCGGCAAGGGCGGGAACAAGGCGCGTCAAAAAAGCCATGGCGTGATTGTGTTCTGAAGCTGAACAGGCCGCAACCGCTAGCGCTCTGGGCGAGGTGATTTCGATTGCAACGAACTTATTGACGCCTGGCGATCATCCCTTAGATAGCCCGTTAGCAGCCGCCATGCACGAGTGCTAAAGGCGGTCCTGCTTCTTATCACCAACCTCTATCTGGAGAGCACCATGGCTTTCAGACCACTTCACGACCGGGTCCTCGTTCGCCGCGTCGAAGAAGACGAAAAAACTGCTGGCGGCATCATCATCCCTGATTCCGCCAAAGAGAAGCCGCAGCAAGGCGAAGTCGTTGCTGTCGGTTCTGGCACCAAGTCGGAAAACGGCGATGTCACCCCGCTCGACGTCAGCGCTGGCGACAAGATCCTGTTCGGCAAATGGTCGGGCACCGAGGTCAAGCTTGATGGCGAAGACCTTCTGATCATGAAGGAAAGCGACATCCTGGGCATCCTCGCCTAAGCATCGCGCCTTTCATCAGTTTACCAACTTATTCTAGGAGATTATCATGGCTGCTAAAGAAGTTCGCTTCGAAGCCGATGCCCGCGAGCGGATGCTCAAAGGCGTCGATACCCTCGCCAACGCTGTTAAAGTGACCCTGGGCCCGAAAGGTCGCAACGTCGTCATCGACAAGTCCTTCGGCGCACCACGCACGACCAAAGACGGCGTCACCGTCGCCAAAGAGATCGAGCTCGAAGACAAGTTCGAGAACATGGGCGCCCAGCTTATCAAAGAGGTCGCCTCGAAAACCAACGACATCGCTGGTGACGGCACGACGACCGCAACGGTTCTCGCTCAAGCCATCGTCAAAGAAGGCGCGAAGTCGGTTGCTGCGGGCATGAACCCGATGGACCTCAAGCGCGGCATCGACCTCGCAACGACCCAGGTTCTTGAAACCATCAAGTCGAACTCGACCCCTGTCGAAGGTTCACAAGGCATCACCCAGGTCGGTACCATCTCGGCCAACGGTGAAGCTTCGATCGGCGAAATGATCGCCCACGCGATGGACAAAGTCGGCAACGAAGGCGTCATCACGGTGGAAGAGTCGAAAACGGCTGAAACCGAACTCGACGTCGTCGAAGGCATGCAGTTCGACCGCGGCTACCTCTCGCCATACTTCGTGACGAACGCGGAGAAAATGTCGGTGGAGCTCGAGGATCCCTTCATCCTCCTGCACGAGAAAAAACTCTCGAACCTGCAGTCGATGCTACCTCTTCTGGAGAGCGTCGTTCAGTCGAGCCGTCCGCTTCTCATCATCGCTGAAGATGTTGAAGGCGAAGCTCTCGCGACTCTCGTCGTCAACAAATTGCGTGGCGGTTTGAAAGTTGCGGCTGTCAAAGCTCCTGGTTTCGGCGATCGCCGCAAAGCCATGCTGGAAGACATCGCGATCCTCACCGGCGGCCAAACGGTTTCTGAAGATCTCGGCATCAAGCTTGAAAACGTTGGCCTCGACATGCTTGGCACCGCCAAGCGCGTTGTCATCAACAAGGACGACACAGTGATCGTCGACGGTGCTGGCGACAAAGGCGACATCGAAGGCCGGACCGCTCAGATCCGTGCACAGATCGAAGAAACCTCGTCGGACTACGACCGTGAGAAGCTGCAAGAGCGCCTGGCGAAACTCGCTGGTGGTGTTGCTGTGATCAAAGTCGGCGGCGCGACGGAAGTCGAAGTGAAAGAGCGCAAAGACCGCGTCGATGATGCTCTCAACGCAACCCGCGCAGCTGTCGAAGAAGGCATCGTCCCAGGCGGCGGTTCGGCTCTTCTTTACGCCTCGAAAGGCCTCGAAGGTCTGACTGGTGAGAATGACGATCAGACCGCAGGTGTCGCGATCGTCCGCCGTGCGCTTCAGGCGCCAATCCGTCAGATCGTTGAGAACGCTGGCGAAGAGGGCTCGATCGTTGTCGGTAAGCTCCTCGAGCAAGCCGACACCAAGTTCGGCTACAACGCGCAAACCGGCGAGTTCGGTGACCTCACCGCGATGGGTATCGTTGACCCAGCCAAAGTGGTCCGCACCGCTCTTCAAGATGCAGCATCGGTCTCTGGCCTCCTCATCACGACGGAAGCCATGATCGCTGACGCACCGAAGAAAGACGGCGGCGCAGCCCCAGCCATGCCTGACATGGGCGGCATGGGCGGCATGATGTAAGAAGGTCCCACAAGGGATCTTCTGAAGTCATAAAGCCGCCCATCATCAAAGGTGGTGATATCGGCCTAGGCCGATATCACGCGGCGGCATGATGGTAGATGGTCCCATCATGGATCTTCTGAAGTCATTGAGCTTCAAAAGGGCGGCCCTCGGGTCGCCCTTTTTGTTGGGCTAGGGCGTTTACGTTTTCATCGTTTTTCAATAAGGCGCAGCCGCGGCGGGCGCCAGCGACGTTCGCCTGAGAGAGTGTGT
>JBCDLG010000122.1:0-8287 GCA_038745625.1 Pseudomonadota bacterium | reverse complement strand
GCAATCCGCATCGGCCCCACGGTGTGGGAGCTGGAGGGCCCAAGCCCCACGCGGAAAAGGTCCAGCACAGAGAGCATGCCCTTCGATGCCGAAAGCCACAACGCCCGGCAAGCCTTGCCATGCGGCTAGGCCTTGGAATGGCGCAGCCGCTGCCGCAAGAAAGAGGCAAAACGTTCAGGAGAACCACTTCATGAAGACGAAAATCACAGAGATGTTCGGCATTCAGCACCCGATCATCCAAGGGGGCATGCATTACGTCGGTTTTGCGGAAATGGCAGCGGCGGTCTCGAACGCCGGGGGCTTGGGCACGATCACGGGCCTGACGCAGAAGACGCCGGAAGACCTCGCCAATGAGATTGCCCGCTGCAAAGACATGACTGATCGTCCGATTGCGGTGAATGTGACCTTCCTGCCGACGGTGAACGCACCGGACTATCCCGCGATCATCAAGACCATCATCGATGGCGGCGTGAAGGTGGTGGAGACCGCGGGCAACAACCCGGTCCAGGTGCTCCCCTATCTCAAAGACGCCGGGATTAAGGTGATCCACAAATGCACTTCGGTGCGTCATGCGCTCAAAGCCCAGGACATTGGCTGTGATGCGGTCAGCGTCGACGGTTTTGAATGCGGCGGCCATCCGGGTGAGGATGATGTCCCGAACATGATCCTCCTGCCCCGCGCCGCCGATGAGCTCGAGATCCCCTTCGTCTCGTCAGGCGGGCAAGCCGATGGCCGGTCACTGGTCGCCTCCCTCGCCATGGGCGCCGACGGCATGAACATGGGCACGCGCTTTATCGCGACCAAAGAGGCGCCGGTGCACCAGAACGTGAAAGAGGCGATTGTCGCCGCGACCGAGCTCGACACGCGCCTGGTCATGCGGCCCTTGCGCAACACAGAGCGTGTGCTGAGCAATGAAGCGGTCGAACGGCTTTTGGAGAAAGAACGCGCCCTCGGCGCCGACCTCAAATTCGAAGACATCATCGAAGAGGTTGCGGGCGTCTATCCGCGCATCATGATGGAAGGCGACATGGATGCCGGTGCCTGGTCCTGCGGCATGGTCGCGGGGCTGATCAATGACATCCCCACCTGCCAAGAGCTCATCGACCGCATCATGGGCGAAGCCGAAGCGATCATCCACGAGCGGCTGTCAGGGTTTTCGAAGGCTCTATAACGCCGGACGGGCCGGTCAAAGAACTGGCCCGTCATTCACGATGCCGGATTTCATGGATATGTAGCAACCTCTAACTTTGACTTTATACTTGCATCAATAGAGAATGTATCAACGCTTATAACCCATCGCTTTTATTAATGGATTTCCTGCTCCCACTCCCTCAACGATCGTTCAATATAACTCAAATCAGTGCTAAACTTCGATTGATTTAATACTTGCCCCATCTCGCTATTAAAAATCTCCAATGACTGGCCACAACCCATTGATACAAAAAAAATCTCCGCGTTATCAAAGTCTATTATACTAACAGTTGGCACGCCCCTTTTATTCAAACTTGTAACAATATCGAACAGCTGACTAGAGAAGATCACTTTCTCAGAGTAAGAAATATCATCAATCCATTCAAAGTTAATACTAAAAGCACAACCCCCTTCATCTGGATGGATTGAATAGTGACTTTCCTCTTTTTCTGTACAGGAGAGTACAATGACAAAGGCTAGAAAGAAACTAAAACTCTTGTACGTTTGAATGCGCACTACAATGCCTTTCCCGTGACAGTCATTGTAACAGGTTGTTGATTATCAGATACCGTCGTCTCGCGAAAGTAAAAGAACCAGCGACAACCATTTCGGCAACTAATCCCTCTGGGTGCCCGGATAGTACGACGAACTTTATTCGTCACATGACCATTTTGGGGGTTGAAGTTACCACAAGGCCCACGTCGACCACATATACTCGGTATCAGTTGTCCGTTTTCATCGAGGTCGTAAACCTGGCCGGTCACGCTGAAACCACTAATCGGCCAGCCGGCACCCTCAACTTCGAGCTCTACGGACCTGCCGGCAGCATCGAAAGAGCATTCATCTCCATACCAATTGCTACAACGCACAGTGCGCCGCCTCTGCCTCTGCATCATGTGGTTATACAAATACACGAAAGCACCAGTTTTAGCACCGTCGGCAAACTTACCGCCGCCAAGTTCCGCTCCGATTCCACCAGCTACTGCATTGTAAACAACGTCAGGCCAGAAGTCTTTAAACTCCTTGATCCCTGCTACAGATGAAAATCCGGCAGCGAGAAAACCGGATGAAAATGTTTCGCCAACCGCCTCTGATACGAGACCACCGACCGTGCCATGCGAAAGGGCACGACCCACTTCGCCTTGCCAACCGCCCGACAACACGTCGCCGAACTTATGTCCTATTCCAAATGTAGCAACACCTTGAGCAAAACCTAAACCGAAGGAGCTGAAGCTGTTGCTGGCGGCCGAGCTGCTGAGGCCACCCGTGACCCCGGCGGTTGTGGCTTGGGCTGCGATCAATGCGTTGCCGCTGAGATTGAGGCTAGTGACCCACCCCTGCCCGGCAATATGGAGTGAAGCCGCGACGATGATGTTCGTGAAGGGTTTGAGCTCTGGAACGGCCTCGCCGACGCCATAGGCTACAGCCGCTAAGACGAGCCATTCAACAAAATGCCCGCTAGGGTCCGTGTAGCTCAGCGGGTTGTTCCAGACATAGGAATACCGGTTCAGCGACGCGGCGAGATATTTGTCCTGGATGAAGGGGTCGGCCGAGAGGAACTTGCCCAGGGACGGATCATAGATCCGGCCGTTCATCTGAACGAGGTCGGTGTCGTCCAGCATCTCATGCCCAGTGAACCCGCGGCTCATCACCGAAGAGGTCAGTGCACCGCCGACATCATCCGCGCCGGTCGGGAAACGCCGCTTGCCCGCCCCATCGGAGGCGATGAGGACGTCATCGGCCGTGAGATATGAAAAGTAGCGGGCATGGAGTTGGAGACTTTGAACCCCACCCGCCAAGCGACCGACCGTTCACCGAACGCAGTTCGCCCCATCGCAGCGCCCGCGGCGCGTGAGATACGGAAACTGGCGGAGATGGAGCGAGAGAAGTCGAACTCGAAGACCACAAGCGTCCGACTGGACGCCGCCCGGTCAGGGCGCCCCATCGGAGATGATCGCGAAGCGATCTATCGTGAGATATGGAAACTGGCGGAGAGAGAGGGATTCGAACCCTCGGTACGGTTGCCCGCACAACGGTTTTCGAGACCGCCCCGTTCGACCACTCCGGCACCTCTCCACGGGAACAGGGCGTTTGGCGGAGGCCCTTGAAGATTGCAAGGCCTTGAGGCGCGCGGCGGGCGACTATCGGGCGGGCAAGGAATGGCGTAGAGTGTCCGTTATGAAACGCGTTGCTCTTCTCGCCGCCATCGCCCTCACTGCCTGCGCTTCTGCCCCGACCTATGGGCCCTCGGACGGCGATAGCTATGGCTATCGCGATCAGATCATTGAGGCGGGCCGCTACCGCGTCAGCTACTTCTCCGATGACCGGCAGGAGGCGGAGAACGGCGCCTTGCGCCGCGCGGCCGAGCTCACCTTGCAAGAGGGCTTCGACCATTTTGTCATCATCAGCCGCTCGAGCGAAAGCACCAGGCGACCGTCGCGCTCCTCGGTCGGGGTCGGCGGCGGCTCGGTGGGCCGGCGCAGCGGTATTGGCCTCGGCGTCAGCGTCCCATTGGGTGAGGGCCGCGAAGAGGTCTCAACGCGACTTGAGATCGTGATGGGTGAGGGCGCCAAACCGGCCGATGCGATCCAGGCCTATGACGCGCAAGACACGCTCAACAACCTACGTGGCCCCCTGGGCAACGCAGCGCTCACGCCGGAGAATCCGCAGAGTTAGAAAAGCAACGCTGCAGCCTGCTATGATGTTGGTGATGGCGATCGCGCCGAAGACGTAGATCGGCGGGCCGAAGCTGACGGCGAACCCGACCAAGGGCACGTAGAGCAAGAGACTACGGATCATCGTGAAACCGAGCCCGATGTTGGCCTTGTCGATCGCGTTGTAAGCCGCGCTTGCGTTGATGACGACACCGTAGCCGCCGAGCGTGACGCCAACAATGACGAGATAACGGCGCGCCCAACGCTGCACATCGGGATCATCCGTGAACACAGCGGTTGCTGGCTCCGCGATAAAGAAAAAGAGCGCCCCCAGAAGAAGGCCGCACACCACCACAAATTTGAAGGCCGACGTGACGGTCTCGATCGTTCTGTCCTTGTACCCCCGCCCCCAATTCTGACCGGCAACCGGGCCGATCGCGCTTGAGAGCGCCAGCATTGGTATCGTCGCCAGCGTTTCCACGCGGCTCGCCACACCGAACGCAGCCACCGCTTCGTTGCCGTAACTGGCTAGGAAGGCCGTCACGATGCTGATCGATAGCGGGTTGATCATGTTGCTGCCCGCCGCGGGAATGCCCACGCGGAGGACTTGCGATGACGAAGAGACGAACGCGGGGACGCTCGGCATCTCGAAGGTGACCAGCCGCTCACGGAAGACAAGCAGCGGCACAACCAAAGCAAAGGAAACCACGCGCGAACCAAAGGTGGCCCATGCAGCGCCCGCCACGCCTAACTCAGGCACCGGACCCCAACCATAGATGAAGAGCGGATCAAGGACGATGTTCACAATCGAGGCGAGCACCATGATGAGGCTCGGCGCGAGGGAGTCGCCATTGGCGCGGATGAGGCCCATCGCCACCATCGGCACAATGAAGAGCGGAACACCGATGAACCACACTTTCATGTACTCAACGATGAGGTCGAGAACCCTTCCCTCCGCACCGAGAAGTATGAACAGGTCACGGGAATAGAACCATCCCACCGTTGAGACGGCCGTCAAAAAACCAGCGGCGAGGAGCAAGCTGTCGGTGGCAAGGCGCCGGGTGTTGGACCGGTCACCCTTCCCGATCGCGCGGCTGGCGACAGATGCCGCGCCCGCCGAGAGGCCGATACCGATGCTGTTGACGGTCAAGAGAACAGGAAAGGCGAAACTGATCGCGGCCAGCTCATCAGTGCCGAGCTGTCCCAAGAAGTAAGCATCCGCCAAGGCCACCGATATCAGCGCCGCCACGGCCAACACCATCGGCGCACCAAGACGCGTCAAATGCCCAGGGATCGACCCTTGCGTTAAATCTCGACTGCTCACCACCAACGCTCCTCAAGGGCCTGGGGGGAGATAGGATGCGTGAGAGAAGAACGCCAGTGACAGCTCATGACGCTCGTCGCCGATGTCGACCGTTCGGCAGCGCCGAGTTGGCGGTGAAAGGCGCCTAAGCTGCCATCTGGTCCTGCAGCCAATGGCGGATCTTGGCGAGGATCGCATCTTGGCGCAGCGGTTTGGCGATATAGTCGTCCATCCCCGCTTTGCGGCAACGGCGACGGTCCTCTTCCATCGCATGAGCTGTCGCAGCAATGATTGGCACACGGCCAAATTCATGCCGCCGCTCATACTCGCGGATCAGGCGGGTGGCTTCAAGACCATCGACTTCGGGCATGGAGACATCCATGATGATGAGGTCGGGCTTGTTCTCAACGAACTTCTCGACAGCCACGCGGCCATTCTCTGCGATCTCGATATCAAAGCCGAGGCCCGAGATCATATTGGTGATCACGAGCTGGTTCACGCGGTTGTCCTCGGCGATCAGAATGCTGATGCCGGTGCCATCGCCCTCTTCAGGGACTTCCTCTTCGCGCGACGGCACTTTGCCGTTTTCGTCAACCCGGCCCGCCTCAACCAGCGCCTTGCCTTGCTCCGTACCCGCTGCGACCATCGCCTCACTGACCGCGCGGACGAGCGGCTCGATGCGGTACGGCTTCGAGACCATCGCCGTCATGCCTTCGTCCCGGACAGGCTCACCAAGGTCGTCCGGCGACGCCATCATCACCAGCGGGCGATCGCTCGAGGCTTCATCCTCGCGCATCGCGTCGATGAAGTCATCGCCCTTCATATCGGGCAGGTCATAGTCGGCGATGACGACGTCAGGACGCGGGCTGCGCTTCAAGATCTGGAGAGCGTTCTGGCCACTGAACGTGGTCTGCACATCGGCACCCCAGGAGCCGACAAGCTCCTCAAGAACGTCGCGAGACTGATCTTTGCCATCGACGACCAACACTGACAGCCCGCGCATTGTGTCCTTGGGCATGTTGAGTTGCTCGGCCGTCTCATCGATCGGCAGGCTGATGTCAAAGAAGAAGCACGACCCCTCGCCTTCGGTACTCTTGGCACGGAGGTTACCGCCAGCCAGCTCGATGATCGATTTGGAAATCGAGAGGCCAAGCCCCGTCCCTTCATATTTCTTGACCGAGCTGCCATCGCCTTGCTCGAACTTCTCGAAGATCCGCTCAAGCTTATCTTTGGCAATCCCGATACCGGTATCCGTGACACCGATGCGCAGCTTCGCGTGACCGCCTTGGGCGTGGCCTTCGACGTCGACACGGATGGAGCCGCCTTCGGTAAACTTCACCGCGTTGCCCACCAGGTTCGTGATCACCTGGCGGATCCGGCCGCCGTCACCAATATAGCCTTCGGGCAGAGCAGGGTCGTAACGGACGATCAGCTCAAGGCCTTTTTCCTCTGCTGAACTCGCGACGATGCACATCACATCCTCGATCGCTTCGCGCAGGTTGAACGGCGCATCGATCAGCTGGAACTTGCCCGCCTCGATCTTCGAGAAGTCGAGGATGTCGTTGATGATGGTCACCAGGCTCGCGCCCGACGACATGATGACATTGGCAAGGTCGCGTTGCCGCGCCGACATCTCCGTCTTCAGAAGAAGCTCGGTCATGCCGAGCATACCATTCATCGGTGTCCGGATTTCGTGGCTCATATTGGCCAGGAACTCCGACTTCGCGCGGCTCGCGGCTTTCGCCTTTTCAGTGGTGAGGAAGAGTTGCTCCGTGCGCTCTTGAACCGTCTCTTCGAGGGTCGCATCGCGCTGGGCGATCTCGCCGATCATCGCGTTGAAGTTCTCAGCCAGACGCCCCAGCTCATCCCGGCCAACGACCGGTACGCGAAGCCCATAGTCACGCTCTTCACGCACATGGGTGACAGCGTTGTTGAGGCGCGCCACCTGGGTCGTGACCATCGAGGCAACGACGCGGGCAAGGATCCAGGCGACGGCAAAGGCAAAGAGGAGAACGATCCCAGCAAGCCGCCGGTAA
This sequence comes from Pseudomonadota bacterium, assembly GCA_038745625.1. GTDB lineage: Bacteria > Pseudomonadota > Alphaproteobacteria > Caulobacterales > Parvularculaceae > Parvularcula. Next base: position 1,103 of record JBCDLG010000122.1, on the reverse strand, counting down.
TGCTCAATCCGCTGCTGGAGACGCTCGCTCGAGATGCGCATCTGCAGTGCACCGATCACTTCATCATCGACGATGATCGGCGTTTGGATGGCGAAGGCGCCGCGGAGCGGTGCGCCCGCCTCCTGGCCCACTGGCAACGACACCGGCTCCCTGACCTCGTCTGGCGGCACCAGATTGCTGCGGAACGTTCCGCGGAGGGAGCCGAGATCGTCGATCACATAGGCGGCCTGGACATCGGAAACGCTGGCGAGTCTGGCGAGATTGGAATCGATGGTCTCTTGATCGCCAAAGCTCAAAGCGGCGGCGACATTGCTCGCCGTCGTTTCAGCGAAGCCTTTCCGGTCACGGAGCAACTCTTGGCGGAAGGTGGTCGTATCAAGGATGACAAACCCCGTATAGGCGCCCATCAGCACAACGACGGTCGTCGCCATGATGGCGCCTGTGATCTTCCAGCGAACGGGAAGTCGGCCAATAAAGGGTAGGTTCATTCGGCCACCCTCCCCGCCACTTCCAGAAGGGGCGCGCGCAGCTGAAGCGGATGACGGCCAAGGGTCGCGTCGCTCACGACCAACCGGTCTTCCGCATCAGGATCAGCGATCTCGACCACACCGCCCGCCCTGGCAAAGCCGGGCTGCGCCGAAACCGTCAAAACGGGCCGCCGACCGATCTTTTGAATGATCGCGCGATCAGCGAGGCCGGATGAAAAAAAGGCGGCATGGCAGGGCTCAGCGCCGAAGCGCGAAGGCTTGACGCTGTGAAGCGACATCGGGCGGCCTTGGATCATCGTGCCGCGGTGGTCGAGGAAGGACGCAATGGCCGGATCATCGTGGCGCAGGCACATGCGGAAGCTGAGGCCATAGTCGATGTCGTCAGGCCACACGGTGAACCGAGCGATGGCAATCACCGTATCGGCGGGCTCGGTCGCTGCTGCGACACCCGGACTGAGGCCAAGCATCGCCGCGAGCGCGCCCAGCAGGCAGCGCAGAGGCTCACGTCCCCGGTCAATGCGAATTGGTACCAGCATCGATGCCCTTCCCATGCCCTATCAGGTTAAGAAGCCTCGATGAATCATCCGCTAAGGAGATGATTTCAAAGGTTATACG
>JBCDLG010000121.1:0-8385 GCA_038745625.1 Pseudomonadota bacterium | reverse complement strand
CGTCGCCGCGGTGCTGTCACGAAAGGCTCACCAAAGAGCCATTTGCATCGCGGCGAGTCGCTGCTAGACGCCCCCATGGAAATTCGCGACGCCCTGACCTTTGACGACGTCCTTCTCGAGCCTGGCCCCTCGGAAGTCGTGCCCGCCGATGCGATCGTCAAAACCCGCCTCACATCCTCCATTGCACTCAATATCCCGGTGCTGTCCGCAGCGATGGACACGGTGACCGAGGCGCCGATGGCCATCGCCATGGCGCAGCTTGGCGGGATCGGGGTCCTCCATCGCAACCTCTCAATCGAAGAGCAGGCCGAGCAGGTCCGCCAGGTGAAGCGCTACGAAAGCGGCATGGTGGTGAACCCGCTGACGCTGACACCGGAGGACACACTCGGCCAGGCGCGCGCCATCATGGCGGAGCGGAAAATCTCAGGCTTCCCCGTGGTCGAAGGGCGCGATGAAGCAGGCATCGGCAAGCTTGTCGGCGTTCTGACCAACCGCGACATGCGCTTTGCGAAGGATCCGTCGCAGAAGGTGGCGGACCTCATGACCTCCGAAGACCTTGCGACGGTCAAAGAGGGTGCGGACACGGAACTCGTCCGTGGCCTGATCCATGAGCGTCGGATTGAGCGGATCATCGTGGTGGACGACGACCATCGCTGCGTTGGCCTTATCACCGTCAAGGATATGGAGAATGCAGAGCGCCATCCCGATGCGGTGAAAGATACCGAGGGACGCCTTCGGGTCGCGGGCGCAACGACGGTTGGCGACGCGGGCTTTGAGCGTGCCTCTGCCTTGATCGACGCTGGCGTCGATGTCGTCGTCATCGACACGGCCCACGGTCATTCAGCATCGGTCGGCGAACAGGTCCGTCGGGTGAAAAAGGCCTATCCCGAAGCGCAAGTGATCGCGGGCAATGTCGCGACCTATGATGCAACACGTGCACTGATCGATGCCGGTGCGGATGCTGTCAAAGTAGGGATTGGACCTGGCTCGATCTGCACCACACGGATCGTTGCCGGTGTCGGTGTGCCGCAGCTCACCGCGGTCGACGACGCAGCACGTGCAGCCAGCGACACGAACACGCCGATCATCGCCGATGGTGGCCTGAAATATTCCGGCGATATGGCCAAAGCCCTCGCCGCGGGCGCTTCGGCTTGCATGGTCGGCAGTCTTCTCGCCGGCAGCGAAGAGGCGCCCGGCGAAGTCTTCTTGTTCCAAGGCCGTTCGTATAAGTCTTATCGCGGGATGGGATCGATCACCGCGATGGCGCGGGGTTCAGCCGACCGCTACTTCCAGGCCGATGTCAGTGAAACCATGAAACTCGTGCCCGAGGGGATCGAAGGGCGCGTCCCGTTTAAGGGGCCGATCGCTGCGATCCTTCACCAGCTCACTGGCGGCATCCGCGCTTCCATGGGCTATGTCGGCGCGGGGACGATCGAAGACATGCAGAAAAAAGCCCGCTTTGTACGGATCACCAATGCTGGCCTCCGCGAAAGCCACGTGCACGATGTGTCCATCACCCGCGAGGCACCAAACTACCCAAGCCCGCGGTAGCACTTCTTAGAAGAGAGGCGAGGCATGCTGATCGCCTTCAACAAACCCATGAATGTCTTGAGCCAATTCACCTCCGAAGGCGGATGGCCTGGGCTTTCAGATTACCTCGATGTGCCGGGCGTTTATGCGGCGGGACGGCTCGACCGGGATTCAGAGGGCCTTTTGCTGCTGACGGATGACGGCAAGCTGCAAGCGCGGATCACCGATCCCAAGCGCAAGATGCCCAAGACCTATCTCGTGCAGGTCGAGGGCGCGCCGACGCAGCAGCAACTTTCGGCTTTGCGGTCAGGGGTGGAACTCAAAGACGGCTGGACAAAAAGGGCTGAGGCTGAGCCAATCGAACCGCCCTCTTTGTGGCCCCGTAACCCGCCCATCCGTGAGCGGAAAAATATACCCGATAGCTGGTTACGTCTGACGATAACCGAAGGCCGCAATCGTCAGGTCCGGCGGATGACGGCCCATGTGGGGCTCCCAACATTGCGGCTGGTGCGTTGGCAGGTCGGGCCTTGGTCGCTAAACGGCCTTGCGCCCGGCCAGTGGCGGCGTGTCAAAGAAAGTGAGACCCATCATGCGTGACCCGGGCCGGGTCGGTGCTGCCGTCGAGGTGCTGTCAGGCTTCCGAAATCGGTCGCTGCCGCTCGGGATCTTGATCAGTGATTGGGGCCGAAACGCACGTTTTGCCGGGTCCAAGGACCGCGCATTTGTGCGCGGTCTCTGCCTTGATGTGCTGCGGCGCTGGCGGTCGTTCGATGGCCAAAGCAGCGTGCGATGCGCCGTCTACCTCACTTTGCGTGATGTCTGGGGCTGGGAAGACGCGCGCGTTGAGGCCGCCTTCGCTGGCGATCATGGGCCGGGTTGGCTGACCACGGAGGAATTGGGTGTGGAGCCCTTGAGCGAGCCCGATATCCCCGCCTTTTGCGACACGCTGGCGCCGCAGCTGGAGCCGCAAGACATCGCTGCGATGCTGGAACGGGCGCCCGTCGACCTTCGGGTGAACACGCTCAAAGCGTCGCCGGAAAAGGCGCTCAAAGCCTTGCAGAGCCTCGGTGCGGAACCATCGCCTTTGTCCGACGTCGGCCTGCGCATTGCCCCGCCGCCTGCGGCGGAGAAGGGGCCTGGCGTCACGGTGATCCCCGCTTTTGGCAAAGGCTGGGTCGAGGTCCAGGATGAGGGCAGCCAGCTGACCGTGCTTTCCGCCGGTGCGCTTGATGGTGCTCAGGTGCTGGATCTTTGTGCTGGTTCGGGCGGCAAAACGCTCGCTCTCGCCGCGAGCATGGGGAATACAGGGCAGATCCATGCCTATGATGCGATCCCGGAACGTCTAGCGCCCATCCACGAACGCCTCCGCCGAGCGGGTGCACGGAATGTTCAAGTGATCGGTGCCAACGAAGCCCATCGTCTAGAGGCGCTCCGTGGGCGCATGGACCTCGTTTTTGTTGATGCGCCGTGCAGTGGCTCTGGGACCTGGCGCCGCCATCCCGATACCAAATGGCGCCTGACTCCAGCGCATCTCTCGGCGCGGCAGGAGGAACAGGACGCCATCCTGCGGGAAGCTGCGGGCTATGTGAAACCCGGCGGTGTTCTTCACTACGTGACCTGCTCCTATTTCGAGGCAGAGAATGAGGACCGCGCCGGGGACTTTCTCGCCGATCAGCCCGATTTCGAGCTTGCTGATCCGCTCGGCGGCTTGCCCCCTGGCGCCTTCCGAGAACGGCTTGAAACCTACGCAACAGACAAAGCGCTGCGTCTGGCGCCCTGGTCGTCAGGCACAGACGCCTTCACCCTGTTAAGATTTCAGCGAAAAGCATGATCAAAAGGGGGGTTGGAACGCGTCGCAACAACCGCTAGCTAGTTTGAGCAGTTCGGGACTATGGTCATACCCAGCACCGCTTCGGCGTTGTCTTTTGACCACGAATGGCTGCTTCAACGAATTCAAAGCGCCTTTCATGCATGGTCCCTCCTGCTGCCTGTTTAGGCGGGCAGCGTCTTGTCACGGCTAGGAGAGCCTTATCCCTGGAAGCGGTGTGGCCGCGGCCAAGGGGGCAACAACACACAGGAATATTTGAACGCTCATGGCGCAATACTCAAAACGCGGGCGCAACAACAATCGCCGCCGCCAAGGGGGAAACAACAACCCCAACCGGTCCATGGATAGCCAGGGACCTGAGGTCAAAATCCGCGGTACCGCGACCCAGATTTATGATAAATACCAAGCTCTTGCGCGTGATGCCGCGTCGTCGGGCGATCGCATCCGGGCCGAAAGCCTGATGCAGCACGCCGAGCACTACTACCGGCTGATGAAGTCGATGCAGCCCGAAAAGACGGCCGAGCAGCGCAAAGAAAACAACGACGACGCCCAACCAGCTGCGCAAGAGGCTCAGGCGGCTTCCGAGACCAGCAACGAAGGCAAAACGGACGAGGCAAGCGCGACGGTCGAGGCATCGAGCGACGCTCCAACAGACGGCGCAGAGGCCAGCGACGCCTCGCCAAGCGCAGCCAGCGAAGAGAATCAGGAAGAGCCGCGGCCGCGCCGCCGGCGTCGTCGCCGGAGAACCGGTGAAGACGGCGAGGCCTCCGATGCTGCCGCTGAAACTGCGACACCAACGGACCCTGCGCCAGAGCTTGAAGAAGCCGGCGCCAAGTAGGACGGTGCGCTCCAACATCTAGAGGAGCGCATGCATGGCTGATCTCAGCAACACCCTTTTCGATCTTTCCGGCAAGAACGCCATTGTTACGGGCGCGAGCCGCGGTATCGGCGAAGCGATTGCCCAGCGGTTCGCGCAGCATGGCGCCAATGTCATCGTCTCAAGCCGCGATCTTGAAGCCTGTCAAAACGTTGCCGCTGGGATCAACGAAACCGAGGGCCGCGAGGCCGCGCACGCGATAGCCTGCAATATATCGCACACAGAACAACTTGAAAATCTTGTTGCCCAAAGCGAAGAAACGATCGGCAAGACGGACATCCTGGTCTGCAACGCAGCGGTAAACCCCTATTTTGGTCCGTCCAAAGACATCACCGACGAACAGATCGACAAGATTTTCAACTGCAATATCAAGTCGAACCACAAGCTGAGCCATCTTGTGGCGCCCAGCATGACCGAACGCGGCGGCGGTGCAATCGTCATCATCTCGTCGATCTCCGCTTTCTTGGGCAGCCCAGGCATTGGGATGTATGGCGTGTCGAAAGCGGCAGACCTCCAGGTCGCACGGAACCTCGCCGTGGAGTATGGGCCGCAAAACATCCGTATCAATTGTATCGCACCAGGCGTGGTGAAGACCTATTTCGCCGAGGCGCTTTGGAAGGACCCAAAAGTCGAGGCGCATGTCACCGGCCAGATCCCGCTTCGCCGCTTCGGCATGCCCGATGATATCGCTGGCGCCGCCGTTTTCCTCGCGTCCGATGCAGCGGCCTGGATGAACGGTCAGCACATCACGATTGATGGCGGCACGGTGATCAGCACGGGATCACTCTAGCTAGACGCCGACCGTGACAACGCCTGCGACCAGGTAGAGCAGGCTCGCAGCGCCAGCCGCCGCCAAGGCGTAGGGCAGCTGCGTCCGCACGTGATCGATATGATCGCATCCTGCTGACAGGGATGCGATCAGCGTTGTGTCAGAAATGGGCGAGGCGTGGTCACCAAACACGCCGCCGCCAAGGACCGCCGCCAGCATCAGGCTCGGCGGAATGTCCGCACCCAGTGCAAGCGGCATCGCAACAGGGATCAAGATCCCGTAGGTCCCCCAACTCGTCCCCACCGCGAACGACGTCGCCGATGCCGCGAGGAAAATCAGGGCCGGGAAGGCGAAGGCGCCGGGGACGACTTCTGCGAGCCCAGCGATGAACACGCCTGTCCCGAGCTCCTGAAGGCTCGCGCCCAAAGCCATGGCGAGGAAGATGACGGTGGTCGCTGGCAGCAGATCCGCGACGCCGGAAAAAGCGACGTCGGTGGCTTTGCCGTCCGCCAAAGAGCGGTCAGCCATCAGCATCAGGAGGAGCACGATGACAGCTAAGCTGACGGCCAGAAGCACTGACTTCGCGCCAGAACCTTCGAAGATGTCACCGCCGCCGGTCCACGCCATAAAACCGACGGTGCCGAACACCAAAATGGCCGTGGGAACGAGCATGTAGGTCATCTTTGTCGGTCTGATATCGGCGTCGCTGATCTGCCCGTGGCTCGCAACCGTCGCCATTGGACCGAAGACCCGGCCGGTCCAAGCGGTGAAGAAAAGAAGGACGAGTGTCCCGAGGGCATAGAAATTGAGGGGAACGGACCCCGCGACCACGCGGACAGCCTCGTCACCGACATGCGGGCTCACCAACGCCAAAGCGTAGGCCCCCCAGCCATTGATCAAGATCAGAACACTGATCGGTGAACAGGTAGCATCGATAATATAGGCAAGCCGCTCGCGGCTCAGTTCCAGCCGATCAAACAACGGGCGCCCCAAAATCCCGGATGTCAGGAGACTGATATTCGTCTCAATGAAGAGAACGAGGCCAGCAATAGCCGTGGCCAAGGATGCGCGCCGCGGCGTTGAGGCAGCACCGCTCGAAATCAGCCGCTCCACCGTCGCCGCAATACCGCCCGATTCCCGCATCAACGCGATCAACGCACCGACCAATAGGCAGAAGAGAATGATCGCCGCGTTGCCCGGCGATGAGAGAACGGCGATCAAGCGATCAAGGCTCGCAGGAAAGGCGAGGAGCACATTGCCCCGCAGGATCAACGTCTCGCTCAGCGCAAGGCCGAGCATCAACGACAAAACGACATTCCGAGTCGCAAACGCGAACGCCAGCGCCGCGATCGGCGGCGTGAGGGTGAAAATCTCCATCGCGATGGTGTGCCGAGATCGCGCAAGCTTTTCAATTGTCGGTGAACGGTGTTCGCAAACCCTCAGGGGCGATGGGCGAACTGGGTGCTCGTCATACGACGTTCTCCGCTGCTCCCTTGCGGGCGCCTTAGACGCACGAGCGCGTAGTGGTCGTCATCAATCTCGATTTGGATCAAATAGTCGTAGGGCACCCCACCGACGACCTGCGCGAACCCCATGTTGAAGCGATAAAGGCCAGTCTCTTCATCGAAGGTACAAGACGTTTCGAGGGGAAGGGGGAACGCGTTACGATCACCGTTTCGCTCGACGATCAGATCAAAGCCCATGGCGGTGATCGTCTCGGTAATGACAAGCCTAGGCAGCTGATCGAACGCATCGCGCTGCTCGATGACGAGGGTATAAGGATCAATCCAGCGATTGGTTTCGATCCATCGGGTGGATTCGAATGCGGCGCCTTCCGGCGTGACCCGCTCGATCATGCCCACGGACCAATCGCCCGCAAAGGCTCTATGCGTGCCGACGACGCAATCGTCCTCACGCAAATCAGTCGCTGCCATTGCGGCGATAGCCAAAGTCAATCCAAGCAAAACCATAAAAAACTCCCGGCCTTGGCGTTACCAAAGGCCGGGAGCTTCTGACATCAAAAGTCTGTCAGACTTAGCTTTCCGCTTTTGCCCGCTTGTCGAGGTTCGACATGATCTCGGCGATTGCATCGTCCAAAGACTTTTTCCGGACGGCAGCCACCTCACGGCCGAAACGCTCGCGCGCTTGCTCAAACAGTTGGCGTTCTGAGTAGCTTTGCTCTGGCTGGTCAGCGGGACGGAAGAGGTCGCGCACAACTTCGCAAACAGCCTGCAAATCGCCGGAGTTGATCTTCGCCTCATACTCCTGCGCACGGCGTGACCACATGGTGCGCTTGATCCGCGGCTTGCCTTGGATGAGCTTCATCATCTCATCGATCTGCTTGCCGGTGGCGAGGTTGCGCATGCCAGCGGCCGCGGCCTTCGCGACAGGAACGCGGAGCTTCATTTTTTCGTGTTCGAAGTCGATCACAAAAAGCTCGATCTCAAGACCAGCAATCTCCTGCTTCTCAAGCTCGGTGATGAAGCCGACGCCATGCGCCGGGTAGATGATGTTGGTTTGAACCTTAAACTTCTGATTCTTATCACGGTTCGCCTCCGCGCGCTTGGCCACTTTGAGCGCCGGACGCAGGGGAGCTGGTGCAATTTTGGGTTTCTCCGCTTCACCCTCGGCCTTTTTCGCCTTGGGAGCTGCAGGAGTGAGTTTGATCGCTTTCAGAGCGTTCGCAGTCTTTGAACTTGCCACGTTTGCCTTCTCTTAAATTCAGCCGCGTGATCAGGACAGCTGCGCGCGCCGGGCCACGGAAGCACCAAATGCGCAGATGTTTTGATCGCGAAATGCCAACACGTTTCCTATCGAAGATAATGTTTCGGCCCAAGAAACGGCCATGAATTCCTTGAAATCCTTGGTCACGCTTGACCTTCGAAGGTCAGGGGTGTCGACTCTACCCTCATACCAATATGCAAGCTTTGATCTGGCCAAACACCCGTCTGGCCAGTGGTATCGGAACTGCCTGCACGCCATCGTCATATAATAGCAAAAAATTCTAACGATGACCAGAGCGCGTCTCGCGATGAGACGTTAGCACATGCAAAAAGTTAATCGCCGGGGCCTGCGTTTGTGCTGAAATGTGTCTCGAGCTTGTTCTCGACATCGGCCAACGCGTCCGCCTCAGGAAGAGGATCTTTCTGCGTTGTGATGTTGGGCCAGACCTCGGCATACTTGGTGTTGATCTCAAGCCATTTGCCGTCGGGATCGTCGGTATCGGGCACGATGGCATCAACCGGGCATTCCGGTTCGCAGACGCCACAATCGATGCACTCATCTGGCTTGATCACAAGGAAATTCTCACCCTCGTAAAAGCAATCGACCGGGCACACTTCGACGCAATCGGTATACTTGCATGCGATGCAGGCGTCAGTG
>JBCDLG010000120.1:0-8432 GCA_038745625.1 Pseudomonadota bacterium | reverse complement strand
TAGCTCAGCGAGTTGAGGCGGATCTCGCGGGCCCGGGTGAGGATGGCATTCTCCACCTCACGCTCCGTGTTGGGGTTGATCGGCGCGTCGACCCAAGAGCCGCTCGGGCTTTGCACCTGCTTGAACACCCGCACACGCAAAGCATCGGCGCGCAGCGTGTTGCCGAGGATCAGCACATTGGTCCGAAATCGCTCATTGGGCACCTCGGTGCTGGCAAACCAATCGGTGAGGATCACGCCCGCCTGGGGATCCACCGAATCGAGCGGCATGAAATCCATCGTCTCCAGCGAAGCCGTCCAGAGATATTTGTTAACCTGACCATATTGCTGCTCAGGGACAGACGCCGTGGTTGTTGAGCCGGTGTTGGCACACGCAGCGAGAGCAGCGGCCAGGGCCGCAATGCCCAGAATTTTCACCAAACGGCTGGTATCGGGATGAAACATCATAACCTTTCGAAGTCGCGCTGCAATTATCACCACGGGTCCTCCAGTCAAACCCCCTGTTCGAATATGGTGCATGGAAGACGCACCGGACGGGAAAAGCATTTTGGTGATAAGTTGTTCACTCACATCCCGTCCCGTCGTCCCTTAGATAGAGGGGCAAAGGTAAGTGTATGGTTCGAGGGACGTCACTGCTGGGGCTCATTGGGGCCGCTGCGATGCTGATCGCGGCGCCCCTAGGCCATGCGCAGGACTCTCCGATCACCGTTGATGGCGACGCAGTCTTCACCAGCGGCCTGAGCGACGGCGACGTCTCCGCAACGGATTTCGACGCCCGGGTCGATGTGACAGCGACAAGCCATGCTGTGCGCGGTTTGGAGCTTGGTGCAGGCGGCGGCGTCCGGGTCGATGGCAACCGCGCGGATCGGCGGGCCGTTGGCGGGCGCTACTCCTCCTTCACCTTTGGCGGCCAACGCGGCGTCGGACCGCAAAGCACCGATGTCTTTGTTGATCGCGCCTATGTCTTCGCCAAGGGCGGCTTTGGTAGCGTCTCGGTGGGCTCTGATGCCGGTGTGGCAGAGAAGCTGGCGGTTACGTCCCCGACCATTTTCCGCGCTCTTGGCGTGAACGATTGGCGCGCTGATCCGTCGGGCTTCAATGACGTCCACACGGTGAATGACTTTTCCGGCAACGCCGCCAAGATCACCTATATGCCTCCCGCAGGCCTGTTCGGCGGGGTGATTGGCAATGTGCAGATGGGAGTCTCCTACGCCCCGGAGCTTGAAAGCTGCGGCGTTGATGAGTGCTCACCGCTTGGCAATATCGTGCCGGGGCAGAACAATGAGCTGATCGTCGGACAAGATGGCCAGGTGCTGGTGCGCGATCAGCGCTGGCGCGATGTGTCGGAAGCAGCGCTCTACTACCAGAACGGCTTCTCGATGGGCGGTGACCGGTTGCTGCTGGGGATCGGCGCCTCCTTTGTGCGGGCAGACCAGGACGAGACCGGCTCGCTGAACGACGACTTTGTTGAGGATTACGAGGCGCTCGCCCTCGGTCTGAACCTCGCTTATGGCGACCTGACAATCGGCGGCTCGGTGAAGACGACCAATGCGGGCCTCGACGAAGGCGCGTTGGGTGAAAGCGATTACCTCGCCTTTGACGCAGGCATCACTTACCAGGCGGGCGATTGGCGGATGATGCTGGGTTATGGCGAAGCCGACGCCGAGCGCGACGCCTCGCTGCTTGTCGGCCCCACCAACGGGATCGCAGTGCCTTATGCGCTCGACCGCCGGACCCAGACCGCCCAGGCGGGCGTTGCCTATGTGCTGGGTCACGGCATCACGCTCGGGGCCGCAGCGCAGTTCGTTGAGAGCAATAAGCCCGGGGCGCTGGGCGGCGACAAAGACACCGCTTCGGTGATGATCGAGTCGTCGATCCGCTTCTAAGGTCTCTCCAGAAAGGCGCCAATCGCGCCAAACCCTTGAAACACGCTTCCATGCAGCGCCCGCGAAGTGCGCTCATCAATGCCGCCCAGCGCCAAGCTCGGCCGCTGCGCCGCCGCCGCCAGGCGCGCGGCCCTCACCGGCCCCAACGCGGGTGCGCCTGGATGGCTTGCGGTCGGCATGACGGGCGAGACGAAAAGCGCATCGGCGCCCCGCTGCACCGCGCGCCGTGCTTCCGCCAGACTGTGCGCAGGTGCTGTTTTGATCCCAGAACTATCGGGCCAAGCGTGGGTGCCATCAGCGCCGGGAAGGCCCCTCCGCGCCATCACAAAAAGATGCCCCCGCACCTGCACCTCGCGCCGCACCTCGTCCGCCAGCGCGAACCGCTCCGCGTCAGGGAGCGCGTCATGGCGGAAGATAACCGCGAGCGGCGGGATGGTCCGCGGCAGCTCGGTCACCAACCGCTCAATCGCAGGCATGCGCACAGGATCGGTGAAGAGCGCCAGAGCGAAGGGCAAAGAGCTGACGCGCGGCGCTGCGCGACGCAGCGACCATGCAGCACGCGAGAGGGCGATGACACGTTGACGAAACTCTGCCACCCCCACGCCATGGACCTGACGGATAGGATCAGCAACCTTCACGCCGTGCGCGACCGGATCACCGCCGCCGCCAACGAGGCTGGCCGGGCGCCCTCGGAGATCAACCTCACCGCAGTGTCGAAGACTTTTGGTGCGGAGGCGATCCGCCCGCTTCTCGAAGCGGGCCACCGGGTCTTTGGCGAGAACCGGGTGCAAGAGAGCCAGGCCAAATGGCCCGAGCTCCGCGCGGCTTTTCCCGATCTCGAGCTCCGCCTGATCGGGCCTCTTCAGTCCAACAAAGCGAAAGAGGCCGTCGCCCTGTTCGACGTGATCGAAACCGTCGACCGGCCCAAGATCGCGGGTGCCCTCGCCAAAGAGATGCAGGCCCAGAGCCGCCAGCTGCCCGTCTATATCCAAATCAACACCGGCGAGGAGCCGCAAAAGGCCGGGATCGCTCCCCGGGACGCCGCGGACTTCATCGCCGCATGCTGCGAGGTGCATCGCCTCGACGTGATCGGGCTAATGGCGATCCCGCCCGCCCATGAACCTCCGGCCCCGCATTTTGCGCTTCTTGCCAAAATCGCTTCCGCACACGGTCTCAAGCGGCTCAGCATGGGCATGTCCGCCGACTATGAGGCCGCTGTCTCCCTCGGCTCCACCGACGTGCGGGTCGGCAGCGGAATCTTCGGCCAGCGCGCCTAGGCACTATCGACGACAGATGACGGCGGGCTTGGCCGTTGACAGACGCGCCGTCACACGATGGCATGGGGTGTTTTTTCCGTTGCCGGGGCAGGGCGAACTTTGACAGACTGCAAGGCTAAAGCTGTGGGAGGCTAGGGCTCGCCGATCGGCGGGGCGCTTGGAAGGCGCGCCAAATCGGTCGGAAGACGGATGAACAGACGGAGGCAGGTAATGATGGGCGCACACCAAGAATGACAAGAAAAGCCAAGGTTTTGCTGATTGAGGACGATGACCTCCTCGTCGGCGCGCTGTCAGAGCAATTCGGTGATCACAGCGAGTTCCAACTCTCCACCGCGCGGACCGGCTCGGAGGGGCTCGAGCTGCTCGTCACCCAAGCCCACATCGACATCGTGCTGCTCGATATCGGCCTGCCGGACATGGACGGTCGCGACACCTGCCGGAAGCTCCGGGAGAACGGGTTTAAGTCGCCGATCATCATGCTGACAGGATCCGACAGCGACGACGACGTCATCAACGGCCTTGATGCTGGCGCGAACGACTACGTCACCAAGCCGTTCAAGTTTGCTGTCCTGCTGGCGCGGATGCGTGCCCACTTGCGCAGCCATGAGCAGTCCGAGGACGCGATCTTCAAGATCGGCCCCTACGACTTCAAACCAGCGGTCAAAATGCTGATCACCGGCGACGACAAGAAGATCAAACTGACGGAGAAAGAGGCGTCGATCCTCAAATATCTCTACCGCGCGGGCGGCCAGGCCGTGAGCCGCGACGTGCTCCTCGATGAGGTGTGGGGCTACAATTCGGGAGTGACGACCCACACGCTTGAAACCCATGTCTACCGCCTGAGGCAGAAGATTGAGCCCAATCCGGGCCAGGCGGAGCTTTTGGTGACCGAGAGCGGCGGCTATCGCCTCGCGCTTGAGGACAGTATCGCGCCTTAATCCCTGCCCGATTTGCGGCGCCAACCTTACCCAGCCTGTGGTCCATGGCTCGCGCAAGCCCATTGGAGACGCATGTTATGAGCAGCACGGATCAACCAGAAAAGGCCACCGCCTTTAAGGCCTTTCACGTCCCTGGCGACCCGCTCGTCCTGACCAACATCTGGGATGCAGGGTCAGCGCAAGCGGTGACGAATGCTGGCGCCAAGGCGCTCGCGACGGGCAGCGCCAGCGTCGCCATGGCACGCGGCTTCACCGACGGCGAGGACATTCCGCTGAGCACACTTCTCAGCGTTTTGGCCGAGATCACCCAGGCAACCGACCTGCCGGTCTCCGCCGATTTCGAGACGGGCTTTGCGGAGGGTGTCGATGGTCTCGTCGCGAATATCGAGCAGCTTATCGCCACCGGTGTGGTCGGGATCAATTTCGAAGATCAAGTGATCGCCACGGGCGCACTGCGTCCGATCGATGAACAGGTCGAGCGGATCAGCACCGTGCGTGCGGCCAGCCAGGGGCAGGATCTCGATCTCTTCATCAACGCCCGCACCGATGTCTTCCTGAAAGAACCCGACCAGGATCGTCACCCGGGCCTCGTCGGCGAAGCGAAGGAGCGCCTGGCCGCCTATACGGAAGCCGGCGCGAGCGGCGCTTTTGTCCCTGGGCTGAGCGATCACGATCTGATCGCTGATCTCTGCGAAACATTGGCGCTGCCGGTGAACGTGATGGCCATGGGCGATGAGGTGAACCGATCGCGCCTCGCTGGGCTGGGTGTTGCGCGGATCAGTGCAGGGCCCGCCCCCTATCGCCGCGCCATGGCAGGGCTCGAAGAGGAAGCGCGCAGGGCTTTGGCCAGCTGAGACATGATCGGCCCTGGCCCATCGCCGCCCCGGTCTCTATGATCAACCTAAGACTGAGGGCGGCCCTTTCATGCACATTATCCGCGCGTTGCTGGTCCTGTTCACGGCCGTCTCCCAGGTTGGCGCGGCCTTCGTGCCGGAGGTTTTGGGCTGGAGCGAAACCATCGGATCGCGAGCATCGGCGTATGAGTCGCCGCTCGTCCCGGCCGGCTATGCCTTTTCGATTTGGGGGCTGCTTTACATCGGCTGTCTGTTCTTCGCGCTTTGGCAGCTCATCTCCCCGCGGCGACGGGAGGCAGAGGTCGCAACAGTGGGGTGGCTCGCCTTTGGCACCTTCACGGCCAACACGGTATGGGCGATCCACCAGCCGCTCCTCGGTCCAGGGCCCCTGAGCTTTGCAGTGCTTGAGGTCATCCTCTTGTTCACCTTCCTCGCCGCGGCCTTCAGCCGCCGTATTGAGGATCTCAGCATCGGCGACCGGCTCGCGATCATGCCGCTCTTTGCGCTTGCGGGCTGGCTGCTCGTGGCTTCTCCGGGGGGCTTCAGCCTCGCGCTTAAGACCGTGGGTCTTGGCCCCTTCTTTGGTTCGCTGATCACCGAGTCGCTGGTGATTTTGCTCGTTTGGCTGCTGCCCGCCGCCATCCTCGCCTTTTTTGCCCGCTCATTCGCGTTCTTGGCCACCGTCTTCTGGGGCCTTGCTGCCGTGGTCATGGCCAATGAGGGCACCGGCGAGACCCCCTTCATGCAGGCACTCTACGTCGCGGCCGGCCTGATGGCAGCAGCAACGCTGGTCGGCCTTCTCGCCGCCCGGCGCAGTGCAACGCCCGCCTACGAGTAGACGGACGCCTTGAGGGGGGGAACGGGTGTCAGGCTGTCCGGTTTTTCCGGACACGCCAAAGGCCAGCAAGGCCTGCTGCCATCAGCGGCAACGCGCCGGGCACGGGGATCGGGTTAGGATCGACAGCGGCACCGACACGAAGCTCCGAGATCCCCGCACCGTCAAAGCTTGCAACAGTGTCGACGTTGATCTCGATCGCGTCGAACGCCATGTCGAGGACGAAGGCAAAGGTGTTCTGCGCGTTGTAGGCCCCATCGATCAGAACCGAAGCCAGGGTCTCACCGTCCTTCAAGAACGTGACCTCCGGCGTCGCAAAACCGTTCGAGGTGTCGGCGATCCGGAAGCTGAACTCTTCAATGTCCGATTCAAAGTTGATTGTGAATGTTGGCGCCGCAAAATCAAACACTGCGCCCTCGTCGAGCACCAACAGATTGCCGTCGTCATCAGCGAAAAGCGCGCGACCAGCACCGAAAGTGCCGCCAGAATTGTAGCGTTCATTGTTGTCGGATGGCCGCTGCGACGCCGTGATCGACGAGATCCCGGCATCCGTGAAAACGGAGGCATCAGGGTCCAAGAAGACTGGGTTGGAACCAGAAATCGTGTCCGCCGTGAGGGATGCGAAGTCGACCAATGTGCCGTCGATTGATCCTACCTCGGTCACGTTCGCTGCGCGGGCTGGCTGGCCCGCAAGTGCCGCGGCAGCGCATATCGCGCCAACGCCGCTTATCGTTTTTCCAAAGTTCATGTCTGTGAGGTCCCCTCGCTTCAGGAACGCCGCCAGCCGGCACTCCCCCATCACTAAGGAAATCGTCAAAAGCGTTCCAATTGGGTCAGAGAAAATTCACCGTGTTGCGAACGACTCAGGATCGGCATGACAGCGCTCACCCCTTTGGGCTAAGCGCCGCTGGTGACGACACAAACAGATACCCAGAAAAAGCGCGTCCACGTGAAAACGTGGGGCTGTCAGATGAATGTCTATGACAGCGAACGCATGACCGGCCTTTTGCGGCCCCTCGGTTATGAGACCACCGAGGCGCCCGAAGAGGCTGACCTCGTGATCCTCAACACCTGCCACATCCGCGAGAAGGCGGCGGAGAAGGTCTATTCGGAGCTCGGACGTTTGCGCGGCGTGAAAGAGCGCGGCGGCACCATCGCGGTGGCTGGCTGCGTCGCTCAGGCCGAAGGCGCCGAGATGCGCGCCCGCGCGCCGCAGGTCGACTTTGTGATCGGGCCGCAAAGCTATCACAAGCTGCCAGAGATCATCGCCAAAACCGCGCGGCAAACCGGGGAGCGTCTGTTCACCGATTTTGACGTTGAAGAGAAGTTCGATCGCCTGGCCGAGACACGCGAGATCGACGGCTACACCGCCTTTGTCACCATCCAAGAGGGCTGCGATAAATTCTGCACCTTCTGCGTTGTTCCGTACACCCGCGGTGCTGAGGTCAGCCGCTCAGCCGATGCCATCACCGCGGAGGTCCGCGCTTTGGTGGCCAAAGGCGTGCGCGAGGTGACCCTCCTGGGGCAGAACGTCAACGCTTGGCACGGCGCGGCGCCGTCGGGCACAGCCGATGAGGCCTGGGGTCTTGGTGAGCTTTGCCGTCACTTGGCGAAGATCGATGGGCTCGACCGGATCCGCTTCACCACCTCTCACCCCCGCGATATGGATCGCGGCCTGATCGAAGCCTTCGGCGAAGAGCCCAAGCTCATGCCCTATTTGCACCTTCCCGTGCAGGCAGGCAGCGACAAGATCCTCAAAGCGATGAACCGTGGGCACACGGCCGAAAGCTATATCCGTCAGATCGAAGAGGTTCGCGCAGCCCGGCCCGATATCGCCATTTCCGGCGATATGATCGTCGGCTTTCCGGGTGAAGACGATCAGGCGTTTGAAGACACGATGAGCCTTGTCCGCGAGGTACGCTACGCCAGCTGCTTCAGCTTCAAATACTCCCGCCGTCCTGGAACGCCCGGCGCGACCATGGCCAAACAGGTCGCTGAGGACGTCAAATCCGAACGCCTCCAGCGGCTTCAAGCTCTCCTTAATGAACAGCGGTACGCCTTCGATGCACAGCAGGTCGGCCGGACAATCCCTGTGCTCTTTGAGAAAAAGGGACGCGAAACCGGTCAACTTGTCGGCCGCAGCCCCTATCTGCAGTCGGTCTTCGCCGATGCGCCGAGCGCATTGCTTGGGAACATCATTCCTGTGCGGATTGATGGCACCAATCCCAACAGCCTCCGCGGCGCCCTTACGAGCGTCGATGGATGATCGCGGGAGGGAACAGGTGCGCATAGGTTGGGCCGCGATCCTGGCGACCTTCGTCACCTTCGCGGTGACCAATGTCGCCGGTGTTTTTCTCTTCTTCCGCGACGTGGCAGCAGCAGACCAGGGCCGTGAGCTGATGATCAACCCGATGATCGGTATCACGATTTACGGTCTCCTCGGCGCGATCCTCCTGTCGCAAGCTGCGCGCGTCACGGGCGGAGCCCTCAAAGCAGCCGTTATCATCGGCGCCTCGCAGTTCATTCTGGTCAATGTCGATTTCGTCATGCGCGGAGAACGCGGGCTGATGACCGCCGCGGCGAGCACAGCACTCCTGGCACTGACCTGGTTTTCAGCGGCCATTGTCTACAAAACCGTCGAGC
>JBCDLG010000119.1:0-8732 GCA_038745625.1 Pseudomonadota bacterium | reverse complement strand
CTGCGGCTCGTTCTGAGGCCAGGTCGGCCGACCGCGATCTTGGGGCCCTCTGGGTGCGGGAAAACCACCGCGCTTAAGCGCCTTGCGGGATGGCTGCCCTGGAACGGATCGGGCGAGCACCCCTTCGGCGACGACGCGACGGCCCGGGCGCTGACACATCTATCGCTGCATGACGCGGTGGTGATGCGGGGCACGGTGCGCGAGAACCTCTTCTCCAACGATGGCGAAGACGCGCTGTGGCAAGCGCTCGCCGTCGCGGAGCTCGATGAGCGGGTCCGCCAGGCAGGCGGTCTCGACGCCCCGATCCGCCAGGAGACCTGGTCGCTAGGCGAGGCGCGCAGGCTTGAGCTGGCGAGAGCGCTTTTGAGCGACAAACCCTATGTGCTCTTGGACGAGCCAGGCGAGCATCTGCGCGATGATCAGGCTGCGCGCGTGCTTGCCCGTTGCCTCGATCATTTGCGCGATCGCCGCGTCGTGTTCGTGACCCATCAACCCGTTCTTGCTAGCCTCGCGTCGAACAAGGAGGCGATTGGGTAAGATGAAGCGGCAGATTTTTCGCGGCCTTGGTTATCTCTGCTTTGTCATCGGCGCTGTGGGCGCCGTGATCCCCCTGCTGCCGACGACGGGCCCTTGGATCCTAGCGGTTTTCTTTTTGTGGAAGGGCGAGGATCCTTTGGCCACGCGTCTGATGACGCATCCACGCTTTGGCCAACCGCTGCGGGACTGGTTTGAGCGCGGGGCCATCCGGCGCGAGGGTAAGATCGCAGCCTGCGTCGGCATGACCGTCACGGTTGCGGTCATGGCGTGGCTCGGCGCACCGCTGTGGGTCACGATCGGCGTTGCGCTTTTGTTGTGCGGTGTGGGTGTTTGGCTGGTGCTACGGCCCGAGCCGCAACCACAGGCGCAGGCGAGCCCTCACTAAGCAGCGAGGGCGGGGCTCATCTTATAGAGATGACCTTGAACCTTGGTGAGTGTTTCGTCCCGCTCCCACTGAGCAAAGGTGCGGCTCACTGTTTCGATCGTCAGGCCCGTGAAGTCGGCAATTTGTTGCCGCGTTAGAGGCAGGTCCAATTCACCTTCCTCCTGACCCAGACAATCAGCCACGAGATGAACAAAATCGGCAAGCCGCTCAGTCGCAGACTTTCTCGATAGCATGGTGATATGACGGCGCTCGATCGCCAGACGATCCTGCATCTGCTCGAGCAGGAAGTGGGCGGTTTGGGCCTCGGCCAGCAGCTCCGTCGCTTTGAAAAAAGCCACCTGGCAGGGATTGAGAGCTTCCGCATAGTGATCAATCTCGCCGCAGGTCTCAAAATGCAGAAAATCACCTGGCCCCGCAAGATCGAGCACTTGGCGCCGCCCATCGGGAAGGAGGGCGTAGATGATGACTGCACCACTCAGCAGTTTGGGCAGGAACCCCGCGGCGTCGCCTGCCGCAAAGATCGTGTCGCGCTTTTTAAAACTTTGGATCGGTGCTGCCATTGTTCTCTCCATCGTGAGGAGAGAATGGCTCAGCACGCCGTGCTGCGGAATCCGGACCGCTACGTAAGGAGAACCCCTTATGCGGAGGGCGGGTTATGGGATGCAACCGCGGTGAGAAGGCCAGCTGTATCGAGCGGCTTTCGGAAGGCAGCGACGGGTTGGATCCGCTCGACGCCAGCTTCAAAGGCCCGGTTCCTGAGGCCTGAAATGACGTAGATTGATGGGGATATGCCGCGCGCTTTGAGACTGGCTGCGATCTCCGTCCCGCCGATTCCTGGCAGGTCCAGATCCAGAATCAACACATCGTTCTCTGAGGGGCGGGCGATCTCCAAAAAGCGTTCGCCATTCGAAAAAGCGCTGCATGGCCAACCCTCTGCCTCCACGAGCATGACGAGGGCTTCGCGGACGGCGTGGTCATCTTCGACAACGAAGACGCGGCGCAGGGGAGGATGTGAGGGGGACTTAATCACTAGCGTCTCATAGGCTTCTTAGCCCAAAAAGCATTGCGCTGACTCAATGCCGCATGTTTAGCCGTGCTCTGCACCCACCATCAAGCGAACAAGGCCAGCAACATTGCGGACGCCTAGCTTTTTGAGAACGCGGGCACGATGGATCTCCACCGTCCGAGGGCTGCAATCGAGGGACCGGCCGACCTCTTTGTTGCTGAGCCCTTCTGTCAAAAGCTCTGCAACCTCACGCTCCCGCGGTGTCAGTTCAGCAAGGAGCGCACTTGGCCCTTGGCCACTCTCATGGGTTTCGGTGACGTCCAGCACAGCGTCGGTCAATTGCTCCGCCGTGAAGGGTTTTTCGATGAAGCTCGTGGCGCCGAGCTTCATCGCCTGCACGGCGACCTGAATGTCGCCATGCGCACTGATCATCAGTACGGGGTAGGGGAGTGATGGATGCTCTTCTTGAAGGTCCTGGAGCACCTGAAGGCCGGTCCGGCCCGGCATTTTGAGGTCGAGAAAGACGGCAGACCATGTCTCGGTTGCGCCCTCTTCCAGGAAGTCGTCGCCGCTTTTGTAGCCCACCGCTTCGTGCCCAAAACCGGCCAGAACAAGAAGTGCGCTGTCGCGCACGCTGTCGTCGTCATCGACCACTGCTACACGAAGCGGTTCAGGCACGGTCACTCTCCTTCAGGCGCGGCAATTCGAGGGTAAAGAGCGCACCACCTAGGTTATCCGTATCAGGATTGGCAGCGCGATAGGTCAGTTTGCCGCCATGCCCCTCAGCGATGGTTCGGCAGATCGAGAGGCCGATCCCCAGCCCGTTTTCCTTGGTCGTCAAAAAGGGTTCGAACAGCGCCTCAGCGAATTCGGGGCTGACGCCTGGTCCGTTGTCGATGACATCTATTCGTATACGGTCGCTAACCGATGATCGAATCACGACCTGGCGGTCGTCGAGCCCGTCTGTGGCGTCGAGCGCGTTTTTGATGAGGTTGACCAAAATCATGCGGATCTGAGTCGGATCGCCGAACACCTCCGTGTCCACAACGTCCCCGAGCTTGATGGTGGTGCCTTTTCTGTCCACCAAGCGGCAGAGGTCGGCAGCGCTTTCGATGACGCTGCTGAGCGGAAAGGTGAGGCGCTCACCGTCGGTGCGCTCCACCATTTCGCGAATGCGCCGCACGATGTTGCCGGCACGACCTGCCTCTTCGCGAACACGGCCAAAGATCTCGCGCGCGGCTGATGGGTTGTTTTCCAGCTGCCGGTCAGCGGCGACGAGAAAAAGCTCGATGGCAGTGAGGGGTTGGTTGAGCTCATGGGCGAGCGCGGCGCCCATCTCGTTCACGGCCGAATAGCGGCTGATCATCTCAAGCTGCTCTTGCAGCATCTGGCTGCGTTCACGCGCCGCGACTTCGGCGGAAAGATCGCGGACGATCCCAACAAAGAAACGTTCGTTCTCTTCCACGAACTCGCCAACCGACAGATGCATGGGAAAGACAGAGCCGTCTTTCCTGAGGCCTTCGACCTGTCGTCCCACACCAATGATCTGCGCGCTGCCGCCGGAAAGATAGCGTTCGAGGAAGCCCTGATGCCGTTCGGCGTAGGATGGGGGCATCAGCATATCGATGTTGCAGCCCAGGACATCCTGTTCCTTGTGCCCAAAAATGCGCTCTGATGCTTTGTTGTAGAGACGTACGCTGCCGTCTGCCGAGATCGACAGGATTCCATCAACCGCCGTATTGATGAGAGCCTTTAACTGCGCCTGTTCATACATGAATTCTGTTTAGGCCAGTCCTGGCCCCTGGCATAGGACCTGGTGCCGCAGAGGGCCGATCCAACTGTCATGACGATAGCTGCCTACGGATGAAGTGCGTCGTGCTGCTGCAACAGGGCCCGGGCCGTGTATTCGAGGGAGCTGAGTGCCTCCTCGGCGGAGAGACCAGCATCGTCGCGCAAATGCGCCCAGTTATCGAACCCGAAAGCTGCGTCGAGGGCGATCACAAGTGGCTCTCGGCCAGCGAGGTCTTTGGGGATGATCGCTTCCACCGCTGAGCGTTCGAGCGCACGGCCCCGTTCAGCCGCCTCGCGCAAAGCGATGGACTGAACCTGCATCGATCGCGCGAATTTTGCAGCTGGGAACCCCGCTTCATAGACCTCAGCGCGCCGCACGGCCGCTTCCATCACCTGATCGCGCCATTCGGTTGTCTCAAAGGGGCGCAAGATGATGGGCAGCAGCAGCTTTTGGTGCACCTGCGCGTCCATCTCGCGATAGAGGCTGTCCATATCATCGAAGTGGTTGAACACGGTCCGCAGACCGATTTGCGCCTCCTTTGCGACATCCACAGCGCCAAAGCGGGGCTGGCCGCGGAAGATGAGCGTGATGACAGCGTCAATGATACGCTGCCTGCTGAGTTCCGAACGAGAAGTGCGCGGGCCAACGCGCTGAGTCGTCTTGGTACGGCGGGCGGTTCTTTGGCGCTGGATCTTTCTTTCAGGCAAAACGGCCTCTCTTGCTTTCCCCCGGAGCCCACGCCCCCTGATCTCAGCCAACAAGCCTAGAAAACTTCACGGAGAGAGCAAGAGCCCTGGCTGCCTAGATGCCAGATCGCAGTCTTTCGAGGTCAAGCGTCGCGGCCTGATAGGCGAGCGTTGCGGCGGCCAGGGTGAACTCGGCTTCGGCAAGGCGCACCTGGGCATTGGCGGCCGACTGTTCTCGTAGGTTCACGAGGAAGAAGTCGCTGGCGCCGCTGCGAAAGCGCGACCTTTCTGCCTCCCGCAAGGCGTTGGCCTGCAAGGTCTCTTGACGCGTGAGGTTGAGAAGCTCCTCGGCGGTGTCCAGCGAGACAATGATATCGCGCAGCTCTCGAACGATCTGATCACGGAGGAGCCGCTGGCGCTGCTCAACGGCCGTGATCTCAGCCTGCGCGGCGCGAAGACGGCCGCGGGCGTCGCGTCGCCCGAGCGGCACGGAGAGTGTCACGCCTGCGATGATCTCCCTTTCGTCGCGGCTCACCCCGCCTGGGCCGATCGCGCCGAAATCATCAGCGGCCTCGACGCCGACGCGCAGCTCGGGCTGGAGATCGTTTCTGGCAAGGTCGCGCTGCACCTCGAGGCGCTGTTGCGCGAGGTTTAGCAGCTGCAGGTCAGGCCGGACCGTCAAAAGGGACTGGGCGTCGATGCTGCCGCCATTTTGTGGTAGAGGCAGCGTTTGCGGCAATTGATTCGCATTGGGAATAATCGGTTCGCCTGCGTCGTCGCGTAAGAAAAGCGACAGCGCGTTTGCGGCAAGGATCAGGTCCTGCTCGGCGCGCCGCACAAGCTCCTGCCGCCGGAGGAGGTTCTGGGCGTTCTCTGTCAGCACGATCCGGGCGCGGGCACCGGACGCCACCTCTCGGCGCAGGGCATCGTCCCGGCTCTCGGCAAGCGCAAGCAGATCCTCATAAGCTTTGAGCTCGCGGCCCTTGGCCACCCACCGCCAGTAGGACGTGAGCGCAGCTTGTTGCACCGTGATCTGGGTCAGGAGCACATCGAGCTCAGCGGCTGAGACGTCGATATCGGCTTCCCGGAGATCGGCGCGGCGGCCATCAATCGCGCGATTGCGGAGGAGGTTGAAGAGGACACCGATCTTCACCTCGCCGCCCTGATCGGTGAAGTACTCGTCCTCATAAATTGGAAAATCGCCTTGGCTGACGCGGTATCCGCCGTAGACCTCGGCGCCCAAGGGCTGCAGGGCGCGGGAGACTGACACCTCGCCGGTGTCGCCGGAGTAGAAGCCGTCGAGACGGGCGCGGGCACGCGTCTTCAAAAGCGTGTCAAACGCGCCGCGCGAGGCGAGCTGCCGCCCGATCGCCGCGCTGCGTTCAGCCTCGGCCGCCACGATCTCCGGGTAGTGCCGCTCCGTCGACTGAGCGACGGTTTGGGGGAGGAGCGGGGTGTTGGCGTGAGCGGCGGCGAGGACAAAGAACAAAACACAAGGCAGGAGGAACTTCACGGCTGCGCGGCGCCTCCTTGTGCCTGCTCGACGAACTCAGGAGGGAAGTTGTTCAGCTGTCGCCATAACTCATAGCCAAGGCTGACGCGATTCAAAAGCACCCAGCCTCGCGCCGCTGCGCCAAAGCGGATGAAGCGCTCATCAGGCCACGGTATTTCAGCATCCTCGTCTTCGGCAACAAGGACGCGGAACTGACCATTGGCCTGCGCCACGGGATCCACTGCAACCACGACCCCATCAAAAGCGCCGATTGCAACCGAGGGCCAGCCCGAGAACTGCACCGCTGGCCAGCCTTCAAAGACAAGCCGCACGGGTGATCCGGTATGCACCAAGGCAACATCGCGGCCATCAAGATAGAGCTCGACAACGCGAATGGCTTCGTCGGGTTGGAAGGTGGCGACGGGATCGCCCACGGTGACGGTGGTTGCCGAGTCGCCAGCGTTCAGTCGCAGGATGGTTCCATCACGCGGCGCACGGAGAAGCTGCTGCGACTGGCGCGAGATGTCGACCTGTTGTCTCGTCAAAGCGGCCTCAGCGGCTGCAAGGCTGGAGCGCAAGCCGTCAATGCGGATGCGGGCCTGCTCCAAGTCGCGCGGGGCTGCGAGCCCTTCATTGAGAAGCTGTTCGATCCGCCGTAAATCCAGCTTGCCGGTTGCGAGTGCCGATGCTGCCGCGTTGCGCTGGTTCAAAAGCTGCTGCTGCTCAGCCGTCAGCCGTTCGATCAGGCGCGGATCATTGTCAGCGATTTTGAGAATCGGATCACCAGCAGCCACGACGGAACCATCGCGTACGAACCATTGCTCGATCCGGCCCGATACCAAGGCGTTGATCTCTTGCGGGCGATCATTCGGGTCAAGGGCTGTGACCAAGCCTGTTCCGGCGGTGGTCTGCACCCATGGTGTGAAGATAAGAAAGGCCGCGATCGCAAAGACCAGCACACATAGCAGCCTCGCCACCACACGGATGATTTTGGGTGTCTTGATGCTGTCCAGGGTCTTGAAATAGCGGATATGACGCTCACGGAAGGGCATGATCAGACCTCCTCGAAGATGTCACGCGCCGAGGTCTCGGGCTTCTGCGGCGTACCCGTCGAGGCGGCAAAGGAGCGATGATCAGAGAAGAGGCTCTGCTTCTGTACGCCGAGGTCCAGATAGTGCCCCAGACCAAGATCAACCCGTCCGCTTGAAAAAACGATGACCGTCGGTGCATCTGCGCCCTTCGCTTTGAGGTTGGCGAGGGCGTCGCGCAGCTCATGCTTTTTGACCGTGTCAAAGAGCTGGTTCAGGACAATGATCTTCGGTTTGGCCAGAAGTGCACCGGCGAGTTTGAGCCGCATCGCTTCGCCGACAGAGAGTGGCCATGCCGTCGATGAAAGATACGTATCAAGACCATCTTCAAGCTCTTCGATAACGCTGTCGAGACCGACCAACCGCAGCACGTCGAGCATCTCGGCTGAGGTGACCTCGTCGCTTGAAAGTTGAAGATAAGACCGCATCGTCATCTCAACGAGATTGGGGCGATCGATGACGCGTACCCTTTGACGAAGCGCCAAAACATCCATTGAGGTGATGTCATGCCCACCAATCGTCAGGGTACCGCCTTTTGGCTCTTCAAACCTTTTGAGAAGATTGGTGAAGAGGCGCTGCATACCATGGGTCTCGGCCATGGCTTGGATCTGCGCGCCGCCCGGGATGGTCATATGGATACGTGCCGGCGTGCCGCGCGCCTCACCGCGGACGCTATCGAACACAAGCTCAGCGCCAGCGTCGCTCGGCGCCTCGGCACCTGTCGGCTCTTCAAGCTCGATCGCGTCAAGAAGCGAGAGCTCTTCGGAGGCCGCGCAGAGGTCGTAGAAGTAATTGAGATAGGTGCCGAGTTGGCTCACCCCGAAAAAGGCCACCGCAAGCACCAGCTCAGCAGCGACCAGTTGGCCGAGGGTCAGCTGGCCCTGAATGACGAGCCAACCGCCGAGCCCCAAGAGCGAGGCGCTCGCCGCAGCGTAGAGCACGAGAAAGCTCACCGTTTGGGCAAAATGGCGGCGGAAATGCTTACGATGCGAGGTGACGTAGTCGCAGGTGACGTCATCCGTCCGCCGAAGCGCGTAGGCGATGTGCCGCTCGGATTTGAAGTAGCCGTTGGAGTCGGCGAGGCCCTGAAGCCACTCCCCGGTGCGGTGTTTGTTCTGGCTGAGCTCGACCGCGGATTTGACGGCTGAGCCGCCCCAGATGAGCAAGATCAGCCAGATGAGGCCGATCACGACCGCGTTGAACGCCAAAAAGAGCGGGTGATAAAAGGCCGTCAGGACGAAACCGACGGCGGCCTGCAACAGCACGGTGAAGCCGCTGATGAGCAGCACCGGCACGGCTTTTTGCACGTTCTGGATGTCGAAATAGCGGTTGAAAAGAACGCTGCGGCCATCGTCGCGGAAAAATGGCTTTTGGGCATAGAGCGCCTTGAGCGCGATCTCGGAGGTGAGGCGAGCGTAAAGCCGCCGCGCGAAGACCTCCATCAAATGGACCCGCAGCGCGTTCAGAAGGCCTGACGCGAGGAGCAAACCAAAGAGCGACAGTGACACAACGACGAGCGGGATCGTGAGGCCGGTGTAGCCTACCGAGTTTATCAGAACCTGGACCGCAATGGGCGTTGCTAGCGAGAGAAGGCTGATACCAAGCCCGTAAATGATGGTAAGGCCAAGAAAGTCCCCTTCCGGTTTGAGGATATTGACCACCAAACCGAGAACATGGCTCGCCGTCGGCGTGCCCCCAGGACCTGCTGCCACTCCATTCCTCCACTCACTGAATGGCGCCGTCTTG
>JBCDLG010000118.1:0-8805 GCA_038745625.1 Pseudomonadota bacterium | reverse complement strand
GAGCCCGGGTTATCAACGGCAACGTGGGCCCAGATATGCTTGGCGCGTAAAGGGCCAAAACCGAAGGTCAGGATACCCCGGATAGCCTCACTGGCGAAGCCTTTGCCCCAATGCCGTTGGCCCAGCATGTAGCCAATCCAATAAGAGCCGTCCTCGTCGCGATGAAGGCCAATCGATCCAGTGGGCACGCCCTCGTGGACGATGAAGAAGACATGGGCGTCACTGGGTTCATCCCAAACCTTCCGCATCATGAAGGTACACTGCGCGTAGGACAGCGGATAGGGCCAGGCACTGGTCCGGCGCATCACGTCCCAGTCGCGCACCTCGTGCCAAAAGGCCCGCGCGCCGCGCAGGCCAGCTGGCCGAAGGACCAATCTATCAGTTCTGATCGTATGCGGCATGGCCCGTTCGGCTTTCCGCCGGACGAAGGCCCGGCAATTACTCAGCGGCTTGCGCTGGCTCGACCGAGACGACCTTGCGATCACCGGTCGTCGTGCGGAACTTCACATGGCCAGCGATTTTCGCGAAAATCGTGTGGTCCTTGCCAAGACCGACGCCCGTGCCTGGTTTCACCTTCGTGCCGCGCTGACGGACAATGATGTTGCCAGGAATTACGGCTTCGCCGCCATATTTTTTGACGCCAAGACGTTTGGACTCTGAATCGCGACCGTTCCGCGAGGAGCCGCCTGCTTTTTTATGTGCCATCTCGAATGCTCCTTCGCGCGGGTTACGCGTTGATGGTGTTGATCTTGAGGGTCGTCATCTCTTGGCGATGACCCTTTTTCCGACGGTAGTTCTGGCGGCGGCGCTTTTTGAAGACAATGATCTTCGGTGCGCGGGTTTGTTCGACGATCTCAGCATCAACCGAAGCACCTTCGATGAGAGGAGCGCCGACTTTGACCTCGTCGCCGCCAAGCATCAGGACTTCTTCGAGTTTGACCGTGTCGCCCGCTTCACCTTCGAGCTTTTCGACGTTGATCACGTCGCCCGATTTCACGCGGTACTGTTTGCCGCCAGTCTTGATGACTGCGTAATTCATAGCTTTGCTCCGCTAAGTTCTGGTGTGACTTGCCTTTTTGGCCCGAGGTTCTGCTGCCTCGGCGAAAGATGGCGGGTACCTGATGACCACCACCTCGTCAACATCAATCAGAAGCGCGTGAGCACTGGGTTAAGCGCGCGATCTCGTGATCAAAAGACCGCGGTCAGGTCGCCGCAGCGGGTGTCACAGGCCTTGCCCGTCGCCGCCAAAATCCGGAGGACGACACCCAACAATCAGGAGTTCTGACCCATGGCGAAACGTAGCCCCAAAGAGGCGCGCGAATTCTTCAACGAGATGATGTCGACGATGGCCCTGCCCGTCGTCGCCGCACCAATGTTCATTGTGTCCGGACCGAAGCTCGTCCGCGCAGAGTGTGAGGCCGGCGTCGTCGGCTCGTTCCCTGCCCTCAATGCACGGCCCGCCGAGGCGCTGACCGAGTGGCTGGATGAGATCAAAGAGGCCGGTCGGCCCTATGCGGTGAACCACATCGTCCACAGATCCAATGACCGGCTGATGCATGACCTCGAAGTGACCGTGAAGCACCAGGTACCGATCGCCATCACCTCCCTCGGTGCGCGGCCCGAAGTGTTCGAAGCGACCCAAAGCTACGGCGGCATCTGCTTCCACGACGTGATCAACAACACGTTTGCGAAAAAGGCGGTCGAAAAAGGCGCTGACGGCCTGATCCTGGTTGCCGCGGGCGCGGGCGGCCACGCGGGCACCCTCTCGCCTTTCGCCCTCGTCGAAGAGGTGCGCGAATGGTTCGAAGGGCCGATCCTTCTTTCGGGGTCCATCTCCACCGGGCGCGGCGTTCTTGCGGCCCAAGCCATGGGCGCGGATGCTGGCTATATCGGCACGGCCTTCATTGCGACCGATGAAGCGAATGCGCCGGACCCATACAAAACCGGTATTGTCGACGGGTCGATGGAAGATATCGTCTATACGAACTATTTCTCCGGCGTGCACGGCAACTATCTTGGGCCATCGATCGCCGCGGCGGGTATGGACCCGAACAACATTCCTGAAGGCGATCTTTCGACCATGAACTTTAAGTCCGGTGGAGAGTCATCAGTCAAAGTCTGGAAAGATATCTGGGGCGCAGGCCAAGGCGTCGGCAGCGTCAAGTCGGTCCGGCCAATCGCTGATTATGTCGATCAGCTGGCTGAGGAATATAGGGTCGCGAAGTCGGGCGTCGCCTAACCGGCGGCCAAGCGCAGGGTGCTGGCGGGATCGCTCTTATCCAGCGCCGCCCGTTCCTCCGCATGCCGCATCACGTCGGGCAACACACGCAAGATGGCAGCCAACAGATCGCCATGGACGATGGGTTTGGGAACGAACCCATCGATCCCAGCCGCTTTCAACTGAGCATCGCCTGCGCGCATGGGCATGCCAGACACTGCAATGATCGGCGCGCTTTCGCTGGGTCCGCCTTCACGGATGCGCGTCGCAGCAGCCAAGCCGTCGACCTCTGGCATGGCGAGATCCATCAGGATCAAATCGAACGGCTCACAAAGCGCACGATCGATCGCCTTCTGCCCGCCTTCGGCTGTGACCACACGGCCAAAGCCAAGCGGCATGATGAATTCTTGCAACACGAAGAGGTTGATCTCGTTATCGTCAACGAGCAGTACGGACAAATCGTCAAAGTTGGGGCTCTCCGCACCCACAGCAGGGATGTCCCGTTCTTGCGAGAGCACCTCTAAGGGCTCGCAGTCGTCTGCTGTGACCGTCAACACGAAGGTCGTGCCGACGCCGACCGCGCTTTTGGCGATCATCGAGCCGCCCAAACGTTGCGCTGTCCGAGCGGCCAGGTTGAGGGACAGCATTGCCTTGGGCGCGCCGCGCAGCTCGGGGTTGTCCTCATAGTCGGCGGGGTTGAAGAACGACCGTGCACGGCGTTGGTCCATACCGCGGCCATTGTCTTTGACGGCCACGGCAAGGCGCTTGCGGCCGTCCACTTGATCCTCCACCGCGCAGGACAGCCGGACATGGCCCTCCTTGGTCTGAGCGATCGCTTGATCGAGCAGCGCGCCGACGCATGAGCAAAACCGCTCAGCATCTGTCTCCACCCAAATCTCGGGGATGTAACCAGCGACCACCTTGATGGGGGAGCCAATCTTCAAGAGCTCTTTGTTCCTTTTTCGGATCAGCACCTTGATCTCCGTTCGAACATCGAGCGGCGAAAGATCGAGCTCATATGCATCGCTCGAATGGTCGACGACCTCCAATGTGCGAAGCAAGGCGTCGTTCAACTCACGAAGTGACAGATCGAGCCTCTCCGCAACACCATTCGTATCAAGAGCTTCTTTCCGCAAGGTCGTTTGAAGACTGTTGAGCAGCCCTACGATGCTGTTGAGAGGTTGGCGCAACTCTTGGGCGGCGGCGCGCACCAGGCTGTTCTGCTCATCGCAATAGTCACGATGGCTATCTTTGATCCGTTCACGCTCGGATTGGAAAGCGATCCACGCGACAAGGCCAGCCGACGCACCAATGAAAAGAAAGCTAGCGAGCATCATCAGCATCGGTCATATCCAGCTCAAAGGCTCGCCCCAGCGGCCACCCATGACACAACCCTAGGTCGTCATGGTTGATGATGCGTTAGGCCTGCCGTTCGGATTGAAGCTGATGGTGAGATGGAAAATCAGCCATCTCTTTTCACCGGTAATTCAGCGAACTGTTTCAAAAACAGGGACAATGACCATTCCTCATTCAAAACGCTGCGGGGCCAGCATGCTGCTGATCCTTAGCCCGAATCCACACGCTTCGCGTGCGGTTCTGTCTGCGCCTGTCAGCTGCCACCGCCGGGCTATGGTCACCTACCCCTTTGCGAGCCGCGTCGATGAACCAGTCATTTGATGATCTGCGGCGGCGATACATCGACCGCCTGAGCGCTGCCAAGCCGTCGCTCGAACAGCTGGAGCAGGCGCTCGCGGATGATGCTCTTTCTCCGGATGATGTGCTCGCGGTTAAAACGCGCGCCCATCGGATTGCCGGTTCTGGCGGCATTTATGGCTTTCATCATGTGAGCGCGGCAGCCTTTGCGGCCGAGGACGCGGCGGGCCGCGCCCTTGTCGGGTCACCGGATTCCGAAACGCTTCGGTTGGCCATCGATGCGCTGCGCGCCGCCATTGAGGATGTGGAGGAGAGCGCCGCGCCGCGCGCGAAAAATGGCGGGCTATGGGGCAGGAACGTCGCCTTTCTTTGGCCGCGGAGGAAGAAGTTCAAAGGACGCGTGGTGATCGTCGAGGACGACCCAGACGTTGCTGATCTCCTCCATGCCGAGCTGAACCGGCGCGGCTACAGCGTCGAGATCGCGCGCGACGCGATCGCGGCGATCGCCACCATATGGAACAATCGTCCGCATCTCATCATCCTGGATCGCGGCCTGCCGATGATGGCGGGCACATCCCTTTTCATGGAGTTGAAGCAGTACCGCTCGACCCGCGACATCCCCCTCATCGTGCTGTCATCGCGGCCACTATCCCCCGTCTTCGAGGCGCCGGCGACGATCTATCACGCCAAACCCTTCGACACGGAGGAGTTGATGGCGATCTGTATGGATATGGCCCTGATCCCCTCGTCAAACGCCGGGTGAGAACGCCTTCGCGCCATCAATCAGGCTCTCGACCACCTGAGGTTCCGCCAGGGTGGAGGTATCGCCAAGCTGATCGGGATGTCCCTCGGCGATCTTCCGCAAGATCCGCCGCATGATCTTACCCGAACGGGTCTTGGGCAAGCCGGGCGCCAGCTGCACCCGGTCCGGTGTCGCCACCGGCCCGATCTCAGTCCGCACATGGCCTTGAAGCTCTTTGGCCAGAGCATCGGTCGCGTCGACGCCCTGCTTGAGAAGGACATAGCAGTGGACCCCCTGGCCTTTGATATCATGCGGATAGCCCACAACGGCCGCTTCAGCCACGGACGGGTGCGCAACAAGCGCACTCTCAATCTCAGCCGTTCCCATACGGTGCCCACTGACGTTGAGGACATCATCGACCCGTCCGGTGATCCAATAATCGCCGTCCTCGTCGCGCCGTGCGCCGTCGCCCGTGAAATAAACACCAGGATACGCTTTGAAATAGGTGTCGATGAAGCGCTGCTGGTCGCCCCAAACCGTCCGCGCCTGGCCGGGCCAGCTCTGCGTCAAGATGAGATTACCTTCTGTTGCGCCCTCAAGCCGATGGCCCTCCGTATCAACCAAAGCGGCCGATATGCCGACCATCGGCTTGGTCGCAGCCCCCGGTTTGGTCATCGGGTCGGTTGGCAGCGGCGAAATCAAAATGCCGCCGGTCTCGGTCTGCCACCAGGTGTCAACGATGGGGCAGCGCCCCTCGCCCACCACATCATGGTACCAGCGCCAGGCCTCTGGATTGATCGGCTCACCGACGGTTCCCAACAGCTTGAGCGACGCGCGGCTTGTGGACGTCACTGGTTCATCGCCTTCGCGCATCAGTGAGCGGATTGCCGTGGGAGCGGTGTAGAGCTGGGCCACCTGGTGTTTATCAGCCACCTGCCACATACGCGAAGCATCGGGGTAGGTTGGCACACCTTCAAACATCAGCGTCGTGATACCGTTGGCGAGTGGCCCGTAGACGATATAGCTATGCCCCGTCACCCAACCAACATCCGCTGTGCACCAATAGACTTCGTCGTCCTGGACGCCAAAGACCTTCTCGTGGGTATACGATACATAGACCATATACCCGCCAGTGGTGTGCACCACGCCTTTTGGTTTGCCTGTCGATCCCGAAGTATAAAGAATGAAGAGCGGGTCCTCCGCCTTCATCGGTTCGGGTGCACATTCCGGCGAGACGTCATCGCGGCCCTCGTGCCACCAGATGTCTCGGCCGTGATGATAGTCGACAGCCCCGCCCGTGACCTCAACCATCAGGACGAGCCGCACAGACTCTCCGGCCTGGCCTGCGCGATCGATCGCGGCATCGACGTTGGCTTTCAGCGGTATGGTTTTGCCGCCGCGGCGTCCCTCATCCGCCGTAATCACAGCCGTGGCGCCGCAATCTTCAATCCGGCTCGCCAAAGCCTCGGGACTGAACCCTCCGAACACCACGGAATGGATCGCGCCAATGCGCGCACAGGCAAGCATCGCGTAGGCGGCCTCGGGTACCATTGGCATGTAGAGGATGACGCGATCACCGCGCTTTACGCCCCGCGCCTTGAGGACATTCGCCATCCGGCAAACCTCGGCATGGGCCTCGCGGTAAGTGATCTTGAGACTGACAGATGGATCGTCACCTTCCCACAGGATCGCGACCTTGTCGCCCCGCGCCGCGAGGTGCCGATCCAAGCATTGCACGCTCGCATTGAGGACACCGTCCTCAAACCACTTGATGCGAAAATCGCTTTCACCCCACGACACATCTGACGCTTTCGTTGGCAATGTCACCCAATCGAGACGTTCAGCTTCAGAAAGCCAGAAGGCATCAAGATCGGCGGGTTGAGGGCGTGTCGTTTCCGCGGCCATGGAGGCTCCAATGTTCGTTTTTCAAAGCAGCATAGGGCCAGGCCAACGGTGGATGAAGCCCAGGATGCACCAGGGGCAGATGACGCTCACGTCACTTGCGCGCGCACATGAAAGCGCGGCTCATCCCAAAGCCGCTCACGCACAATCTCTTCCAAAGCGTCCATCGTGTCCCACACGTCGACATAGCGGAGGAACAAGGGCGAAAAGCCAAAGCGGATCGTATCCGGCGTGCGAAAATCCGATTGGATACCGCGCTCGGCCAAGGCCCGGACGATGGGATAGCCTGCCTCGTGACCCAAGCTGACGTGACCGCCGCGGCGCCCGCCATCGTCTGGCGATCGCACATCGAGCCCGATCGCCTTCGCACGAGCAATGCAGAGATCACCAAGCCGGGCAGCCTTGCCATGAAGTTCGCCTACGCTTTGCCCACGGAACACCTCCAATGCCCCGGAAAGTGCGGCGCAAGACAGAATGCCGGGCGTCCCCGCCACAAAGCGTTGTGGCCCGGCAGCTGGTTCATAATGGGAGGAAAAAGCAAAGGGCTCCTTGTGACCAAGCCAACCTGGAAGGGGACTCGCAAGCGAGGGAGCCACATCGTCCCGCGTATAGAGAAATGACGGCGCACCAGGACCCCCATTGAGATATTTGTAGGTGCAGCCCGCCGCGAACCGCGCGCCAACCGCGTGCAGCTCCACCGGCACGATGCCCGCTGCGTGGCTTAGATCCCAGATGACAGCTGCGCCGGACGCACGCGCTGCAGCTTCATAGTCAGCCATGTCAGCGATGAGGCCATCGCGGTAGCTCACCACGCTTTTGATCAGTATACATCCTGATGAAAGAGCGGCGAGGCTCTCATCGCGGCTTAGGCGTCGGACCGGGCAGCTCACAAGATTGGCGAGGCCCTCGGCGATGTACTGATCAGTGGGGAACTCATCCTCCTCCACCATGAGAAGCGGCTCACGCGCGAACGGCAGCGCCGCGGCAGCGAGCTTGAAGAGGTTCACCGACACGCTGTCGCAGACCACAACCTCACCCTCACCTGCACCAATCAGCGGCGCGATCATCGCGCCCAGCGTGTGCGGCTGATGGATCCAGTCCGCGGTGTTCCAGGAGCCAACAAGCCCCTCCGCCCATTCATGGCGCGCGGCGCGCTCAACACGCTCCATCGCGACCTTCGTCGCGGGGCCGAGGGAATGGCCAACGAGGTAGATCACGCCCGCTGGAAGGTGGAACGCATGCCGCGCCTCGCGAAGCGGATCAGCGCGATCAAGCGCCTCGGCTTCGCTGCGCGAGTTGGGGAGTGGAAAGCTCGGCATGCTGCCTCTTTGCCGGAGCGGGCCTGCGAAAACCAGCGAGAAGCTGACAGCGTGCGCCAGGCCGCCTAGTGTTGGCAAAAAGGGAGAGGTCAATGGCGCGGCGTTGGGGAATCATCAGTCTTGGGATGCTCTTTCTGGCGGCCTGCGCTGATCAGCAAAGCCAGCCGCCTGAGCCGCCAGCGATCATGACGTGGCCCGACCTCACCTCGCGCGCGCTGCCACTATCAACGACGACGATCCGCTATCGCGATGGCGAAGCTGGCGTGATCGATGTCTGGATCCCTGACGGCGACGGCCCCCACCAGGTGGTTGTGATGATCCATGGCGGCTGCTGGCAGAAGTCGATCGCTGATCGCACCCTGATGAATTATGCAGCCGACGATCTCCGCCGCCGCGGACTCGCCGTCTGGAACATTGAGTATCGCGGTGTCGATGAGGAGGGCGGCGGCTACCCCGGAACGTTTCTTGATGTCGCAGCAGCTGTCGATGCGCTCGGTGATGCTGATCCGACTTTGCGTCTTGAGACCGATCATGTGGCAGCCTTTGGCCACTCCGCAGGCGGACATTTAGCCGTTTGGGCTGCGTCCCGCGAAAACCTGCCCGAGACCAGTCCGCTTTATCGCGAAAACCCCTTGCGCCTGACGGCCGTTGTCAATTCAGGGGGCCTTGCTGATCTTGAAGCCTCTGAGCCGCTAACGCTGCCCAGCTGCCTTGCCGATATCGCGGGCCAGCTGACCGGGGCGCCTAGCGATACCCGCCCCAACCCGCTGTCAGATACGTCGCCTGCAGAGCTTTTGCCGCCGGACGCGCACATCATCAGCGTCAACGGGTCCCGCGACCGCATCGCGCCGCCGGTCCTGGGCCAGGACTTCACGGCAACCATCAAGGCCGCAGGCGGCGAGGCGAGCTACCGCGAGATCGAAGGGTCGGGGCATGTCGAGCTCATCGCCCCCGGCACCGAAGCCTTCGAT
>JBCDLG010000117.1:0-8934 GCA_038745625.1 Pseudomonadota bacterium | reverse complement strand
TCATCCATCGCAGCGATCAGCTGCATGGTGAGCTCATTCGCATAAAGACGGTCAGTACGGCTCTGTTGCTTGCGCGTTGCAACCAGCAGTTGGCTGACGGCGTTGAAAAGCTGGTCGCTCGGAATTCCGGTCTCTGTCGAAGATGCCAGGTTGGAGCTTCTGGTCATGTCGCGTCCTCGAAAACGATAGACGGCAACGTTAGGTGCAAGACCTTAATCCCTAGCAAATATGCGGGGTCCGGGATGAGTTCTCCCCATTTTTTCTCATTTGCTTCCGCGGCCAGTCGGATCACGGTAACCTTGGTTAATGGGTGCTTTAGCGACCGCATCACCGCTGCCTGAAAGCCTGGCAATCAGTGCTGTTCCGGCGGTTTTTGATTGTTCCGGGGCCCTCTGGCTACCGAGCAAGCGGGTGCTGGTTGTGTCCGACCTCCACTTCGAGAAGGGGTCCCATTTCGCCCAAAAGGGGCAATTCCTGCCACCCTATGACACCCGCGCCACGCTGGATTCGCTCGAGCGTTTGATGCGGCTCTGCCAACCGCGGGTTGTGGTGTCGCTGGGCGATGCTTTCCACGATCTCGGCGCCGAGGCGCGGATGGACGACGCCGATGCGGAGCGGCTGGAGCGCCTCTGCGATGCAGCCGAGTGGGTTTGGATTCTCGGCAATCACGATCCGCTGCCGCCCAAGAGATTCCGCGGTATGGCTGAAGCGGTGGCGGAGGTGGCGGGGCTTGTCTTCGTGCATGAGCCCGGTGACCACCCTCAATGGAACGTGGCTGGCCATCTTCATCCGTGTGCGGTGGCCCAGAAAAACGGCCGCGGTGTGCGCAGACCTGCCTTTGTCACCGATGGCGAGCGGCTGATCATGCCCGCCTTTGGCGCTTTCACCGGTGGGCTCAATGTCTTGGATCCGGCTTTCGATGGTGTTTTCCCGGGCGCTTTCCGGGCGTTCCTGTGCGGCAAAGGCCGGGTCTATGAGGTGCCGCGCACCAGCCTCAGATCGGACGCGCCGCCGCCGTCTTGGATGCGTTAACCGCTGAAGGCGCTGATCAGCAGTGCCAGGACAACCGGTGTGGTGACCCCAGACACCAAGGTCATCCGCAGGCGGAGATACCATCTAGGGATCAACCCCTTGCCCGATGACCGCCAGTCCTCGAACAGCTGAAAGCCGAGAAGGCCGGCGATGAGGACGAGTTGGATCAGCGGCTGCTTAAGCGCTGTCACACCGAAACCCGGCGCCCCCACCACCGCCCAGGCAAGCAAAGGCGGCATCACCGATCCCAAAAGGCCGGAAAAGGGTCCAGCTTCTGGTGTGCGCATGGCGAGGCCCCACCGGGCGCCGC
Organism: Pseudomonadota bacterium; assembly: GCA_038745625.1. Classification (GTDB taxonomy): domain Bacteria; phylum Pseudomonadota; class Alphaproteobacteria; order Caulobacterales; family Parvularculaceae; genus Parvularcula. The sequence goes on along the minus strand of JBCDLG010000117.1, from coordinate 7,592 downwards.
CCATGAAGGAACAGATGATCGCGCCATAAAGGACGATCAGCTGGAGGAGCGCTTCTGTCATCGCCGTGCTGAGTATCCCGCCCGCCAAAAGGATCACCGGCAAGGTCCAAAACGGGATCAGGCCTCCAAGACCTAAGATCACGGCCGAGCGTTGCACCTTCGGATCCTCGCTCCCGTGATCATCCATCTCGTTTGGTCCTTGGGGTGGCGCCGCCCGGCGGGAACCAATCATCTGGCATCAACCGGCGGTCCGTCAAACCAATGTCCGGCGTGAGGGTGATATGGAAGAGGACCGCCGCGCCCAGGCAAGTCAGCGTCCGTGCAGCGCCGGGCTCGACCATCAGCGCATGGCCCGGCGCGATCAGGCGATGACTGTCCGCATAGGTCTCATCGCTGCTGACGCTAATGATAAGAGGACCGCCTTCTTCAAGCCGGTAGGTCACGGGCACATCGATCTTGTGCCAGGCCGCTTCCTCGGCGCCGTGAAGGGCCTGCAGAATCTCGCGGCTCTCGCCGGGGACATGCGCAACCTCGCGCACATGCCCTTCAAAAGGGTGGGGCGCGAGCTGGTGCCGGGCAATGAGGTCCTGAAGGTTCAGAAATTGTCCTTCCGGGAACGAATTTCGCCAAAGACCTCATGATCGGCCGCGTCTGTCATCGCCAAAGCCGCTTTGACGCTCGGCTCATCGGCGCGCAGAAACGGGTTGGTCGCTTTCTCCGTCCCAAGAAGAACCGGTACGGTTGGCTGTTCGATCAGCCGCAGCTTGCTGATTTCGTCCATCCGCGCCTGCAGCGCTGCGTTGCCCGGCTCAATGGTCGCGGCGAAGGCCGCATTCGCTGACGTGTATTCATGGGCGCAGAAGATCATCGTCTCATCGGGCAGGGCACGTAGCTTGAGAAGCGAGGCCCACATTTGCTCCGCGGTCCCCTCAAAAACCCGCCCGCAGCCGAGCGAGAAGAGTGTGTCGCCGACAAAGGCGGTTTTCGCCGAGGGCACGAGATAGGCGATATGCCCCATCGTATGGCCGGGCACGGCGATGACGTTGAGCGCGGTCTTGCCCAGCATCACCGTGTCACCATCGCCAATCTGGCGATCCTTGTCGGGGATGCGGTCATCTTCGCCGACGGGGGCGAGGATCTCCGCGCCAAAATGATCAGCCACGGCGCGGTTGCCGCCAGCGTGGTCAGGGTGCCAATGGGTGTTGAGGACGAGGTTCACCGTCCACCCCAGGCTCTCGGCTTCTTTAATGATCACGCCCGCGTCGGGGGTGTCGATGGTCGCGACGGTTCCTGTCGCGTCATCGCGCACAAGAAAGCCATAATTGTCCGACAAACACGGGAATTGGTGAACCGTGATGGGTCCGCGATGATGCATCGGGCGCTTCCTTTCCCTACATGGGGGAGCATAGCGCGAAACGTGAGCTGCGATAAGGACAAGAACCCAGCGTGCGGATGAGCAGTGAGGATCTGAGCAGGTTTTACGGCTCACGTCTCGGCCAGGTGGCGATGGACCTCCTGACCGCGAAGCTGCGCGATGCGTGGGGTCCGGCGAAGGGCCTCAGGCTGGCAGGCTTCGGCTTCACCGCGCCTGTTTTGGATGCTTTTCCGGAGGTTGAGCGCAGCATCTCCATGGTGCCCGCGGGCGCGGGGCCTTTGGGGTGCGGCGGCGAGGTGTTGGTCGATGAGGACCGCTGGCCGCTCCGTGAGGCCTCGGTCGACAGGCTTTTGATCATGCATGGCCTTGAGGAGGCGCCTGATCCGAAGCGCACCTTGCGCGAGGCTTGGCGAGTCCTCGCCGACGATGGCCGCGTGATCGTGGTGGCGGCCAACCGCCACGGCTTTTGGACCCTGGTGGAGAACTCCGTCTTCGCGGCCGGACGCGCTTATTCCCGGCGGCAGCTGATCAATCTTTTGAACGGCTCGCTGTTCGCGCCGACGGCCCAGGCCTCCGCCCTCTATTTCCCGCCGGTCCCGCGGCTCGCGCGCGTTGCGCCGCTTTGGGAGCGCACCGCCTCACGGCTTGAGCCGCTGGGGATGCCGCTGCCGAATGTCGCCGGCGCGCTCCTCCTTGAGGCGCGGCGGTCGCTCGCCGCCCCGGTGCAGGGCAGCAAGGCGGAGGTCTTGCGGCCTTTCCTCGCGCCCGCCCGCCGCCCCGCAGGGCTCGCTGCCGAACGCGAGCGTCCCGAGGCAGACTAGGCAGGACGCGCATCGTCAGGCAGAGGGGCCCTATGCAAAGGCCAGAGCCGCGTCCCGGCATTCAATCGATCTCTCCATATGTTCCCGGCAAAGCGAAAGCGGGCGCAGCGGTCGTCCATAAGCTGTCGTCGAACGAAAGCGCGCTGGGCCCCGCGCCGTCGGCGATTGATGCGCTGAACGATGCCGCGGCGGCCCTGCACCGCTACCCCGACGCCGATGCCGCCTCTTTGCGCGAAAAGATCGGCGAGATCTATGATCTGCCAGCGGAGCAGTTGATCATCGGCGCGGGCTCCGACGAGCTCATCAGCCTGATGATCCGGTGCTACTCAAGTCCTGGCGATGAGGTTCTGATGACCCGCCACGGCTTCAGCTATTATCCGATCGCCGCGATGGCCGAGGGCTGTGTCCCCGTTCAGGCGGAGGAAGACGATCTCGTTGCCGATGTCGATGCGCTTCTGGCAGCGGTGACGGAGAAGACGCGGCTTGTGTTCCTTGCCAATCCGAACAACCCGACGGGCACCCTCCTGCCGCGGGACGAGGTCCAGCGGCTGCGCGATGAGCTACCGGGCCAGGTGATGCTAGTCCTCGATGGCGCGTATGCGGAATATTTAGTGGGCGATGACTATGACCCAGGGCAAGGCTTCGTGCGCGATGCGACCAAATCGGGGGCTGACAATGTCGTCATGACTCGGACATTTTCGAAGATCTATGGGCTCGGCGGCTTGCGTGTCGGCTGGGCGTTCGCGCCGCCGTCGGTGATTGGTGTTCTCAACCGGGTGCGGGGGCCGTTCAACGTCTCGGCTCCGGGCATCGCAGCGGCCACAGCGGCGCTCAACGACCAGGATTTCGTTGCCAAAAACCGGACCCACAATGAGGCTGAGATGGCGCGGCTGACCCAAGCCTTGCGCGGCGCAGGGCTCAATGTGCGCGAGACGAAGGCCAACTTTCTGCTCATCGATCTTGGCACCGATGAGAGGGCGAAGGCTTTTCTTCAGCACTGTGAGGACCGCCACGTGCTGATCCGAGCCCTTGTGAGCTCGAACTTGCCGACCATGGTGCGCGTATCGATCGGCGACCGCGCATCCAACGACGCGTTCTTGCACGCGGCGACTCTTTTCGCTGGCTAGCGCGGCAAGGACGGTAGACGGCCGATCCCGACCGGCCCGAGTTTCATCTTGCCGTCCTTGACCGTGAAGGGGAGATCGACGGCCTCTTTGCCATTGTCGGTCAGCAGCCCAAGGACGAGCCGTGCGCCGGTGGCTTCGCCGGAACCGATCGCACCGGTGCTGGCCAGCACGCCGATCAAAGGGTCTTGGTTCTGGACTGTCACATCGAGCTGCCCATTCGCGCGGCCAAGATCGTCAAAGGTAATCGCCCCTTCGCCGGTGACCTGGCTAGCGGCCTCGCCATTGTTCTCGCCGACATAGAAACCAAGATCAGCGATGGTCAGCGTGTCCGCGTCGATCGATGCGGCAAGATCGAGGATCGCCACGTCCATCGGTGCCGTCCCCTCGCGCAGAAACCCGCGCACACCGAGGGCCAATGTCGAGCCTTCCGCCAGTTGCTGCACATTGCCGATCAGTGTGGTGATGGTCATCGTGCCATCGTCACCGGTCAGCGTCGCGCCATGGGTCTCAAGCGCGGTGAATCCTTCTTCAACGCTGATCCGGAAGTCCTCCGTCTCAAGATCGTAACGCTCCCCGCCGAAGGTCACGGCTTGCTCGCCTCGTGGTGAGGCGATCACCCGGCTCGGGCTCAGCGGCAACGTGACGAGCATCACCTCTTCGGCCTCAAAGACGACAAGGCCTGGGTGCTCGTAGATGACATCCGTCAGCACGCCGCGCAGGCTGAATGGATAGCCCTTCATTTTCACCTGGCCGATATCAAACGTGCGGCCCGCGGCTGTCTCGGCCTCGATCACCCGGTCGATCCCCGCACGGACGGCTGAGGCGGCCTGGGTCCAGATGATCGTGTAGACCACGGTAAAAGCGCCGAAGAGCGCGAAGGGGATGATGAGACCAAGGCGAGAACGGAGGGCGTCCATGGCACTTTCCTTAGGCGACGGGGCTGCCATCGATGGCGGCTTGAAGGTCGGAGAGATAGGCTTTGCGATCGTGCGGCGCGGGGATGGCGGGCAGCACGGTCATCTCCACAGTACCCGGTTTTTTGTCCGGACCCGGCTGAATCCAATAACGGCCGCTGTCATGGCTGACCGGCACGGTGGGCACCTGAAGTGCCTTCGCAAGGGCTGCGACGCCTGGCTGGAAAGCCGCATCCTCGCCGGGCCTCACGCGGGTGCCTTCGGGAAAGATAATGATCTGGGCGCCCTCGGACGCCATCCGTTTGGCGGCATTCGTCATGTCACGGAGCGCTGAGGCACCAGCGTCCCGGTCGATAAAGATGAACCCGTTGCGCCGCGCGAACCAGGAGAAGATCGGCCAATGCTTCAGCTCTTTTTTCAAGACAAAGCTTGGCCGCGGCAAGAGAGTCGTGAGGCGCAAGGTCTCCCACATCGACTGGTGTCTCGACGCGATGATCGCCGCGCCGGAGGGCAAATGCTCCGTCCCATGAACGCGATCATCGATCCCGCACAGGACTTTCAAGGAGAAAAGGCATGTCCGGCACCAGAGCTTCGAGATGGCGAGGGACCAATCTCGCCGCAGAAGCGCAGGAAGAGTGACGATGCCAATGATCAAGGCACTGAGCATCATCGAAACCAAGAACAGGATCGATCGCAATTTGGTCATGGGGCTAGAGCGGCAACCGCAGGCGAACGACGAGGAATTTGAGATACTCCTTGCCCAAGACCCGCCACGAGACAATGCGGGACATCCAACCCCGTTCAGGCGCCAGTTCGGAGGCGACCGGCACGCCGATGATCTCAATGTCGGGGACAACACGCCGAAGCTCCGCCCGGGCACGCGGCAGGTGAAAGTCAGACGTGACGAGAAGCGCCGCTTTATAGTCGCGATCTTCGAGCCAATCGCGGGCCTCGATAGCGTTGTCGCGGGTGGATCGCGCCATGGGCCCCAGGTCGACGCAGCAATCGAGCATCGCCCAAGATCCCATTGCGCCCAGATCGGCTTTGGTCGTGTCCGGATGCACGCCTGAGATCAGGATCCTGTCAGCGATGCCTGTGGCGCCCAGGCTCAGGCCCTCCTGGATGCGGCCGCCACGTTCACCGGTCAGAACGACGATGGCACGCTCGCGCACGGGATAGTCGGCGACCGCTTCAGCGACTTGGGCGTGGGTGCCGTCATGAGCGCGCGGTATGGTTGCGCAAAACACGAAAAACCCGCCCACCAGCAAGGCGCCAGCCGCGGCCCCGGAGATCAGGGCCCAGCGAAGAAGGGCAGGAAGCGAACTCATTCTTGCGGTTTAGCGCCGGTTCGGAACACCGAGAAGGCCAAAGCGCCCCCAAAGACGAGCGCGATCATGGGGCCCATCCAAAGAACCATATTCTTCGCTGAACGCGAGGGGTTGAGGAGCACATACTCACCATAACGGTCGGTGACATAGGCGAGCACCTCGTCATCGCTGTCGCCGGCGGCCATGCGTTCCCGCACCAGCTCGCGCATCACATTGGCAAGTTCGGCGTCGCTATCGGCGATCGATTGGTTTTGACAGACGACGCAGCGCAATTGCGCATCGAGCCTCTGCGCGCGCGCTTCATCGACCGGGGCGGCTTGCATCAAAACGATGAGCGCCATCACCGTGATCATGGCGTGGCCTCGGCGGGGCGGGTTTCTGGCCGTCGGGCTGGTGCAGCCTTTGTGGCCGGAAAGGCTGCGATCAATCCGCCGAGTGCGATCAGCACTGCGCCGGTCCACAGAAGGTGGATCAATGGATGCCGATAGGCGCGCACGATGCGGGTCTCTCCGCCTTCCTGGGTAGAGCCCGAGGCGAGGTAGAGGTTGCCGAGCCCGAGGCGCTTGATCGCGACCTCGGTGGTGGCTTGATCCGCTGCCGGATAATAGCGGCGGGAAGGGGACATCTGCGCGATCACTTGGTCTTCTTTGCGCACCGTGAACCGGTCGACCTCCGCGATGAAGTTCGCGCCAGCCTGTCCCGTGCGGCCTTCATAGGTGAAGGCAAGGCCGCCCAGCGTGATGCTTTGGCCTGGTGCGAGGGGTGCACGGATCTCTTGCTGAAAGGTGGTGCTGACCGTGATGCCGAGCATCATAAGCGCCACCCCGCCATGGGCAAGGATGGACCCCCACTGGCGGGACGGAAGCCCGCCAAGTCGCCGCATGGCGGCGCTGGCCGATGCTCCGGGGAGCCCCGCTTTGCGCGCAAGATCAGCGACAACGCCGCCGACAACCATGAGGCTCGCAACAAGCCCCATCGCAGCGAGCGTGGTTCCGCCCGTCAGTGTCAGGAGGATGAGCGTTGCGACGACGCTCACGCCCGCGATGATCATCATCGGACGCTGCCAACGGCCTTGACCCGGCGTGCGCCATGGCACCAGCAGCCCAAAAGCAAGGGTGCCCGCGAGCAGTACGGCCAATGGTCCTGCCATCACGTTATAATAAGGAGGACCCACGGTGATCCGGCTGCCGGTGGAGACCTCGACCACGGTCGGCCAGAACGTGCCCAGAAAGACCGTGAACAGAAGAACAGACAGCAAGAGATTGTTGATGACCAGCGCACCCTCTCGGCTCACCGGCTCGAACGCCTGATCGTTGGTCAGCGCACCGCCGCGCCATGCGAAGAGCAGAAATCCTCCGCCGGTAAAGAGCACCGTCAGCATCAAGAGAAAGAGACCGCGCTCTGGATCGTTCGCAAAAGCATGCACGGACGTGACGATCCCCGAACGGACCAAAAAGGTCCCCAACAGTGACGCACCGAAGGCGAGGATCGCGAGCGCGGCGCACCAGGGTTTGAGGGCATCTCGTCGCTCGACCACCATGACACAGTGGAGGAGCGCCGTGCCCGCGAGCCACGGCATCAATGACGCGTTCTCCACCGGGTCCCAGAACCAAAACCCGCCCCAGCCGAGCTCATAATAGGCCCAGAACGCGCCGAGCCCGATGCCGAGCGTCAGCGCTGACCAGGCGACCAGCAAGAAGGGCCGCACCGTCTTTGCCCATTCGCGATCCAACCGGCCTTCGATCAGCGCAGCGACCGTAAAACTGAAGACGGCGGAGAGGCCGACATAGCCGACATAAAGCGTGGGCGGATGGATCGCGAGACCGGGGTCCTGGAGGAGGGGGTTCAGCCCTTGGCCATCAAACGGCGTCGGCCAGTTCGCGGGATAGGGCTCAAACGGGCTCGAGGTGAGAAGCGTGAAAGCGACAAAGGCAAAGGAGAGAAGCCCCTGCACCCCCAAGGCGAGGCGCCGTGTCTGCCATGATCCGCGGCGCGAGAACGCCATGGCTGCGCCGAACCCGGCAAGG
>JBCDLG010000116.1:0-9060 GCA_038745625.1 Pseudomonadota bacterium | reverse complement strand
TATGAGCCGCAGGGGATCGGCGACCAGGACTCTCGCATCGGCGGTCCTTTCGACCCAAGCGAGGGCGAGATCTTCGAGGCGGGCGTCAAAACGGCGCTATTCGATGGGCGCGTTCAATCCTCCCTGGCGTTCTACGAGATCACGCGCACCAATCTCTTGCAAAATTCCGGTGAGGACCAGAGCGAGATTCAGAACGCCATAGACCCCAGCGTTGTGGTGGATGGCCTCGACGATCTCGTCGCCTTTGGTGAGGTCACCAGCCAGGGCATAGAGATCGAGGTCACCGCAGACATCACGCCCGACTGGGTGCTGACCGCGTCCTACGCCTACAACGACACAGAGGTGACGGGCGACACTGACCAGCCGGGTATCGACCGAATCCGCAACCGCGTAGGCGACCGGTTTGCCAACGCACCACAGAACCAGTTCGGTTTCTGGACCCGCTATCAGGTTCCTAGGATCAACACAGCCTTTGCGCTTGGTGGCGACTATGTCAGCGAGCAGCTCAGCCTGTCGGGGCAAAGGGTGCAGCCTTACTTCATCGCTGATGCGTCGATCATCTACTCACCCGGACCCTTCGAAGTCCTGTTGCGGGCCGACAATCTCTTCGACAAAGAGTACGCAGAGAGCGGATTTCTTGAGCGGACGGGCCACTTCCCTGGCGCGCCGCGCTCGATCTTCGTTGAGCTGATCAAACGATGGTGATGTGAGTGAAGGCGGGACGCGAGCCGGCTAAGAAGCCGAAGAGCAATCGAAAGAAGCTCTACGCCCTTCACAGCTGGCTTGGGTTCCACCTGGCCGCGATCATGGCGTTGGTCCTGTTCACCGGGACCTTCGCGACCATCAGCAATGAGATCGATTGGCTGATCCAACACGATATGCGTGTCTCGCCGGACGGGGAGATGGTGTCGTGGGGAGAGATGGAGCGGGCGATCCTCGACTATGCGCCTGGCCACACGATCAGGTCTTTGAGCGCGATGGAGGGCGACCACTTCGCCTACCGCGCTCGGGTGGTTGATCCTTATGGCCGGGTGAACTTTGTCCACGTCAATCAATGGACGGGCGAGGTCACCGGGGAAACCCATCTTTTGACCGTGCAGCGGGTCTTTCGTGATCTGCACCGCTATCTCTTTATGCCCAATTATATCGGTCTACCGTTGGTGACATCTTTGGCGTTTGTGTTGGCGATCTCGCTTTACACAGGGCTCAAGACCACGCGGAACTGGAGGACGATTATGTTCCGGGTCCGCACAGATAAGGGCACGCGCATCCTGATGGGCGATGCGCATAAGGCGGCAGGTCTCTGGGGCATCTGGTTCTTTGTCGTGATCATCGTCACGGGCGTTTGGTATCTGATCGAGTTTGGCGTCTCGATCGGCTATGTTGTCAGCAAAGCCGATCTCTCAGAGCTGAGGCCGCGCCTTGCCCAAGAGCGGGTCGAGGCCTTCGGCCCGGTGATTAAAGATAGGCCTCTCGAAGAGGTGGTGACTGCGGCGAGGGCTGCCTATCCCGAGCTCAAGATCACCCATATTCAGTACCCATCGGGTGCTACAGGCCTCTTTGGCGTCCAAGGAATGGTCGGCAACCCGGTGATCCGCGAGCGCTCCAACACGGTCTATCTCGATCCGGAGACCCTCGACGTTGTCAGCGTTCGCAAGTGGAAGGAGTCGTCGCTTTTCTATGCGCTGAACGAAATGGCAGACCCGCTTCATTTTGGCTTTTTCGGCGGGTTGCCTACCAAGCTCATTTGGTTCGTGTTCGGTGCGGCGATGACGGGCCTGTCGATCACGGGCGTGTGGCTGACATGGAAGCGCTTGAAAACGATGCAGCCTTCCAAAACGCAGTACGCGACGATGCCAGTGCTCCTCGTCTCAATGCTCTTTTGCACGGCGTGGTATGACCGTTTTCAGGGCCCGAGCATCCCGGCTGCTGAGACGATGCTGGCTGAAACGATGCTGGAAGGCGGTGTCCGCGCGCAGCTCCACGTCGCACTGGACACGATCGGTGAGCCGACGGGCCTTGTGCGTTTGACGCTTGAGAGTGCGCGAGGACGGGTGGCGGTGAAAGAGGCTGTCTTGACGCTCAATGGTGAAACAACGGGGGCGGAGCGCCCACGTGTCTTCGGTCGGACCTCGGAGAGCCGTTTCGAGGTCGCTCCAGATATGCTCAGTAACGTGAGCAATGTCGATATCGACGTCACCTTTATCGGCGCGCATCAACGCACAGCCAGCTGGGCCTTGTCGGGCTCAGACGGTGCGCGATTGGTGGTCAGCGGTCTCAAAACCGATCCTGAGCCAGCCCTTTGAGTGCCGCGTTATTCAGCTGGGGTTGAGACGGCCTCGAGACGAGGTCGCGGCCTGAGCCTTCGTTTAAGGAAGGGCAGGGCGAAGACAACTGCTGTTGCTACCAGGATCTGAGACACTGGAAGCCCTGCTCTTGAGAAGGCCGCGGTACCAAAGCGTGCCATGTGGCTGAGGACCGCCGCGGCGATCAGTGCTGAGATCATGATCGGCAGCCACGACCGCGCCTGCTGTTTGCCTACAAAGCAACCGAACACGGAGGCCCCGAGCGTGATGGACCAAAATCCTCCGACCAACACGGCTGGGCCGGCCGCCCCAGCGATCGCGGCAACCAGCGTGGCGGCCAGTGCCAACGGTACGCCCCAGATCACGCCCTCCCAGGCGCCCTCTAGCCGGCGCGCGGGCCGACCTTTCTCGGCGCGTTTGGTGAAGTAGATGCCGAGACCCGATGCGGTGATCACGGATAACATGATCCCAAAAGCGCCATACGCCAGCTTGATCGGTAGACCGCCCCAATTGCCAAAGTGGACATTGTAGACCGACCCAGCGATCTGCTGGCCGAGGGTCCCGTCAGAGATACCCGTGTTGCCGAGAAACACGCCGTCAGCATCATAATTGTAGTAATCGCCGAAGATCAGGCGGGTTGGGTGCTCGGCAATCAATTGCGTGTGCTGACCTTCGGCCGTTGGGTCGTGTACGATGGCATAGACCAGCTCGAGTTCCGGATATTCGGCGCGAAAATGCGTGAGCGCTGCGCTGAGATCGGCGACCTCGCCAGCATCGCCTGAGAGCGCCGGTTCCGCACCAAACACAGGATCGAAGACTTGTTGGAAATCACCATCGAACCGGGCCGCGGCAAGCGCGAAAGCGAGAATGCTCGCAAGGCCCAGCATTGCACCCGTCAATGCGTTTGAGATGTGAAACGGTGCCGTCCAGACGCTTAGCCGGTTGTGCAGGTCTGCCAGGGTAAGGCGACCGGCGCCTTTGCGAAACGTGAAGGCGTCGCGGAAGACCCGCGGGTGGGCTAAAAATCCGGACAAGGAGAGACCAATCAGCATCGCACCGATGGCGCCCACCACCGTAAGACCCAGAATATGCGGCAAATGAAGGTAGTAGTGGAGATCAAGAAGAAACTGGGTCCACGGGAAACTCTCTTCATCAGCGATCAGTCCATCCTGATCGACGAAGAAAGCTTGCGTGTCGGTGGTGATCACGGTCCGGGGTAGGTCTGGTTGTGGGAAGTTGATGAAAAGATGCGTGGTCGGCTCGTCTTCGCTGTTGAAGACAGCCAGCGCCGCTTGTTCAGCGGCGGCTGGTGAGATGTCGAGCATCTCCGGGACGTGGGGTTGCTCCCACCGCTGCAATTCGTGGTTGAAAACAGAGAGCGTGCCGGTGACGACAAGAATGTAAATCAGACAACTGATGGATAGGCCGATGACGGCGTGTGCCTCAAGGGAGCGTGCAACGCGCTGTGGTGACGCCTTGGGCCAAATGACTTTGCTCATCGCCCGTCTCTAGCTCAACGCGGCCAGTCCCAAAAGTGGCAGAATGCCTGCCGCCGCGGTCAGTGACGTCTTGCGCCAAAGTTTTTCATCATAGCCATTGACCACCGACAGCGCGGCCCAGCTCAGCGGGAAGACGAAAAACGCAACCACCAAATTGCCGCCTGGCTCAGCGCCGCCAGCGTCGAGCGCTGCATAGACGATCGTGGTCACGGACAGTGCGGCAAGGCCAGCGAGAGGCCCGACCAAAAAGCCGACAAAGACGCGCCTCATCCACCCCAAGCGCCCGAGCCCCGCCGTGGTTGTGGGGGGTACGGAGCGCCCGGCCTTGCCATGGGCTGACCTGGTGGGTGACTTCATGACCCGGACAGCAATCGCTGTACTAAAAGTCACCACCAGCATGACAAGACCGAGCGCCGTCCCCCTGTCCGCTCCACTCGTCTGGCCCCAGACGAAGATAGAGAGGGCGATGAGGACCCAACCCGCAGCCACAGAAAATTTGGTCGCCCCCCGGTTCGCCCACGCATGCTGCAAGGCAAGCGCTCCGGCCGTCATCATGACGACGGCAACGAGGCGGAGGGGGATGACCAGTGTCTCCATCAGAACTTCCGCGCCAAACGCGCAACAATGGTACGCTGTTCACCCGGGAAGCAGTCACCACGCGCCAAGCAAGTACCGAAGTACTCCTCGTTGGTGATGTTCCGAATGTTGAGCGTGAAGTCCCAATCGTCGTTCTCATACCCAACGAGCAGGTCGCCGAGCACCACACCGTCCGTCACCACACGGACGGGTCCAACGACGCCGACGCCATTGCTTTCATTTTCTCCAAGATAGCGAATGCCGCCGCCGATCTTGAACCCGTCGAAGACGCCGGTTGGTGTGTACTGCGCCCAACCTGAGAACTGATTCTCCGGGATCGAATCGAAGGGCACATCGTCGGCTGTCTCTGTGTCGAGGAAGCTGGCATTCGCCTCCAAGTAGAGACCCTTGATGGTGGTTTGCGCCTCAATTTCGAAGCCATCGACGGTGCCCACGCCCTCTTGCTGGCTGTTGGCCTGGGTGATCAGCGATGCGGGGTTGGGGAGATTGGACTCCTCAATCTCGAAATACGAGGCGGTGATGTAGGTGCGGGTGCCCGGAGGCTGATACTTAAAGCCAACTTCCCACTGCTCGCCTTCGCGCGGTTCCAGCGCTTGCCCCGTGAACCCGTCAGTACCGATCACCGGCTCGAAGGACTCAGCGTAGCTGATATAGGGCGAGAACCCGCCGGGGAGGGCGTAGAGAGCACCGACGCTGAACGATGTGGCGTCGTCATCTTGGTCCTCAGCCGGCGCTTCGGTATCGACATTGTCGTAGCGGACACCAAAGTTCAGCTTGAGATCGCCGATCGACACTTGGTCGTTGATGTAGATGCCGAGGTCCGTGGTCTCTGTATCACCAAGATCAACCAGATTGGCGTCGTCATTGAGCAGCGCCAGAATGGTGTCATTGCCGTAGACCGGATCATAGACATTCAGGGTGCCCGACAGAGGGCCAACAACCTGCGTGAATTGGTTGATGAAGATGACCTCGTTGCCGGTGGTGACGTCCTGGTAGGCCGCGCCGACGAAGAGTTCATGCTCGAAGGGTCCGGTCTCTACCGTGTAGCGTGCACGGATATCGAGCGCGATCTGCTCCGACGAGGCTTCACTGCGATACCAAGATCGTCCGCCATCGCCATTGGCATCGACCCGCGGTACGCCAGCGCCGAGGAAGTCGATCCAGGCCTGGTTGTAGTCCGCCTCCCCATCTTTGTAGCGGAAGATACCGTCCACAGAGAATCGATCGGTAAACTGATGGCTGGCGAGGAAACTGACGAGGATCGAGTCGGTGTCATATTTGTTGAAGCCCGGTTCGCCCAGATAGGTCTCTGGTTCAATCTCTTGACCCGTGGCGTTGGCGCAGACCGCCGCCTCAGGAGTGATGGTCACGTCATTGCTGACGCAGGCCGTGCCCGTGAGCGGCAGGAACTGGTGGGCAGTGTCGCTGTCCCGGTCGGTGTATTCGACCATCACGGTGGCCGTCGTCACGCCGTTGTCGAAGGTGAGCGATGGCATGACAATAAAGGCGTCATCTTCGACGAAATCGACCTGCGTGTCCGCATCGCGATAGATCGCCACAACCCGCCCGTAGACGTTGTCCATCAGCTTTGCGTTGAGGTCGGTGGACACCTGATAGCGGTCATTGTTGCCGACATCGACCACGATCTCGCTCGACCGATCAGGCCCCGCCAGTTTCGAGACAGCGTTGACGATACCGCCGGGGGTGCCTTTGCCGTAGAGCACTGATGCGGGGCCTTTGAGGACCTCGACCTGCTCCAGCATGTAAACGTCCGAACGCGTATTGTTGTAAAAGCCAAAGAGAACCTGCTGGCCATCGCGGTATTCCGCTGCGTCAAAGCCGCGGACCTGCGGGAAGTCGCCGCGGGTTGAAAAACCAAACGTATCGCCGACAACGCCAGGCACGTAGTTCAGCACGTCATCCAGCGTGAGGGCACCCTTGTCGCGGAACATCTCCTCTGTCTCGATGCTGATGGATCGCGCTGTCTCGACGATTGGTGTGGCCGACTTAAGCGCCCCGAAGCTCGACAGCTCCCCGGTCACCACGATGACATCTTCGTCCTGTTGCGCGGCATCGGTGTCCTGCGCAAGGGTCGGTGAGGCCATGGCGGCGATCACTGAAGATGTCAAAAACAAAAACGATTTCATGAACTTAACCTGCTCCCACGCACTGTCCGAGGTCTCAATGGCATAGGAATTTGAGAATGTAAATGCGAGTCGTTCTCACTAATGGAGAAAAAATGCAGGGTGCGCCGATTGCAGCGCTAGCTGACAATCCGAAAGGCTGGCGTGTCGCCAGCCGGAACGCGGCGGGCAGAGCGAGGTGCGCGGAAGGCTAGGCTGTGTCCAGCGAAGGTGTCGGCGATTTTGGTGACGATCTTGATGAGCCGCGGCGGTACAGGCCCGCCAATCAGCCAGGACAGATGCGCCTCAAGAGCGACCTGGTCCCAGGCCTGCGCTGCAGAAAAAGCGCATGCCAATGACACCTCATCGCGTGTCATGCGCCCATGTCCCGGTGCAGACAGCCCGATTTTGCGGGTTCCTTCATCACTCAAAAGGCGGGCGAAGGTCAGGATATCACCCAGCGCCTCCCCGGCATCTTTCCCCAGCGCGCTGACGAAACCACTTTGGACGCAATGACAATCGGCGCGGCCAAAAACCGAAGCGCGAAAGCCGAACAAGACAAGCCCGGTGCCGGTGCCCAGCTCAGGCAGGGTGACATCAGATTGCTGATGAGGGTTCATGTTGGTGTCCTCGTCGACGATAATTTCCATGCGGTGCGCAAAGCATGCCCAGGAGACCCTAGCGGCCATGCTATTGCGAATGCGTTGCAAGAACATTGCAACGAGTTTTACGTTTGATGCAAGGGAAAAGGTGGGCCGTGGTGATCACCTTTTCTTGCCCCAAACCCCCCATTTCTCTGGGTTCTGGGCGTGCTGCGCGGCAAGGTTGAATTTGAGAGTCACTAGCATTTACAACATTTTGGACAGGCTGTAGGGGACGGCCGATTCACATATTTTGGGGTGGTAAATCATGAAATACGGTTTGATTGCGGGGGCATCCTGCCTTGCGCTTGCGACGGCGGCGACAGCGCAACCGCTCGAAAGCATGGACGGCGACGTCATTGTCGTCACCGGTCAGAAGATCGATCGCACGCTGCAGGAAACAGCGACCAGTGTCCGGGTCTATGACCTTGAGGCGATTGAAGAGCAGAACTTCATCAACCTCTTCGATATCCTCGATCAAACCGCGAACGTCAGCACAGGCTTTGACGATTCGGTATTCACAATACGTGGTGTGCGGAATGCTGGCGCTGGTCTTGGCGATGTCACCAGCGATGTCTCAACAATCTATGTGGACGGCGTGTTCCTGCCCCGCAACCTCTTCGCTAACGGCGCCCTCAATCTTTGGGATATCAGCAGCGTCGAGATCTTCCGTGGTCCGCAGTCGACCATTCAGGGGCGGAACGCGTTGGCTGGCGCCATCGTTATTGACACTGTCGATCCATCAACCACGGAGGAGAGTCTGCGCGGCCAGTTCTCCTACGCGGACTACAACACATACAGAGCTTCCGCTTCGGTCTCGACCCCGGTCATTGAAAACCAAGTCGGCATCAGCGTATCGATTGATCGCTCCAGCAGCGATGGCTTCATCGATAACCCGACGCTGAATATTAGTGATTCTGGCGCAACGGACGTCACGACGTTCAGGGCAAAGACTCTTATCACGCCCGAAGTGATGCCGAATCTCTCTGTTCTGCTAGGGTACACCCATATTGACGATACGGCTCGCGAGAACCGCGTTGTCGAGGAGCTGTTTGGCGACGAGCGGATCAATACGGAAAACTTGCAGAGTTTCACGGATACGGTGGCAGACATCGGGTCTGTGGAGATCAACTATGATATCGGTGAGAACTGGTCGGTCACGTCTGTGAGCGGTTATATTGAAAATGAGCTTGAATTCTTCGGTGACTCCACACGTGATGCGAGCGGCGAAGATGCCAACTCCTTTACCCAGACCAATGAGGAGATTTTCAGCCAAGAGCTCCGCGCAGCCTATAACGGTGACCGCGTCACGGGCCTCTTAGGCGTCTACTACTTCAACCGCTCCGGTGATACGTCTAACGTCAACACGTCTTTTGTCGGAACCGACTTCGCTTTCCCCGATCCAGCGACCTTTGCTGGCATCCTGTTCAGTACACCAACGCCTGATGCGGCGGAGATCGCTATAGCCACTGGACTTCGTTCTCAGATCGTTGGGCTTGTTCCTGAGTTCACTGTGGAATTCGAGCGGGCAAGCGATATCGACATCGAGAACTACGCCATCTTCGGTGAGCTGACAGTCGATTTGACGGAGAAGTTCGCGCTGACACTCGGCGCCCGCTATGATGATGAGACGATTGAGCAGAACGTCTTTGACGAGACCATCGTACCGCCGCTCCCTTCATCTGGTGATGCGACGATCGACGGCATCCTCGATCTGACTGCTGCTCAGTTTACCAACGCTGTAGCGGTTGAGAACGTCGACAACAGTTTCTCCGCCTTCCTGCCTAAGGCGCAAGTCACCTACAACTGGACCGAAAATGTGTCGACTTCACTGAGCTATCAGCGTGCGTATCGTGCGGGTGGTTTGTCGATCAACACCTTCCGGGCGGCCCTT
>JBCDLG010000115.1:0-9063 GCA_038745625.1 Pseudomonadota bacterium | reverse complement strand
TCACAGCAAGAAGCATCAGCTCGATCGACATCAGGATGATGATCACGTTCTTGCGATTGAGAAAAATCCCAGCGACGCCGATGGCGAAGAGGATCCCCGCGACTGTGAGATAGCTCGACAAACCCATCAGTTGACCCCCCGACCTGTTGGCACGGACACAACCTCGACGGCCTCGTCACGGGTGCGTCCGACCTGTTTGCTGACATCCTGGATCTTCACGCCGCGGCGCTCGCGGAAGGTGAGGAGAATAGCGCCGATCATCGCGACCAACAGAATGAGGCCTGCGATCTGGAAGAAGTGGACATACTCCGTATAAAGAACCATGCCGAGCTGTTCGGCATTGTTGGCCGGCTCACCGCTCGCCCGTTGCATGGCGCTGGTCGGCTGGGCGCGCGCTTCCAAGGCAGCGTCAGGGATCTGCCACGCCGCCACCATCAGGCCGATTTGGACAACAAGCGCCACCGTCACGACCAAGCCGAGGGGTGCATATTTGGCATAGTCCGCGCGCAATTCAGCGAAATCGACGTCGAGCATCATCACGACAAAAAGGAACAGGACAGCGACCGCGCCGACGTACACAACCACCAGCAAGAAGGCGAGATACTCCGCCCCCATCAGAACAAAGAGCCCCGCCGTCGCGATGAAGGTGAGGATCAGACAGAGCACGGAATGGACCGGGTTGCGGGCGAGAATGACACCGAGGCCGCTAGCGATCGCCGTCGCGGCAAAGGTGAAGAAAGCGAGATCGGCAAAGCCCATAAACAGCAGGTGACCTTGGGGCATGGGAGAGAACCTCCCTTGCATTCACCGGCGCTAGCGCAATCGCCAATTGAGGAAAACCCCTGCCCGCGCCGATCTCTGCAAGCTGCGCTGCTATAGCACCCTAAGCGGTTGCGGAGTCATCATCCGTATCGGGGCCAACCAGCATATCTTCGCCGATGAGGCCTGCGCTGGCGCGAATCTGCGTTTCAATCTCATTCGCAACATCGGGGTGATCACGCAGAAATTGCTTAGCATTTTCCCGGCCCTGACCAATCCGTTCAGAATTGTAGCTGTACCAACTGCCCGATTTCTCGATGACATTCCCCAAGACGCCGAGGTCGATCAATTCACCGGCCTTCGAAATGCCCTCCCCATAAAGAATATCGAACTCCACCTGTTTGAAGGGCGGCGCGACTTTGTTCTTCACGACTTTGACCCGGGTCTGATTCCCGATCACCTCGTCACGCTGTTTGATCGCGCCGATTCGGCGAATATCGAGGCGCACACTTGAATAGAATTTGAGCGCGTTGCCGCCGGTCGTTGTCTCGGGTGAGCCAAACATCACACCGATTTTCATGCGAATCTGATTGATGAAAATCACCAGCGTGTTGGACCGCGAAATCGAACCCGTCAGCTTGCGCAGCGCTTGGCTCATCAAACGGGCCTGAAGACCCGGCAGGCTGTCGCCCATATCGCCCTCAAGCTCTGCCCGCGGCGTCAGCGCGGCGACCGAATCAATCACCAAGACATCGACAGCGCCCGAGCGCACCAAAGTGTCCGCGATCTCCAGCGACTGCTCACCGGTATCCGGCTGCGAGATCAAAAGCTCATCAAGGTCGACACCCAGCTTGTTCGCATAGCTCGGATCGAGCGCATGCTCGGCATCGATAAAGGCCGCGGTGCCGCCCTGCTTCTGGGTCTCCGAGACCACATGCAGCGCCAGGGTCGTTTTGCCCGAACTTTCAGGCCCATAAATCTCGATGATGCGGCCCTTGGGAAGACCACCAATGCCCAGCGCGATGTCGAGCCCTAAGGAGCCCGTCGAGACTGATTCGATCTGCACGATCGCATCTTTGCCCCCAAGCCGCATCACTGAGCCCTTGCCGAAGGCCTTATCGATCTGAGAAAGCGCTGCCTCGAGGGCCTTTGCCTTGTCCATTCCGCCGTCCACTACTTTAAAGTCTCTCGCCATGGTGGGCACATCCTCTTCATCGGCCAAGGCCTGTCGTCGATGATTGCTGTGTACGCGTTTTGTTCTTAAACGCAAGAGGCGCGTTCAGATCGGTTGCACACGCCCGCCGCGGCACGTCGAAGGAGAAACACCCCTATGGGTCTCAACAGCAACAATGACATAGCGGCTGACCTGCAGGTCGGCGCCACCGACACCGGCATGGTGCGAATTTATATTCATGGTTCTGAGGTGGATCTGCCCCTCGACTTCGAGCCAGAAGACGCCGAATCAATCGCTGAGGAATTGCGCGCGGCCGCCGCCGCGGCTCGGGAGATGAACCGATGAGTTGGGTGCTTCGAATCGTAGGTGGACTGGTCCTGCTGCTGGTCGTCGCAGCGCTGGTGCTGCCCATGGTCCTCAAGACCGAGGATTTGGTGGAGCAGGCCGAGACGGCCGCTTCGGATGAGCTCGGCCGCAAGGTTTCGATCGGCGAGGTCACCGGCCTGTCGCTGCTGCCGCCGCGAATCACCATCAGCGATTTCGAGGTCGCCAACGCCGAGGGCTTTTCAGCGCCCTACCTCGTGCGGGTCGACGAGGCGCGTTTCGCGGTCGCCTTGATGCCGCTCCTCCGCGGCCAGGTGCAGATCGATGCCTTCGTGCTCGAGAGCCCTTCGATCAATCTTGAGGAGAAAGCCGACGGCCGCACCAACTACGATTTCGAGGTCGAGGCCGCCGACACGGCGTCCGATGATGCGGGAGAGGACACCGCGGACGCCCCTTCGGACACCGCGGATGTCACCCGGCTCTCTGGCACGATTAGGATCAGCAATGGGGCGCTCACCTATGTGACCCCGGATATGTCCTACAGCGCCACGGACACCAACATCACGGTGGGGTTACCCGGCGAACGCGGTGCCCTGTCGCTTGATGGCGCGATGACGCTGGAAGGGGTCCCCTTCTCCCTCGACGTTCGCATCGACAAACCAGGTGTGTTGTCGAGCGGCGGCACGTCGCCAGCACGCATCGGCCTTCAGTTTGCGGACAACACGATCGATAGCAACCTGTCATTGACCGGCGAACCTGTGAACCTTCAGGGCACGATCAAAGGTAATCTACCGGATGTGGCAGGGCTCAAGCCGCTCCTTGGCGCAGAAGGAGTTGAAGCTCTCCTCCCCATGGGCGCCATCACCTTTGACGCGGATATGACTGGCACCACCGATCGTTTGGACATCACTGATGCGACGATTGGATCCTCTGTTCTTCAGGGCACGGCTGATTTCGGTCTGGCGCTGATGGGTGAACGTCCCAAAGCGACAGGTGAGGCCAATCTCAGCCTTGTCGACCTGCGCCCGTTCATGCCGGAGGAGGAGGCATCGTCGGGCAGCGGCGGCGGAGGCCCGGCAGAGGCCGAGCCCTTTCCTGAATGGTCAGACGAGGAGATCGACCTTTCGGCACTGACGACCATTGACGCTGATCTCAACGTCAATGCCGCGCGGATTGTTCTGCCCACCTATGAGCTGACAGACGTCGCCTCCAAAGTCGTGCTCGAGAACGGCACGTTGACGGCCACGCTCTCTCGGGCGCGCGCCTTCTCAGGGAACGCGGGCGGCGTGGTGATCGTCGAGGCCAACAGGCCGACGCCGGTGGTCGATGTCGACTTTGACATGACGGGCGTCTCTTTCGCCGATGCCGCGCCAGCTCTTCTGGGAACGGATCGTCTCACAGGGTCTGGCGATATCAATCTCGATCTGCGGATGACAGGCACGAGCCAGAAGGACTGGGTGGAAACGCTCACCGGTTCGATGGGCGCCGACATCAATCAAGGCGCGATCGCGGGCATCAATCTGGGGGAGATCGCCAACACAGGGATCGATCTTGTGAACCAGGTGCAAGCGGGCACAGCGGTGCCGCAAGCGATCCTGGGCGCTGCGGCCAATCTTGGCACCAACGCGGTGCGGCCAACGGCGACCACAGATTTCGACCTTGCGGATTTCGGGATCACCCTCACCAATGGCGAGGCGTCCATTGGCAACGCCCAGCTCTTGTCGGATGTCTTCCGTGCACGGCTAGGCGGCCAAGTCTCGCTCGCGCCACAATCGTTCAATATGGATATCAACCTGGCCGGGAAAGATCCTCAGGTGGCGGACTTTACAGAGATGCCCCTCCCCGTCACCGTATCAGGAACATTCAATGATCCGAAGATCAAGGTCGACACCCAACCGATGGTGAACCGCGCAGTGCGCGGGGCAGCGTCGGATCTCCTCGGCAATGTTGGCGTCGAGCTCAATGACGAGGAAACGGTGGAGGATGCCCTTCGCAACCGGGCGCGGTCAGAAGCGAGCCGTCTGCTCGGCGGCTTCTTGGGCGGCGGAAGCAGCGATGATGACGACGACCCGCAATAGGCCCTTCGTGACCCTCTAATCGCAAATAAGGGGCGCCGAGAGCGCCCCTTATTTTGTTCGCCTTAGGCCGCTGTGGGCAGGGTGTAGTCCGCGAAGTGCTCACGCAGCTTGGTCTTCAAGACCTTACCCGTCGCGCCGAGCGGGATCTCATCAACAACCTGGACATCATCGACCCAGCTGATCTTGGATAATTGTCCGTTCACAAACTCCTGGATCGCTTTAGTGTCGCCTGACGCACCCTCTTTGAGCTGAACAACCAAGAGCGGCCGTTCGTCCCATTTGGGGTGCGGCATGCCGAGGGCTGCCGCCTGCGCGACATCGGGGTGGTTGAGCGCTAGGTTCTCGATATCGATCGAGCTGATCCACTCACCGCCGGACTTGATCACGTCCTTGGCGCGGTCGGTGATGTGCATAGAGCCATCAGGATGGATCAGCGCCACATCACCGGTGTCGAACCAATTGTCCTCGTCCACCGCTGGCTTGTCCGCCTTATAGTAGCGATCAATGATCCAGGGACCGCGCACCTGCAAGACGCCGTCAGACTTGCCATCATAGGGCAGCTCTTTGCCGTCTGGGCCAACGACGCGCATGTCGACAAAAGGCATGGCCTGGCCTTGGCGGAGCTGGAGGGCAATACGTTCCTCCTCAGGCAGATCATAAAAGCCCGGGGTCTCCATATTCACCGTGCCAAGCGGCGACATTTCTGTCATGCCCCAAGCCTGACGGGTCCGGACACCGTATTTGTCATACTCTCTGATGATCTTGGCACTGAGGGCTGAACCGCCGACAATGCTGTAGCGCAGATTGCCAAGATCAAGCCCCTTGGATTCGATATAGGCAAGCAAATTCAACCACACCGTCGGCACACCGAGGGCATAGGTGACATTCTCTTTGATAATGAGCTCGTGTAGGTTCTCACCGTCGAGGCCAGGCCCCGGCATCACCAGCTTCATGCCAATGAGAAGCGCTGAATAGGGAACGCCCCACGCGTTGACATGGAACATAGGCACCACCGGGAGGACGGTATCATTTCGGCTGCAGCCAAGTCCCGTCGGCAGACAGGACACGATGGTCTCCAGCACCAAGGCGCGATGCGAAAAGAGGACACCTTTCGGCTTGCCCGTCGTGCCTGAGGTGTAGCACATTGAACACGCTGTGTTCTCGTCAAAAGTCGGCCAGTCGAATTCCTCTGGATGATCCGCGATCAGCGCTTCATAGCTGTCAGCACCCAAACCATTGTCGGTGACTGTCCCCTCGGGGCAAAGCTCGACATAGCGCTCGACGCAATCAACGGTTTTGGCAATCCCGGCCACCAGCGGCGCGAAGGTCGCATCGTAGAAAATGGCCTTATTTTCCGCATGCCCTATAACGTACCCGGCGTTTTCCGGCCCAAGCCGCGGGTTGATCGTGTGGCAGATCGCACCAATGCACGAGATCGCATAGTAGAGCTCAAGCTGACGGTGGGTGTTCCAGCCAATGACGCCGATGCGGTCGCCCTTCTGAACCCCCATGGCGGTCAGTGCATGCGCCGCTTTGGCAATCCGTTTTGAAGCGTCCTTGAACGTATAGCGGTGGATACCCCCTTCAACGAGACGGGTGACAACCTCTTGGTCTGGGAAATTCCGCACCGCCTGACGCAAGATATCCGTCAGCAGCAGCGGCGCATTTTGCATTAGTCCGAGCACTCAATCCTCCAATTATCTCGTCTTTTTGAACTAGATCGTGGAGATGGAAACGCAAGGATGCAAGCGCGGGGCGACAGCAAGGCCGCCTCCGCGCCGCTGGGGCAAGCCTAACCGCGATGGCGGATCGACTCTCGGAAATAGGCTCTCTCTTCATCAGAGAGACGTTGGCGATCAACGAAGCGGCGGATTTCTGCGCTGCGCATACGCTCCATACCGCCGGTGGCACAGATGGCGCGCACCTGGTCGCTGGACCCCTCAACCCTGATCGTCTCAATCAAGAGCTTCGGCTCGTCGCTCTCACGCAGATGGCTCTCGCAGCGCTCCGCGAGATCCTCGACGGCATCACCGGCCGCTTCCATCTGAGCGCCAAAGTCCTCCATGCGCGCGGTCCAAGAGACCATGCGCCGCTCGAACTCTTTCATCGACTCTTCGAAGGCTGACATATCGGGCTCGTCGGGGACGAAGATCCAGCGGCCGCCATCGACCTCGCGTTCTTTGATCTCGGGCATCGGCGGCTGCGGCGGCTCGGGCATATCAGCCGGCATGTCCGGCGGTGGCGCGATCGTCGCGAAGGGATCAGAGAGCAGCACCATCGCTGTGTCGCTGCGCCAGGAAACGCGCATCCCAGCATCGTCCAAAGCGGGCGCTCGCTCGTTCATCACCTGCTGAGCGGGCCGAGCCCCATGATCCGCATAAGCGGTGTAGAGATGGTTATGGCGAGAGCTGGTGCGGTGGCGATCCCAGTAGGAGCCGTCACCGCGCGGCCGCACATCGGTGACGCTACGGGATCCCTCCCTGATGTCCGCTGGTGCTTCCGCGAGCTCCACGGGGATATCGTTGTAGGACGCTGTCGCCGCAGCCACGCTGACCGAGCCGAGCACCGCGGCAAACGCCACCGCCGCGCGCACAATTGGCGAGCTGATCGGAGCGGCCATCAGGATGATGCGATCCTTGATGCTGTGATCAAGCGTCAGTGCGGGAACCTGACGCCCATGGCTTACCGCTTTCACCAGAAGAGCGGCATAGCTCTGTCGGCACACGCCAAGGCTGCGCACCGTTTCATCGCAGGCAGCCTCTTGGTCATCGCGCACCGCTCGGCGGACTTTGTGGGTGAGCGGATTGAACCATTGGAGCGCCGCTGCGATCTCGGTGGCCAGCATGATCACAAGGTCGCCTCGCTTAAGATGGACGAACTCATGCATGAGTGCCATTTCTTGTTCATCCGCACTGAAGCGATCCATAAAGTCCGCAGGAAGAGCAACAATCGGGCGCTTCAAACCAAGAAGCTGGGGCGTGTCGGCGGCTGAGCTCACCAGCACATCAAAACCTCTGTCCACACCCGCCCGCCTTGCGGCCCGCTCAATCAGCGCCTCAAGCGCTGGCGGCGTGGGTTGCGCCTCAGCCACGATCGTCTCACGCCATCGCCGGACCCGCAGCCAGCAGAGAAGGCCGGATAGCATCGCGCCCGCGCCCCAAAGGGCGAGCACGAAGCTCGCCATATGCTCCGATGTCGGCATGATGAGGAGCGGCGCAACATCGACGCTTGTGGTGGAAGCCGCCAGCTCTGACACAGGCAGGTCAGCCTCCATGGGCAAGGCTGGTGCCTCCGCAGCCACCACGGGCGCAAGCGCCGCATCGGCGGCCTGCGCCTGCAGCAGCGGACCCGGCAGGCCAGCGGTCGCGGCCTCAGGCGTCGGAAGCACTGGCGGAAGCGTCTCCGCTGGAACGGTGCGGGGGAGCGTCGGCATCACCAGGCGCGCCAAGGGGATCATCCAAAGAAGCACCGCCGCGCGTGCACCAAGGCGCTCAGCAACGGGTTTACGAACCGCCAAAACAACGATCGTCAATATACTGACCCAAAAGGTCGTGGCGAGCCCATGCCACAGAAGATCAACCACGGTCATCTTTCAGCCTCCGGACAAGATCTTCCAGCTCATGGATGTCATCGTCGGTGAGGTCGCGCCCCTCTGCGAGATGGGCCACCAGCGGTGCAGCCCGGCCGCCGAACAGCTTATCGGCCAAACGGCCCACGGCGCTTTTTTGGTGGTCCGCACGCGCGATCAGCGGCGTGTAGAGATAGCGCCGTCCCTCAGGATCGGCCCGCAACGCGCCCTTCTCGACCAGCCGAGCCAGGAGCGTCTTCACGGTCTTGTCCGACCACGACTTACCCTCGATCCGCGCCGCCACTTCCGCAGCGCCAAGACCTGGCTCGACCCAAAGAACGTCCATCACGGAGAGTTCGGCATCAGTGATGCGCATGGCCCTCACCCTCTTCGACTACGTGTGTAGGCGATAACATCGGAAGCGAGCGTCGTCAAGGACATAGGCCTATCGCCACCGCGCCAAGCGATAGAGGCGCAGGCCGACAGTGTCCCCCCCAGAGCTAGGATCGATGCGGCCTTCAGCGATGAGCGCGTCCCGGTCGTAGCCCCAAATCCGCAAACCCGTCTCATCGTTCATCAGGGTCTGGAGGTCTCGCCGCACCTCAAGCGTGTCCCAATGCTGGCGCACCAGCGCCTCGGTCTGCAGAAGGCCGAGAAGGTCGTTGCTCCAAGTGATCATCACACCGGCAGGATGGGTCATCGCTTGTCCGCGGGTGATCGCCTCGACCAAAAGCGGGTCATCGGTCTCACCCCGATCAACCGGCGCGTTCTGCTTGGTGGTCATCGACGGCGGCGCGCCGGGGACGTTGGCCAAGATCAGATCAAAGCGCTCATCCGGACCGATCGCCGCCAAACCATCGGACGGGCGCAGATCAACGCTCAGTCCATGGCGTTCGGCGTTACGCTGGGTGCAAGCGAGTGCTTCCTCGCTGATATCGATCGCCGTCACATGCGCGCCGCCAAGGCCCGCAGCCACCGACAAAACGCCCGAGCCGCAGCCGACATCCAAAACCTTCAACCCAGAAAGCGGCATCGTCGCCATCTCTTGCAGAAAAAGACGTGCAAGGAAGGTCGGTGCAAATACCGATGGATCGGTGAGTTCGATCGCGATCATCTTGGGATCGAGCAATGTGCCGATCCGCACCGAAACGACGCTGTTC
>JBCDLG010000114.1:0-9114 GCA_038745625.1 Pseudomonadota bacterium | reverse complement strand
GTTGGTTATGGCATCTACACCGGCGATACGCTGGTGGGGCTCAAAGGCCGGATCGTTTTCGAGGCGCCGGGTCTTCAGGGACTTGAAGAGGCGCATACGGCGCTTTGTGAGGCGGTGTCGAGCCGGGCCCAGAACAGCTTCCGCCGCACCGCAGGCGAGGCCTGGGCCGATCTTGTCTATGATGGCCTGACGGCTGATCCCTTGCGGAATGATCTTGAGGCCTTTCTTAAGCAGTCCCAAGAGCGCGTGACCGGTGAGGTGGATCTCCTCGTGCAGGGTGGCGGCGCGACAGCGATTGCGGTTCGGACCAACTTCATCCCCACGCGGAAAGGTGCGGTTTATGCCCAGAAGGCAGCCTGGTCGGGCGCCGCTGCTGAGGGGTTCACGGAGCTTTTTGGGCAGTCCACGGTGCTCCATGCGAAAGCGGGTGATGGGTCATGATGACGTCGCTAGAGAGGATATTGCTGGCGCTCGAGCCGCTGATCGCGGTTGATACGCAAAACCCGCCGCGGGAGATCGATCTCAACGGCGATCTCGTTCGCGTGGTGCAGGAAGCGCTGCCCGACTTTGAGATCTCCGTGCGTGACCTCGATGAGGGTAGGCTGATTATCGATGCGCGCCGCGGCACGACCCCGATTGTGTTCAATGTGCATATGGATACGGTGCCGGCCGCGCCTGGCTGGTCAACCGATCCGCATACGCTGGTGCGCATGAGCGACCGGGCCTTCGGTCTTGGTACATGCGATACCAAAGGTGCGGCCGGGGTACTGATTGCCCTGGCGCAATCGACGGAGCTTCCCCTTCATCTTGTTCTGACCACCGATGAAGAGGCGGGCAAGAGCGATTGCATCCGCACGCTCCTCGCTGATGGCTTTTCGGCCGATCTCGCTGTGGTGGCGGAGCCGACGGGTGCCACCGCGCGGCTTGAGCATCGCGGTCTCGTCTCGGCCAGTGCCGCCTTCACAGGTGAAAGTGCGCATGCGTCCGAAGCGCGTCGCCCGAGCGCTGTGCATAGCGCTGCGCAGTTCATCACAAGCTGCCTCACCGAAGAGGCGGCTGAGCACAACCGGCTCAACTTTGGCCGCGTCGAAGGCGGCGTGAAGGCCAACATGGTGGCCGCCGAAGCTGAGGTCCTGTTCGGGTTTCGCGCAGCGCCGGGTACAGATCATCGCGCCTTCCTTGACGGTTTGATCGCAAGGGCCGCTGGCGCCGCGGTGACCGAGCGCTTCATCGGGCCAGCGCTACCATCGGACGATGCAGGCCCCGCGGCCGAGGCGCAGGTCAAAGCCCAGGCATGGGTTGAGCGGCTGGGTCTTCCCCAGGGCGAGCCTGTCGATTTTTGGACCGAGGCGTCGCTTTTCGCGGCGGCGGGGATCCCGGCCATGGTGCTCGGCGCGGGATCAATCACGCAAGCGCATAATGCCGACGAATTTGTCGCCTATGATCAGCTCACGACACTTTACGATCTTTACTTGAAGATTGCGAGCTATGATGGGTGAGATGACGTTCCGGGATCGGGCCAGTCTTCTCCTTGGCGGGCTTGAGGAAGGGCGCGAGGTTCGCGCCTATCTCCGGCGGTTCAGCGCGCGCGGGGACGGCTGCTTTGCGATTGTGAAAGTGGGCGGCGCGGTCATCCAGGACGATCTTGATCCGCTAACGGATGCTCTTGCGCTCCTCCAGTTCCTTGGCTTGCCGCCGGTGGTTGTCTTTGGCGCGGGTCCCCAGCTCAATGACGATCTCATGGCGGCGGGGTTTGAGGAAAAGCGCGTCGATGGTCTTCGGGTGACGCCCAGCGCGGCGATGCCTTTGGTGGCGAAAGCCGTGGGGGAT
Source organism: Pseudomonadota bacterium (assembly GCA_038745625.1). GTDB lineage: Bacteria > Pseudomonadota > Alphaproteobacteria > Caulobacterales > Parvularculaceae > Parvularcula. The sequence goes on along the minus strand of JBCDLG010000114.1, from coordinate 7,284 downwards.
ATGGCGGTCAAGCTGATGACGGCCCTGAAGAGTCGCGGTGCGTCCGCGAGCTTTGTGCCGCAAGGTATCCTCCGTGCCCGGCAGGTGGACGATGCTGTCTATGGTTCCGTCGGCGATATTGAGCATATCGATGCGGATGCGGTGATGCAGCTGGTCCGTGCCGGGACAGTACCGCTTGTCGGCTGTGTGCATGCCGATGGGGAGGGGCGGCTTCTGAACATCAACGCGGATGGCGTGGCGCGGTCGATGTGTGAGGTGCTGAAGCCGCAAAAAATCGTGTTTGTCACCGGCACGGGTGGCCTTCTGGGCCCGGACGGCAAGCGGATCGATACGGTCAATCTCGCAACCGACCGCGACGCCCTTTTCTCGGGCGACTGGCTGCATGGCGGGATGGCGCATAAGCTGCGCGAGATTATGGAGATCCTTGACGACCTGCCGCCATCGTCATCTGTGTCCGTGACAAGCGCGGACGGCGTCGTGCGTGAGCTCTTCACCCACACTGGTGCCGGCACGCTGATCCGCAAAGGCGAAGTCATCGAGCATACAACGAAGGCGGACAAGACAGCGCTGACAAACCTTGTCGAAGAGGCGTTTCGGCAAAGGCTCCGTGGTGGATATTGGGACGATCTCAGCTTTCAGTATGCGTTGGTGTCCGAACATCGGCGCGGCGCGGCGATCGTGACGGAGCTCGATGGTGTTCCTGTGCTCGATAAGTTCGCCGTCATGGGATCGGCGCGCGGTGAAGGTTTGTCCAAGGCTCTGTGGCGCCGTTTGGTCGATGCGTCACCGCAGATCATCTGGCGGTCGCGCGTCAACAATCCGTTCAATGCCTTTTACCATAGCAAGGCCGACGGTTTTGTCCGCCGGGGTGCGTGGCGTGTCTATTGGGTGGGGTCAGGCCTTGAGGACCGCATTCACGGCCTTGCCGATCGATTGGGCGAGCGGCCAGCTGATTTTGAGGACCCCCAATGATCCGTCTGGGTCTTATGGGCGCACGCGGCTATGTCGGCCGCGAGCTCATCGGCGCGCTTGACGCTGATCAGCGGTTTGATCTTGCCTATGCCAGTTCGCGGGCGCTCGCTGGAAAGCCGCTCGGCGTCACACCAGGTCTTGCCGATCTCAAACGGTTTTCTGAGCTTGTCGCCGAAGATATCAGCGCGGAGGAAGCCGTGGCGAGGCCGGTGGACGTTCTCGTCCTTGGCCTACCCAACGGCATGTCAGGTCCGTTTGTCGACGCCGTAGCGGCCGCGCAGCCAAATGCGCTGATCATTGATTTGGGAGCCGATCATCGGTATAAAGAGGGATGGATTTACGGCTCTCCCGAGCTTAATGGCGCGGCGCTGCCAGGGGCAAAGCGTATCGCCAATCCCGGCTGCTACGCCACGGCCGCGAACCTCGCCTTGGCGCCGCTGAAAGACCTCGCGGCGGGGCCAGCGTCGGTCTTTGGCCTGTCGGGATATTCCGGTGCGGGCACGACGCCGAGCGCGCGTAATGATGCGGAGCGGCTCGAGGCCAACGTGATCCCTTATGGGTTTGGCGGCCATGGCCACCAGGCGGAAATTGAGGCGACGACCGGCACCCAAGTCGTTTTCGCCCCGCATGTTGGGCCATTTTTCCGCGGCCTACTGACAACCATCACGGTTCCGTTGGTCGAGGACAACACCGCCGAAGGTCTGCGCCGCCTGTTCGAGGTGTTTTACGCTGAGCATCCCCAGGTGCGCATGACGGAAGAGCCGCCTGAGATCACCGATGTGGCGGGCCGCGACGGCTGCGTGATTGGCGGTTTCGCGATCGACCGCGACAAGCCTGTCCTGACTTTGACCTCCGGTCTCGACAATCTTCGCAAAGGCGCCGCCACCCAGGCGCTTGCGAACATCGAGCGGGCGCTCAACCTGCCGCGCTGACACTTTGTGGCGAGGGATGCTGGACGAAGGTGGGGCACTCTCTCTAGGCCATCGGGGTGATGATGCGCGGGGCCGACAGTGAGGGGCCGTCTTCCGCGGAGGTGTGGAAGCGGTTTGTGACAAGCTGCGCCGTTGGCGTGGCGCTGATCCTGATCATCACCAAGCTTGTGGCTTGGGTGCTGTCGGGGTCGGTGGCGATCCTCGCCTCGCTTGCCGATTCAGGTCTCGATCTTCTGTCCAGTTTCACCGCTTTCGCTGCGGTGCGGATCGCCGCAACGCCGCCCGATGACAATCACCGTTTCGGCCATCAGAAGGCAGAAGCCGTCTCGGCGCTGCTGCAAACGGCGGTGATCGCGGCATCAGCTACCTTGGTCGCCCTTGAGAGCATTGGCCGCCTTTTTAATCCGCAACCGATCGAGCGCCTGGATGTTGCGCTTGGTGCACTTTTGTTGTCCGTGGTGCTCACCGTTGGGTTGGTCCTCTTACAGACGGTTGCCGTACGGCGTACCGACAGCGTCGTTTTGAAAGCCGACCGCGCCCACTATTTGGGCGATGTCTTCGCCAATGCGGGGGCGCTTGCCGCTGTCGTGCTGGCGGCGCAATTCGGGCTGATGCGGGCTGACGCGGTGGCGGGATTGTTCGCCACCGGGTTTTTGTTCTGGTCGGTCAAGGTGGTGGCGTCGCAAGCCCTCCCTGAGCTGATGGACGAGGAGTTGCCCGACGAGGAGCGGCGCCAAATCGCCCATGTCATCGACCAAGATCCGGACGTTGTTAGCTATCACAGTCTTCGGACCCGCAAAGCGGGGCCTTCCCGGTTTATTCATGTCGATCTTGAGCTGCCAGGAAGCATGTCGCTGCGCGACGCGCACGCCGTCTCGGCCCGGGTGACAGCATCCTTGCAACATATCTTTCCGGGCGCTGATATCATGGTGCATAAAGACACAGCGGATGACTGATGAGCGATGCCGACGTAAAAGCCACGGGTGATCCTGCGAAGCGCGTGGGCCTCTTCGGCGGTGCGCTCGTGTTTATCCTGATTGTCTCCCTGCCAGGCTTTGACGGCCTCGGCCGAGATGCGTCTGTGGTGTTGGCGCTCCTTATCTTGATGGCCACCTGGTGGGTCACCGAGGCGATCCCCATACCGATCACGTCGCTCTTGCCGCTGGTTGTCCTCCCCTCCTTTGGGGTCATGGACATGCGCGGGGCCGCGTCGCCTTACTTTCACCCCGTGGTCGTGTTGCTGTTCGGCGGCTTCATCGCAGCGACGGCGGTGGAGAAATGGCGGCTCCATGAGCGCTTGGCCTTGCTCACCGTGTTGCGCGCTGGGTCGGGCCGCGTCCGCCTTATTGCTGGGTTCCTGGCGGCATCGGCCATGCTCTCCGCCTGGATCAGCAACACCGCCACCTGCATCATGTTGATGCCGGTGGCGCTGTCGGTGGCCTATGCCTGCGGCGGGCGGCAGGGCGAGGGGACGTCGTTCACCGTCTCGGTCATCCTCGCCGTTGCGTATGGTGCATCGATCGGGGGGTTGGCGACGCCAATCGGCACACCGACCAATCTGATTGTCATTGGCGCGCTCGAGCAAGGGGGCGATACGCGGCTTTCGTTTGCGCGCTGGATGGCGATCGGCGTGCCGACCGTGCTTCTTTTGCTGCCAGCAGCGTGGTGGGTGCTGGCGTCGCGGCTTGGCAAAGAGGATCTTGGCGCCGCGGACCCCGCCCATGTGGTGCGGCAAAGGCTTGAGGCGCTGGGGCCATGGTCACGGCCGGAGCGCCGGACACTGATGGTCTTTGCCGCGATGGCGTTCTTTTGGTCGTTCCGCAGGGCGTTCTTGCAGGACCTCTCTTTTTTCGGGGTGCAGCCCTTCGCCCACATCACCGATGCAGTGATTGCGGTGGCGGGCGCGATCACGATGTTTCTCGTGCCATCAGGCGCGAAGGACAAGCCGCGTGCGGCCCTTCTTGATTGGCAGACGGCGGAGGCGATCCCTTGGGGCGTGCTCCTCCTTTTCGGCGGCGGCCTATCGATGGCGGGCGCTGTGACGTCGACGGGGCTTGGCGCGTGGCTTGGTGATCAGATGAGCCCGCTCAGCTTGCTGTGGCCCATCGCGTTGATCCTGGTCCTCACGTTTTTTGTTCTCTTGGCCACCGAGCTTACGTCCAATGTGGCGGCGGCGGCGACGCTGATGCCTGTGATCTTGGTGATGGGCGCTGGCGCGGAGATGGATCCTGCGATCCTCGCGGTGCCGGTGGGGCTCGCGGCGTCTTGCGCCTTCATGTTCCCGATGGCGACCGCGCCGAACGCCATCGCTTACGGCACGGGTGAGATGAGCATCGCCCGCATGGCGCGGATCGGCGTCCGCCTCAACCTGCTTGCAGCCCTTGTGATCACAGCCGTTGCGGCGCTTTTGACGCCGCTGGTTCTTTAGCGGCGAGGGCGCGAGAAGTGAGTGGACTTCGCTCTGCCGGTCCGGTATCAGGCCGCTTCACGCCCAGGTAGCTCAGTTGGTAGAGCAGCGGATTGAAAATCCGCGTGTCGGTGGTTCGATTCCGCCCCTGGGCACCATTCTCGATCTCACGGCGCGCAGCGCCTCCGATAGGGCGGGTTGACTGCCGGGCGACCGGTCGGTCGCTTCAGGCACAGAGTTCGCTTCTTGTGCGCCAAGGCGCACCATATTTTCGGCGCTACCGCCTTCGGCTATTTGAGCGCGTGCGGAGTTCGAGGGCTCACCTGTCACCCGCACCATCCCATCAGAGATGAAGTGGGACGGTTGCGCTGTGGTCGCGCCAGGCGTCTCTATACGGATGAATGATGGATGCGGTCGCGGCAAGAGTGCGCGCGTCTCGAAGCGATGTAACGCAAACGCGTTACACGCAAATGCGCGACATGCTTTCCACGCCCCCGACCTATAGGCGCGGCGCCTCGGTGATCGAGCGCCAGTCTCCAACAATCTGCACGCACTGAAGCCGGTGGTATGGGCCCTTATTCGTTATGAAGACCTTCATCTATACGATCGACGAAGCCATCGCGACGATCCAATATGATCACAAAGCTGATAACTTCGCAACAGAATTTAATGCAGTACTTGAAGATACCATCGCACTCGGCGCGAAAGAGATCTTGCTCGACAAAGGCGACATCACGCCGTCAACGTACAGTGACGCCCTGGCCGCGGGAAAAGAGATTGCCGGTCAGCTGGTCCATCACGGTGTGCGGCTGGCGGTGATTTTGCGCGACGATGATCACGAGACTAAGATCGCGCTGGCGGCGGCATCGCAAGAGGGGGCCGCGGTGATGATCGGCAAGGACCGGGGTGAGGCTTACGCCTGGCTCAAGGGCCAGCTTCGGTAGCAGTCTAAAGCGCGCCGATGGCCACGGCTCTCAGCGCCGCGGTGACGCGATCAACGACATGCAGCTTGGCGTAGATCCGGCGCATATAGGTATCGACCGTGTTGGCCGAGATCCCAATGATCTGGGCAATGACAGAATTGCTCTTGCCGCGCGCGACCCAGCTTAAGATCTCTTGCTCGCGCGGTGACAGGGTGACCCGCTCTTTCGTGTCGTCACACAAGAGCTGGCAATAGCGCTCATGGGCGACCTGGCAGGCCCATTGAATACGCCGCATCGCCACCGCTGACAGCTCTGGCCGAGTGAGCCCAAAACCGAGGGATGCATAGCCGTCGCGCCCATTTGGTCCGTAAACGGGCAAAGCCAAGCCATCGCCGAGCTTGGCTTCCTCCAAGATCTTGAGGTAGCGCCGCTCCCTTTTGGTAAGGCTGGGGAAATCTGCCGCGTCGGACCACCAGAACGGTCTGGCGGTTTGTAGCGCGTAGCGCGGGATGGGATCGTCCCGATAGAGACGTTCACCGCGATAGCGCTGCACCCAGTCTTCGGGAAATCCATGCGCGATAACCGTCAGCTCGGCCCCGTGGTCCTCGGCACCGAAGGGCGGGATGTGATGATAGCTCATCATCTTGCCGCCGATCGCGAGGAAGTGGGAAATGCAGGCGTCCTTCAGCGCGCCGAAGGACTGGGATGCTTCGACATTCTCGATGAAGACGTGAATATTCTCGTCCACAGGCGTGCCCTACCTTCTCTAAGGGCACATCAAATTGTCGTGATGGTCAAGTCGGCTGCGGGTCTTTGCCGCAAGATGTGGGTGCGTCTTGCGCGGCTTGTCAGCATATCTGCAGACAGCGCGGCTGCCGGGGGTTATCCTCGGCAGCCGTCCGGTCAGTGATCCTGCTGGCGCTAAACGAGTGCTTTCAGGCTCTCAGCGCTGTAGTCCTCAAGCTCGGCCATGCGGCCATCGCGCACTTTGGCGGCCCAATTGGCGTCCTGCAGCAGTGCCCGGCCGACAGCGACGAGGTCGAACTCGCCGCGATCGAGCCGCTCCTCAAGATCATCAAGTGGCCGCAGCTCTGAGTTCTCGCCCATAAACGCGCCAAAGAAGTCAGAGGACAGACCAACCGAGCCGACGGTGATGGTGGGAAGGCCCGTCAGCTTTTTCGCCCAGCCAGCGCAGTTGAGGCCATTCTCGCCGTCTTCTTCGGGGAATTCTGCCTCCCAATAGCGGCGTTGCGAGCAATGAAGAACGTCAACGCCAGCATCGGCAAAGACCTGCAAGAAGGCGCCGAGTTCTTGCGGGCTGTCGGCGAGGCGCGCGGCATAGTCTTGCTGCTTCCACTGCGAGAAGCGGAGGATGATCGGGAAGTCATCGCCCACCGCTTTGCGAATCTCGCGGATGATATCGGCGGCGAAGGTCGCACGTTCCGGCAGGCTGCCGCCAAATCGGTCGTCGCGGACATTCATCCGGCCCCAGAAGAACTGATCGATCAAATATCCGTGGGCGCCGTGAACTTCCACGCAGTCAAAGCCGAGGCGTTTGGCTTCACCCGCCGCTTTGGCATAGGCCATGACCATATCATCGACCTCTGCGGCGGTGGGTGCGTCTTGGACCTGTTTGCCCTTGTGGGTCAGGCCGGAGGGGCTGTCGGACGGCGCCTCTGGATGCGGTCCCGTGCCTGGTTTGCGCATCATGCCCTGGTGCCAGATTTGTGGCGCGATCCGTCCGTCCTTTGCGTGTACGGCCTTGGCCACCTCGCCCCAGCCCTCAAGTGCTTCGGGTGCGTGGAAGTTGGGGACATTGGGGTCGTTCGATGCGCCGCCGCGATCGACCGTCGTGCCCTCGGTGATGATAAGGCCGACATCGCCCGCTGCGCGCCGCGCATAATACTCCGCGACATTGGCGCCGGGCACGCCGCCAGGGGAGAAACTCCTGGTCATCGGCGCCATGACGATCCGGTTCGGGATCTCTAAGGACCTGACTTTAAAGGGACTAAACAGCATCTGACTCATCGTGAACCGTCTCGTTTCTTAT
>JBCDLG010000113.1:0-9190 GCA_038745625.1 Pseudomonadota bacterium | reverse complement strand
CGCGGGAAAATACTGGTCGGCACGCCTTCATTATCGACAACCTCGGCGCGATCCGCCAGCCAAACGGTGACAGCCACGCTGAACGCGCCAAAACCGACCAGCGTCGCATGGTTCCAGTAGCCTGATAACAAAAGCCAAAGGAACGAAAGGGCGACGGCGAGAGCAAAGCGGCGTCCCGAGATCGACAACAAGCTCCGCATCACACCGCCTTCGGACAAAACTTTCGGCGATACAAAACGATGCATCGCCCACCTCACTCGAAAAAACGCAGAACGCACGCCCACGTCAACCGTTGATGGCTGCAAACGGTGAAAAGCGTCGGTTCGCTTGTGTTCTGGTCTCGCGCTCCCCGCGCCCCTATCTTGATGAGAGCCACGGAGATTCGCTATGCGCCTTGCCCTGTTGTTGACCGCGTCCCTCCTGGCCTCGTGCATAGGCATCGACCCTGAGGTTGTGGATGGCCCCTACTACACGCAAGGATTTACCGATGGCTGCCGGACAGCCAATGCGCGGCAAGCCAAATTCGACACCAGCGTTTTCCGCGATGCCTTTTTGTTCAAAACGGACGATAGCTACTCAGCGGGCTGGCGCGCAGGCTACAGCGACTGTCAGCCGCAGGGTTTGACCGGCGTCGAGCCCGCCACTGAAGGGCTCCTCACCGAGCCCTTCTAAGCGCACGGCGGGCTGCCCTTACTCCGCAGCCATCGCCTCAGGACCCGGCGGGGTCCAGCGCAGAATCGGCTTTCGAGCCGCCCGCGTCTCGTCGAGCCGCCGCCGCGGCGCGTGGAGCGGAGCCTGTTCGAAGCGCTCCTTCTCACCAGCCTTCGCTGCGCGGGCAAGACCAAGCAGCGAATCACAGAACTCGTCGAGGGAGGCCTTCGATTCGCATTCTGTCGGTTCAATCAGCATGGCGCCAGAGACCACGAGCGGGAAATACATCGTCATCGGATGGAAACCCTCATCGATCATCGCTTTCGCAAAATCGATCGTGCCCACGCCGCTTTCCTTCAAGAACGCGTCCGAGAACAGCGCTTCGTGCATGCATGAACCGGGGTAGCCTTGCGTCATCTCCTCAGCGAGGCGTACACGGACATAATTAGCATTGAGGACGGAGTCCTCGCCAACCTTCCGCAAGCCGTCCGCGCCGTGGCTGAGCATATAGCTCAAAGCCCGGACGAACATGCCCATCTGACCGTGAAAGGCGGTCATTCGGCCGAAGCTTTGGGCAAACGCGCCATCCTCCGTTTCATGCACGGTGTAGCCATTGGCGCCCGAGACCACCGCAGGGATTGGAGCGAAGGGCTTCAGTGCCTCTGACAGGACCGTTGGGCCTGAACCAGGGCCACCGCCGCCATGGGGCGTCGAAAAGGTCTTATGCAGATTGATATGCATTGCATCGACGCCAAGATCGCCAGGCCGCGCCTTGCCGACGATCGCGTTGAAGTTGGCGCCATCGCAATAGAAATAGCCGCCCGCCTCATGCACCGCGTCCGCCATCGCGCGCACGTCGCGCTCGAAGAGACCGCATGTGTTGGGATTGGTCACCATGATGGCCGCGACATCCGGGCCAAGCTTGGCTTTCATCGCAGCGAGATCAACGCGGCCGTCATCCGTTGACGGAAGTTTATCGACAGAGAAACCGCACTGCGCGGCGGTCGCTGGGTTCGTGCCGTGCGCTGACTCCGGCACCAACACGCGAGTCCTGGTGGCTTCCTCACCGCGCGCCACAATCGCAGCGCGGATCGCCATCATGCCGCAAAGCTCGCCATGGGCCCCCGCCTTCGGGCTCATCGCCACGGCGGGCATGCCCGTCATCTCACAGAGCCACCGCTGCAGCTCAGCAATCAGCTCGAGCGCTCCTTGGGTCGTGCCGTCAGGCTGCAGCGGATGGAGGTCTGCAAACCCGGGCAGCCTCGCGATGCGCTCATTCAGCCGCGGATTGTGCTTCATCGTGCACGAGCCAAGCGGGAAGATCCCCATATCGATCGCGTAGTTCTTTTGGCTCAGCCGCACGAAGTGCCGCATCGCTCCGGGTTCGGACAAGGCAGGCAGTGCTCGCGGTTCTGCGGCCGCGTGATCGCCCAAACGGCTCGTTGCGCCAGACGGCGTCGGCAAATCGACGCCCGCTTTTTCGTAGCTGCCCTCTTCGAACAGCAACGGAACCTCAAGTTCGAGGGCTTTGTGGCCAGTGAAGGTCTCAGTCATGATGTCGTCCGTGGCGAAATGTTGCGGGTGGTGGGTAGCAGCATGATCACAGCGCTCCTTTGATCGCTGTTGCCAGCGCATCCACGTCGCTGTCGGTTGTGAGTTCGGTCGCAGCGATGATGAGAAGGTTCTCCGTCTCCGTACGGCCGGGCCAAAGCCGTTCGCCGGGCACACCCGCGATGATCCCTTGCGCCGCCAGTTCATCGACCACCGCGCTTGCATTCTTCGGCAGGCGGACGGAGAACTCGTTGTAGAAGGTGTCGTTCAACACCTCGACCCCCGCAATGGCTTCGAGCGCCGTCGCCGTTTTGACCGCGTTTTCGTGGCTGAGCACGGCCACCTCGCGCAGACCCTTGCCGCCTAGCAGGGACATGTGCACCGTAAAGGCGAGGGCACAGAGCCCAGAATTGGTGCAAATGTTTGAGGTGGCCTTGTCGCGGCGGATATGTTGCTCACGGGTTGAAAGCGTCAGCACAAAGCCGCGCTTACCATCCGCATCCACCGTTTCGCCGCAAAGACGCCCTGGCATATGCCGGATATGCTTCTGTCGCGCGGCAAAAAGGCCGAGGTAAGGGCCACCGAAATTAAGGGCGTTGCCGATCGCCTGGCCTTCAGCGACGACAATATCCGCCCCCTGACTGCCTGGGGATTTGAGAAGACCGAATGATGTCGCCTCAGTGACCACCGCCACCAACAGCGCGCCGTGGGCATGCGCCTTGGCTGAGAGGTCTTCGATATTGCGCAAGAAACCGAAAACATCGGGACTTTGAACAATCACGCAGGACGTCTCATCGTCAATGAGGTCCATCACGGCCCCCGCGCCGGGGTTTGCTGGCGCCTGCAGCACCGTGTCGCCGATCAACTCCTCATTGGTGCGGACAACCTCCGCATAATGAGGGTGAAGACCGCCTGCCATCACCACCTTTTTGCGCTTGGTGATCCGGCGCGCCATCAGCGCCGCCTCGGCCGTCGCGGTCGAGCCATCATACATCGAGGCATTCGCCACCTCCATGCCGGTCAGCTCAGCGACTTGGGTCTGGAATTCAAAGAGGTATTGCAGCGTGCCTTGCGCGATCTCTGGCTGATAAGGCGTATAGGCGGTGAGAAACTCTGATCGCTGAATAATATGATCGACCGTCGCTGGCACGTGATGCCGGTAGGCGCCCGCGCCGGCAAAGAACGGGCCATCGCCAGCGGCATGGTTCTTCTTCGCCAGAGCCGCGAGATGCCGCTCCACCTCGAACTCGCCCTTGTGATCGGGCAAATCGAGCGGAGGGTTCAACGCGTCAGCGGGAACGTCGGAAAAAAGCTCATCAATATGCGCGACACCGATCGTGTTGAGCATCTCGGCTCGGTCCGTGTCTGTCAGCGGAAGATAGCGCATCCACCCCTACCTTTCATTCAGTCGTTATCGGCCGCGGCCGACGATCATCAGAAGCAAACCAACCCCAACGCCGACGGCGATGCCGACGCTCCAGTCGTCCGTCGCGACGCCAACACCAGCAGCAATAGCAACGCCGACGGCGAAGGCCGCGCCTCTACCCATTCGCAGCGTGATCCTTATACGCCGCTTCATCCATCAGACTGTCCAGCTCAGACGGATCGGTCAGTTTGAGTTTGACAAACCAGCCGCTGCTCTCAGGGCCTTCATTGACGCCTTCCGGGGCATCGACCAGCGCTTCGTTGACCGCAAGAATGGCGCCGGACACTGGCGCGTAGACATCCGATGCGGCTTTTACGCTTTCCACCACAGCCATATCGTCGCCCTTGGAGAAGCTCTTGCCGACGTCGGGAAGCTCCACAAAGACAACGTCGCCAAGCTGTTCCGCAGCATGCGCTGTAATACCCACAGTGGCGGTGTCGCCGTCGACGCTGATCCATTCGTGGTCTTCAGTGTACTTGGTTGTCATGATTTGGGCCCTCGATAGTAACCGGGTTCGATGAAGGGAAGTGCCGCCACGCGAGCGGGATGGAGCTTGCCGCGGATGTCGAGCATCACCTCGGTGCCGACCTCAGCATGGGAGCCGGGGACATAGCCCATCGCCACGGGTCCGCCGACCGTCGGTCCGAACCCGCCAGAAGTGATCTGGCCGATCTCCACGCCATTGCCGGTGGCGATGGTGGTGCCTTCGCGCGCCGGTGCACGGCCCTCCGGCTTGATCCCAACCCGGACCATACCTGCACCTTGGATCAGCTCTTTGAGAATACGGTCAGCGCCGGCAAAACCGCCGTCTGCCTTGCGGCGTTTGCCAAGCGCAAAGGTCAAACCAGCTGATACAGGGCTCTCCGTAGGCGTCATATCATGGCCATAAAGACAAAGCCCCGCCTCCAGCCGCAACGAGTCCCGAGCGCCGAGGCCGATTGGCGCAACATCATCATGGGCCAGAAGTGTCCGTGCCAATTGCTCCGCATGCTCATTGGCAACAGAGATCTCAAAACCGTCCTCGCCGGTGTAGCCGCAACACGAAAGCGTCACCTCGATCCCATCGATCACAGCGGGCCGTGTGGTCATGAAGGGCATCGTCAGAGCGTCGGGCACCAACCCGCCAATCACGGCGCGCGCCTTAGGCCCCTGCAGAGCCAGCAGCGACCGGTCGAGCACCTCAAGCTTGGCGCGATCACCCAATCGGTCTTGGAGGTAGGCGTAGTCGGCATCCTTCACGGCTGCGTTCACCACGAGGAAAAGCGTTCCTTCCGCATCCACCGCCTCGGGGAACCGCGAGATCATCAGATCGTCAAGAATACCGCCCTCGTCATTGAGGAGGAGGCTGTAGCGGATCCGCCCCTGGCCCAGCTTCACAATCTCGCCGGGGACCAGTTCTTCGATCAGCCTGGCGATGTCCTCATGGCTGCCGCTGGCCACCGTGAGCGTCGCCTGCCCCATGTGGCTGACGTCAAAAAGCCCTGCTTTTGAGCGGGTCCAAAGATGCTCTTCCTTGACCCCCATGGGGTACTGCACGGGCATGTTATAGCCCGCAAAGGGCACCATTTTGCCGCCCAGCTCACGGTGGAGCCCATCGAGCGGTAGGGTTTTGAGTGTCTCTGTCACAATCGGGCTCCCATGGTGAGAGCCCTCCGGCTCTCGAAGCCCCGGCTGTCCTCGCGCTCAACGTGAACGCACCTGAGAGATTAGGCGAACCGAGACCGATTCGCTTGCTCCGTCGGTAGGGCCTGCCAGCCCTTTTCCAGCCTTTAGGTCCGATCGCGGTCCTTGGTGCCTGAGCGTTTCCGGGGTGGTTGCGCCTTCGGCCCTGCGCATACCTCGCGCAGCGTCTCCCTCAATCGAACGTGGCCCTCAGCCACACCGATGACGGTGCCTTGCACTGCACCATTCGTCAACTTGTCAGGCGGGGTGGGCATCCTTAAGCCGCAGGCCATGCCAGACAATCAAGAAGCCGTCCTCGACCGCCTGATCTCCCATGCACTCAAGGCCGGAGCCGACGCAGCGGACGCGCTCGTCTACTCCTCCCTCAGCTCCTCCGTTTCCGTTCGTCTCGGTGAGACGGAGGAGGTCGAGCGCTCTGAGAACCAGGATCTCGGTCTTCGGGTCTTCATCGGCGATCAGCAAGCCACTGTTTCGTCGACGGATTTTAGGGAAGCAACGCTCGATTCCCTGGTCGAGCGTGCCGTCGCGATGGCGAAGGAAGCACCCAGCGACCCCTATACTGGCCTCGCGCCTGAGGACCGGCTCGCCAAGGGGCCCTTCCCGGATCTTGAGCTCTCGGACGGCGTTGAGCCCTCCACTGATGACCTTATCGCGCGGGCCAAGGCTTGCGAAGACGCCGCCCGCGCCGTCGACGGCGTGACCAATTCAAGCGGCGCCAGCGCGTCGGTGGGCTATGGCGAGAGCGTGTTTGCCACCTCGCTCGGCTTCTCCGGCCGTAAGTCCGGCGGCAGCCATTCCTTGGGCGTCTCTGTCCTCGCTGGCGAAGGCACCGGCATGGAGCGCGACTATGACGGCGACGGAGCCGTCTTCTTGTCGGATCTTCGGAGTGCAGAGGATATCGGCCGGGTCGCCGGTGAGCGCACCGTCAGACGCCTCAACCCGCGCAAGACGGCCTCGACCAAGGCGCCAGTGATCTTTGAGCAGCGCATCGCCTCGTCGCTTTTGAGCCCCCTTGCCGGGGCGTCGAACGGCGCATCGATTGCCCGCGGCACCAGCTTTCTGATGGACAAGCTCGGTGAGCAGCTGTTCCCAACATCGGTGATCGTGCGCGACGATCCGCTGCGACCGCGCGGGTTTGGTTCGAAGCCCTTTGATGGTGAAGGCGTCGTCTGCGAAGCCTTTGATCTGATTGCGGAAGGCGTGCTGACCCAGTGGTTCCTCAACACCGCGCAAGCTAAGCAGCTGAACCTTGAGACCAACGGCCGGGCGAAGCGCGGCACTGGCGGCTCGCCAAGCTCTGGTCCGTCCAACCTCGACATTTTGCCTGGCACGAAGTCGCCCGAGGAACTCATCGCAGCGGCAGGCACGGGCCTTTTGGTTGCCGATATGTTCGGCCCACAGATCAACGGGAATACCGGCGATTTCTCCGTAGGGTGCGCCGGCTTTGCAATCGAAAACGGTGAGATCACTCACCCGGTGTCAGAGATCACCATTGCGGGCAATCTCCTCGATATGTGGAAAAACCTCGAAGTGGGGAACGATCTTAAGCGTCGCGGGTCTATCAATGCGCCGACGCTGTTGATCGAAGAGATGACCATTGCTGGAGACTGACCACATACCCTCGTCTCTCAATGCTGAGCGCGATGCTCTCGTCGATGCAGCGAAGGTCGCTGGTGAGGTGATCAAGCCCTTCTTCCGCAACAAGAATCTCGATGTCTGGCAAAAGGACGATCGCTCCACCGTCACCGAAGCAGACATGAAAGCCGACGAGGCATTGCGGGAGGTTTTGCTCAGCGGGTCACGAGAAGACTACGGCTGGCTGTCGGAAGAAAGCGCCGATGATTTGAGCCGTCTCGATGCCGAGCGAACCTTCATTGTTGATCCGATCGACGGGACACGCGCATTTGTCCGTGGACAGGATAATTTCACCATCTGTCTTGCAATCACCGAAGGCGAGGAGGTCATCGCCGCCGCGATCTACTGTCCGATAAAGGATGAGATGTATGATGCGGTGAAAGGCGGCGGAGCCCGGCTGAACGGCGAGACGATCGAAGCGACTGGCCAAGCTGCCGTCGAAGACTGCCGCATGCTCGGCCAAGCGCAGATGTTCGCGCACCCCGCCTGGCCGACACCTTGGCCAGAGATGGACATCGGCTATGTCAATTCTACCAGCTACAGGTTGGCCCTCGTCGCAGCAGGCGACTACGACGCGACCATCGCGCTTGCCCGGAAGTCGGACTGGGACGTCGCGCCCGGCGCGCTGATCGCTGCCGAAGCAGGCGCCTGGATCGGCGATCATCTCGGCCGTTCATTCACCTTTGGTCAAAGTGAACCTGCTCAACCAGGTCTTGTATGCGCCGCGACTCCTCTCTACCCGCACGTGCTGAAACGTTTGGCCCATCTGCCAAGCGACCTCCGGACCCTCAGACCCTAAAGGCGACAACGTCATGAGCGACGAAACCCCTCAACTCCTCCACCTCGTTTTCGGCGGCGAGCTTACGAGCCCGCAAGAAGCCCGTTTTCGCGATATCGATGCCCTCGACATTGTCGGCATCTACCCCAACTTCGCTGAGGCGGAGAAAGCTTGGCGCTCAAAAGCGCAGGCCACGGTCGATAGCGCCCACACACGCTACTTCATCGTCCATCTGCACGAATTCCTCGACCCAGACGGCGACGGTCTTTTGGGCTAAGCGCGCGGCGCTTCCAGCTCCTGCCAGCCGCGGCGCAAGGGGCGTTGGCCCCGCTCAAGCGTTGCGCTGGCCGCTAGCATGATCGGAAGCGAGACGGCGGCAGCGACGAGCATCACGGCCGCAGCGATAAAGGCGCCAACGGTGACCAGTATCGAGCTCACAAGCGCTTGGGCCCGCGAGGCGTCGCTCGGGAGCGGCCGGAGATCTGCTGGGGTCACATCTGCTGCCATCTTCATCAGATGAGCAGAGCACAACCTCCTTGCAAACCCCTCAATGCTCCCAAGCGCTGTGGTGAATGTTACAGGTTGGCGAGAACGTGCTCGGCTGAGGACACCTCAAACGCGCCTGGCTCTTCAACAAAGAGCTGTTTGACGGCGGTGCCGTCGAGCACCATGGCGAAGCGCTGCGAACGCATGCCCATGCCAAAGCCCTTGCCGTCCATCTCAAGACCCAGCGCTTTGGTCAGGTCACCATTGCCATCGGCGAGCATCACGATATCGCCCGCGTTCGCGCCTTCGCCCCATGCGTTCATCACAAAGGCGTCGTTGACCGACATGCAAACGATCTGATCGACACCTTTGGCTTTGAGGTCGGCAGCTTTTTCAACAAAACCAGGCAGATGCTTGGCTGAACAGGTCGGCGTGAACGCGCCAGGCACCGCGAACAGTGCCGTGGTCTTGCCTGCGAACAGCGCGTCAGTCTCAACGGGCTTGGGCCCTTCAGCGGTCGCTTGGAAAACAGAGGTGTTGGGAACGGTTTGGCCGGTCTCGATCATAGGATTCCTCAAACATGGTGGGGTGGCCCGGAACCCTCTCCCAGGCCTTGCCGCCCCCTGACCCCAAGGGGCCCTAGAGAGCAAGCCCACCTTGCTGAAATGCCGCTCTTTTTGCTGCCATCGTTGTGCCACTGTTGAGAGCACTTAAGTTACCCTCATGGCTATGACGCGTTTCCCCTCACTCGATCTCAGCAGCGGCTTTGCCGGTAAGTTGTTGATCGCGATGCCACATCTCGATGACTCGCCGTTTGAGCAGTCTGTGGTTTTGATGTGCAGCCATGACGAAGAGCATGCGTTCGGGGTGATCATCAACAAGCCGATCGAGGGATTATCGGTGGATGAAGTGATGGCAGAAGCCGATCTCGAGGGCAGCGACTATGCGGCGGATAGTCCCGTCTTTTTTGGCGGGCCGGT
>JBCDLG010000112.1:0-9196 GCA_038745625.1 Pseudomonadota bacterium | reverse complement strand
CATACGGTCAAAATTGAAGTCGAGGTCGATACCATCGCGCAGCTGGAGGAGATCCTCCCCCTTCGGCCGGATATCGTTCTTCTCGATAATATGGGAACGGAGGACCTGAAGCGTGCTGTCAGCCTCGCAAAAGGTCAGACGGTGCTCGAAGCCTCCGGCGGCGTGACGGCGCAAACCATCCGCAGCATTGCCGAGACAGGCGTCGATATCATCTCAGTCGGCGCCCTCACCCATTCGGCCGCCGCCATCGATGTTGGAATGGAGCTGAGCCTTTAGAGGCTGGATGCGCTCGGCGCACCCGCGGGCTCATCGGCCGCAAGACGCAAGGCATCGTGATAGCGATAGAAGATATGATCGCCGATCACCGTGGTCTCAACAAAGGCTTTCGCCCAGCGCGGCGAGACATACTCGGCATGGTAGAAGGTCGCATAGCGCGTCAGCGGCGGACGGAAGCCGCGCATGATGAGGTCTGCCAAGGCCTCTGACTTCGCCCAGGCGTCCTTCTCATAGGCGGTCTCCGGAAGGCCGTCGCAAGCAAAGCTGAACTGGCAGCGATTGCGGCGCTCTTCACCCTGGAAGACGACGCCGCAAACGGTATCGGGGAAACGCCCGTGATCGACGCGGTTGAGGATCACATCAGCGACGGCGATCTGACCGAGCACAGATTGGTTGCGCGCCTCGAAATAGATGGCCTGGCTGAGGCAGGCATGCTCTTCGGCCTCGAAACCGTCGAAGGGCTGCTCAAACACTGCCGCAGGAATGGCGAAGGCGTGGGCCGGGATGCCAGCCAGGATCAGGTCACGGGCCACCGCGTTGCCGTCAAAACCGCCAGCCATCAGCACTTCGACGGCGCTCACAACGCGCACCTCGACGCTGGGCGCTGGCTCATCGAGCCCAGCGACCACGATCTCGGCCTCCGGCTCCGCTGGCGCTGCCTCAATGATCTGGGTGGTCCGCACCATGGTAATGAACAGCGCACCCACCGCGAGCAAAAACGCGGTGAGGATCAGGCCGCCTCGGACCTCGTCAGCTGTTCGTCCCGTCAGTGTTCTCACTGGCCTACCTTGGTGGTGGATCCCTCGTCTACGACAAGATGGTTACGATGAGATGTTGTGCGGAGTCGGCCCCCGCACAAGCGCCGTACCGCTGCTGCACCGCAGCAAAAAACAGCCTCTAAGCGTCTTGGTTTTTCACCGCAAGGGACGCCTGTGCCGCAGCCAGCCGAGCGATCGGCACCCGGTAGGGCGAGCAGCTCACGTAATCGAGGCCAACACCTTCGCAGAAGCTGATCGACGCGGGATCACCGCCATGCTCGCCGCAAATGCCGAGCTTGATCAGCGACCGTGTCTTCCGCCCTTTCTCAGCGGCGATCGCCACGAGCTGGCCAACGCCTTCCTGATCGAGGCTAACGAAAGGGTCCTGCTCGAAGATGTTCTGCCGCAGATAGCTCGGCATAAAGCCGCCCGCGTCGTCACGGCTGATGCCGAAGGTCGTCTGCGTCAGGTCGTTGGTGCCGAAGGAGAAGAATTCCGCCTCATGCGCGATCTTGTCCGCGGTGAGCGCAGCGCGCGGCAGCTCGATCATCGTCCCGACCGTGTAGACGAGCTTGTCGCCCGACTCCTTGAAGACATCGGTGGCGATCTTGTCGATCTTGGCCTTGAGGATCTGCAGTTCCTTCTGGGTCGAGACCAGCGGCACCATGATTTCAGGCTGCACCGGATCGCCGCCTTTGGCTTTCGAGACGGACAGGGCTGCTTCGAAAATCGCCCGCGCCTGCATCTCAGCGATCTCCGGATAGGAGAGCGCGAGGCGGCAGCCGCGGTGGCCGAGCATCGGGTTCAGCTCGTGAAGCTCCTGGAGGCGCGAAGCGACGGCCTTAGGATCGCGACCGAGGGCCGCGGCCACGTCGGCAATCTCTTTCTCCCCATGCGGAAGGAACTCATGAAGCGGCGGATCGAGAAGACGGATCGTGACCGGAAGCCCAGCCATCTCGGTGAAGAGCTGCTCGAAATCACCGCGCTGGAACGGCAGGAGTTTGTCGAGCGCAGAGCGGCGCCCCTGCTCACTCTCAGCCAAGATCATATCACGGACGACATTGATCCGCTCAGCGTCAAAGAACATGTGCTCGGTCCGGCAGAGGCCAATGCCCTCCGCACCGAAATCACGGGCTGTTTTGGCATCGAGCGGTGTTTCGGCATTGGCGCGAACCTTCATCCGGCGATGCGTGTCCGCCCAGGTCATGATCTTGCCAAAATCGCCGGAGAGCTCCGGCTCGATCGTCGGCACTGCGCCGAAGAAGATCTCACCAGTGGAACCGTCAATGGTGATCTCTTCACCCTTTTTCACCGTCCGTCCGTGGACAGTGAAACCGGAACCATCCTTTTCGATACGCAGCTCACCTGCGCCGCAGACACAAGCCCGGCCCATGCCGCGCGCCACCACAGCGGCGTGGGATGTCATGCCGCCCCGCGCCGTGACGATCCCAGCCGCGGCGTGCATGCCGTGAATGTCCTCAGGGCTCGTCTCGACACGGACGAGCATCACTTTACGGCCGTCGGCGGCGAGCTGCTCGGCTTCATCAGCGGTGAAGACCACCTCGCCCGACGCCGCGCCAGGGCTCGCAGGCAGACCCTTCGCGATGATGTCACGCGGCGCGTTCGGATCGAGCGATGGGTGCAGAAGCTGGTCAAGCGCGTTGGGATCAACACGCATCACCGCTTCATCTTCAGTGATTTTTCCTTCCGCACAGAGATCAACTGCAATTTTGAGGGCGGCTTTCGCGGTGCGCTTCCCGTTCCGGGTTTGCAGCATGTAGAGCTTGCCTTGCTCGATCGTGAACTCAATGTCCTGCATGTCGCGGTAGTGGTCTTCGAGCTTTTGGAAGACCGCGGCGAGCTCGGCATAGGTCTCGGGCATGGCCTCTTCGAGCGAGGCTTCGTCCGAACCCTGCTCTTCGCGGCTTTTCTTGGTCAGGTTTTGCGGTGTTCGGATGCCCGCGACGACGTCCTCGCCTTGCGCATTGATGAGGAACTCGCCGTAGACACTGTTTTCGCCGGTCGACGGGTTGCGGGTAAAGGCTACGCCGGTTGCCGACGTCTGGCCCATATTGCCGAAGACCATCGCTTGGATGTTCACCGCGGTGCCCCAGCTTTCAGGGATAGCGTTGAGACGGCGATAGGTCTTCGACCGGTCGTTCATCCAAGAGGAAAAGACCGCGTCGATCGCGCCCCAGAGCTGCTCTTCGGGGTCTTGCGGGAAAGGCTTGTTGATCGTCTGCTCAACAACCTCTTTGTACTGCGCGATGACCGCTTGCCAGTCATCGGCCGTCAGCGCTGTATCGAGCACGTAGTCACGCTCGTCTTTATACGTATCGAGGAGCTCTTCGAAGTTGTGATGATCAACACCCAAGACCACGTCGCCATACATCTGGATGAAGCGGCGGTAGCTGTCATAGGCAAAGCGCGCATCGCCGGAGAGAGCGGTAAGGCCCTTCACTGTCTCATCATTGAGGCCGAGATTAAGGACCGTGTCCATCATCCCCGGCATGGACGCCCGCGCGCCAGAGCGTACGGAGACGAGGAGCGGGTTTTTGACATCGCCAAAGACTTTGCCCGTCACCTGTTCGATCTGTTTCACGCCCGCTTCGACAGCGGCCTTCAGACCGTCTGGATACTGCCGGTTGTTGGCATAAAAGGAGGTACAAACCTCCGTGGTGATCGTAAAGCCCGGCGGCACCGGAAGGCCCAGCGAGGCCATTTCTGCGAGGTTGGCGCCCTTACCGCCGAGCAGGTTGCGCATGCCTGAGCGGCCTTCAGCTTTACCGCCGCCAAATGCGTAAACCAGTTTCTCCGGGGTCTGTCCGTCCATCAATGAATTCCTGTCTTATCCCTCTAGCCGATCGAAATCGGCAACCAACTTCACCACGTCGACGAAACGCAAGAGCAGCGCCAATCGGTTGGCGCGCAAGTCCTGGTTCGCGTCGTTGACCGTCACAGCCTCGAAGAAACGGTCGATGACCGGCCGAATGGCTGACAATTCTTGCATAGCACTTGCAAAATCTTCGTCACCGAGACGCTGATGCGCACCCTCTTCGGCTGTGAGAAGTGCAGAATGCAGCGCCTGCTCCTCGTTTTCTGCAAGCAAATCAGGCGTTACGCCGGTTTCGGGCAGCGCACCCTTCTTCGCCTCGGCCTTCAGAATGTTGGCGGCGCGCTTATAGGCCGCTGTCAGATTCTGCCCGTCCTCGGTCCCCAGGAACCCGTCGAGGGCCTTCAGCTTGTTCTCGATCAGCACGAAATCGTCCGCGCCTTCGGTCAGCGCTGCGGAGACCCGGTCGTGCCGGTAGCCTTGGTCGCGGAAATAGACGGTCAGGCGATCATGGAAGAAGGACAGAAGATCGGCGACCTTCGGCTGTGATGCCTCCAACGAGGCTTGGGTCACCGCAGGAAGCTCCTCTTTCAGGCGGCTATCGATCACCTTTTTGATTTGGTCCTCGCCAATCAGGGCTGCGACGGCCTGAAGCTGCGGCGGGCCTTTCTCGATATCGATCGAGGCGTGCTGGCGCAGCGCGGCGGCAGCAAAGACCGCATGCTGAAGATGCGGCTCAAGGCCGAGACGCAGCTGCTTGTCGAGGATGATCTTGATCACAGAAAGCGCCGCGCGCCGAAGGGCAAACGGATCGCGCGATCCTGTGGGCTTTTGGTCGATGCTCCAGAACGCTGCGAGCGTATCGATCTTATCAGCAAGACCAACGGTCAGGCCAAGCGGACCCGACGGCAGCGCATCATCAACGCCTGCTGGCAGATAATGATCCCGCAAGGCATCAGCGATGCCTGGGTCGACGCCTTCATGGAGAGCGTAGTAGCGGCCCATCAGCCCTTGAAGCTCAGGGAACTCATAGACCATGTCCGTGGTCAGATCAGCTTTACAGAGCTCAGCGGCAATCTGGGCTTGCCGTGTATCCGCGCCGCACGCACCCGCAAGCGCGACGGCCAAGGTCGAGACCCTCTCGACCTTGTCAGCGATTGTGCCGAGGCCTTCGAAGAAGGTGACGCCTTTGAGCTTCTCAGCGTGGCCTTCCAGCGGCTTTTTGAGGTCGTTTTGGTAGAGGAAAAGCGCATCGGACAAACGAGCCGTCAGCACACGCTCATAACCGGTGAGCATACCCTCGCCGCCGGGGATATCCGCCACAGCGATGAAGCGCGGCGCAAGGCGCCCGGTCGATGGATCCTTCACCGAGAAGTACTTCTGATGCCCGCGCATGGCCGCGGTGATGACTTCATCAGGCAGCTGAAGGAACTTTTCATCAAAGGAGCCAAGGACAGCCTCAGGCCACTCGGCAAGGCCGGTCACTTCGCGCAGGAGGCCCTCGTCTTCGACCAGTTCAAGGCCTGCGCTCGCGCAAGCCGCTCTTGCGCCGTCAAGAATGCGTGCTGCCCGGTCTTCTCCGCGCAGGACGACCGACGCCGCCCCAAGCGCGTCTTCGTAGGCCCCAAAGCTCGCCGCTTCGATCGTCCCCTCACTGAGAATACGGTGACCCTCGGTCAGGAGCCCTGCTTCGATCACCTGGGAACCGTTCTCCAGCCGGAAGGGCACCGCCTGGCCACCAAAAGAGAGCAGAACACGCCGCAGCGGGCGCACCCATTTGAGATCACCATCACCCCAGCGCTGAGACTTCGGCCACGGAAAATCGTTGATCGTCGCCTCGAGTGCTGCGGCGATCACTTCGCCAGCGGCACGGCCAGCGGTCTCTATCCGTGCAACGTAGAACTGACCCTTTTTGTCGTCGCGAATCTCGGCCTCGGAGATGTGGCTCAGCCCCGCAGCACGAAGGAAACCTTCGAGCGCTTTTTCAGGCGCGCCAACGCGGGGTCCCTTGCGCTCTTCGCTGACATCCGGCGAGCGCTCGGGCAACCCCGTGATCGACAAAGCCAACCGGCGAGGGCCATAGAAACTCTCGGTGCTCTGGCCTTCAAGCCCCGCCTCTTTCAGCTTGGCTGTCATCAGGCGTGCAAAGTCGCCCGCCGCCTTGGCTTGCAGGCGCGCAGGGATTTCTTCGGAGAAAAGCTCGACAAGAAGGTCCGGCATAGTCGACGCGCCATAGAACGCGTGATGCCGCGCCGCAACCAAGGCTGCGGCGCGAAACCGGAGAAGTTTAACGCTCGAGGCTCGAGCGCAGCATCCAGGCCATCTTTTCATGGGCCGACATCAGCGGCGAGAGCAGGTCTTCCGTGGCGATATCGCTGGCATCGCCAGCAACCTCCATCGCCGCGCGCGCCGTCACAAGAAACGCTTCGTGACCCGCAATCAGGTTTTGGATCATCGCATTGGCGCTCGGCACATCATTATCGCCCGAATCGATGCTGGCGAGTTCGCCGAGCTGGGTCCCGCCCGCCGGCGCGTAGGCACCGAGCGACCGGATGCGCTCCGCGATGTCGTCCATGCTCTGCCACAGCGCCTGGTAGTTCTCCTCGAACAGCGTGTGCAGGGATTTGAAGTTCGGGCCCTCCACATTCCAGTGGTAGCCATGGGTTTTGAGGTACAGCGCGTAGGTGTCGCCAAGGACCCGTTTCAGCGCGTCAACAGTTTTGGTGTTCGTGTCAGCCATCAGGAAATCTCCCTTCGACGAGCCATGTAGGCCCTGAGCAGCCTTTGGAAAAACGAATGGTTCAGATACTTCGCATCGATCAACTCGATGTGATCAACGCTCCACACGGGCGGCAAAACGGCTGATCCGCCGCCCCGCCTCTTCGATCGTCGCCATATCCGCAGCGTAGGAAAGCCGAAGGAATGGCCCCATGCCGAAAGCCGTTCCCGGCACCAAAGCGACCAGCTCGTCCTCAAGCAGCGCCTCGGCGACATCGAGATCGGTTTCGAGCGTTTTGCCGCCAATCGTTCCGCCGATGAGATCGGCGCAGCCAGGGTAGAGGTAGAAGGCCCCTTCCGGCTTGGCGCAGGTCAAGCCTGGCGTGCTGGCGAACACATCAAGCAAGTGATCACGCCGAGCACGGAACGCTTGGTTGCGCTCGGCCAAAAACCCGTGATCACCGTTGAGGGCCGCAACCACCGCCCATTGGCTGATGCTGCAAGGGTTGGTCGTTGACTGGCCGAGGAGCTTGCGGATCGCGGCCATAAGCGGTGCCGGGCCCCCGCCAAAGCCGATCCGCCATCCTGTCATTGAATAGACCTTTGACGCCCCGTTCATGGTCAGCGTTCGGTCTTTCAATTCCGGAACCGCCGCCGCGATCGTCTGGAACTTTGCTCCGTAGACCACGTGCTCATAAATATCGTCTGAGAAGATCCAGACATGCGGGTGCCGCTTGAGCACCTCGCCGAGGGCTTTGAGATCCGCGTCCTCCAACACGCCGCCCGTCGGGTTGCCGGGTGAGTTGAGGATCAGCCACCGCGTTTTCGGCGTGATCGCGGCTTCGAGCGCTTCTGGCGTCAGCTTGAACCCATCGGCTTCCTTCGTCTCTGCGATCACCGGCGTGCCGCCAAAGAGCTTCACAATGCCCGGATAGCTCACCCAGTAAGGCGCCGGGACCACCACCTGGTCACCTGGGTTAAGGGTGGCCATGAGCGCCGCGTAGACCAGGAACTTCCCGCCCGACGTGACGGTCACCTCCGATGACGGATCATAGGAGAGGCCATTGTCCCGCTCGAACTTCGCGGCCACGGCTTCTTTCAGCTCAGGAATACCGTCCACCGCGGTGTAACCGGTCTCACCGCGCCGGATCGCATCAATGGCGGCGTCACAAACATGCTCCGGCGTCGGAAAGTCAGGTTCACCCGCAGCGAGAGCGAGGACGTCCTTACCTTCCGCCTTCAGGTCGCGCGCCTTTTGGCTGATCGCAATTGTGGGGGAAGGTGAGACCCGGGAAAGCGCGTCAGAGAGTGTCAGGCTGGCCATCGTCCATGATCCTTGCTGCATCCCCGGCTCTTTCGGCGCTCCGGCCGCGCTTGTGAAGAGATGAAGGGCCGCACGAGTGCTGCCGAAACGTCGTGTTCTGTCCTAAGTTCTTGACCACCATAAAAAACTGCAACACGGGACATCGGTTAAACGCCAAGGGGACGACTATGCAGGACACAACACTACCCACCGATCTCTCGGACGCGACAGCACGCGTCGAACAATTGATGCAGCCCGAGACCATCTCACGACTAACAGAGACAGCCATCGGCTGGGGCGTTCAAGCCGTCAGTGCCCTGCTGGTCTTGGTTATCGGTCTTTGGATTGCGGGACGCCTGAAGAAGGTGACAGTCAACACCGTCCAGAAGGCGCCGAACCTTGACCTCATGTTGGCGCGTTTCTTTGGCAGCATTGTTTATTACATCATCGTGGCCTTCGTCGTCATTGCGGTGCTCTCGATGTTCGGCATTCAGACGACAGGGCTCGCGGCGCTAATTGGTGCCGCCGGTCTCGCCATTGGCCTCGCGTTGCAGGGAACGCTTGGTCACGTGGCCTCCGGCGTGCTGCTGCTTGCCTTCCGGCCGTTCAAGATCGGCGACTTCATCAATGCAGGCGGCGAGACCGGAACCGTCGAGGAAGTGAACCTCTTCACCACCGTTCTCAACACACCGGACAATGTGAAGATCATCGTGCCCAATGGCGATATCTATAGCGGCGCGATCACCAACTTCTCGGCCAACGCCACCCGCCGCGTCGATTTTGTGATGGGCATTGCCTATGAGGACGACATCAACAAAGCGATGGATTCGCTGAAAGCGGTGATCGCAGCTGACTCGCGCGCCCATAGCTCACCCGAGCCGCAAATCGTGGTGGGAAATCTCGGCGATAGCTCCGTGGACATCATCGTCCGTGTGTGGTGCACCACCAGCAATTATTGGGACCTCAAATTCGACCTCACCAAAGGGTTCAAGGAACGCTTTGACGCTGACGGCGTGTCGATCCCCTATCCGACCCAAACGCTCTACCAAAAAGCCGGGTAAACGCTTTCGGAGGCTGGCCAGCACGGTCAGCCTCTTCCCTCTCCTCACACAACTGGCGCGCCGACTTTCTGCAGTCTCTTGACACGCTATTTATACAATTTATTGTACAATGAATTGGATAACTGGAGGTCACTACACGTTGAAAAGCCATCTTGACGATCACCCGCTCGAGGGCGCGTTTCTTGCCAATCGGATGGACCGGCTCGCAGACCTTATCGTCGCGCAGGGCAAGGACCTGCTGGCTGAT
>JBCDLG010000111.1:0-9470 GCA_038745625.1 Pseudomonadota bacterium | reverse complement strand
GGACCTTTCACGATCACGGTGTTGTCATCGATCAGAAGCGGCTTGCGCAAGTGCGCCGCTGGGCTCCCCGCCACCAGAAAGGGCGGTTCGAACCAGCGAAAGAGAGTCTCCGCCTCGCCCGTGACTGTGTCGAACACCTGGGCGCAGACGATGTCGTGGGGCTTGGGCTCCTGGTTGAGTGCCACGGCGATGACGTCGCCGGGCAGGATGTCCGCCGCTTCCATGCTGCGCGACTGGATCCGAAACAAACCGAGTGACTTCGCGGCCAAGGTCTCGGGGTCGGGCAAGGTGGGCGCCGATTCGATAGGCACCGCCTCGGGCTCAGAGAAGCCGGGCTGGCTCAGCTGCGGGAGCGCAAAGGCCGCGCGGATCTTCCGCTCAGAATGCGCGCGAAGCTCAGTGTCGCTGTCTTCATCGAGGAAGCGATAGAGCGTTGACGGCTGCAGCCCCGCAGCGCTGGCGATCTGATTGGCTGACAGTTCCAGGCGCATCATCAGGTCCTTGATCATCTCGAGCTGGCCATCGCGGCGGTTCGTCATCGCTCTATGCCTCCCGCCTGGGCAGGGACATTCCCCGATGAACAGGCCACAAGCCTGACTTGCTTTTGCAACCAGAGCAAGATAAATGCAAGTAAAGCAAGTTGGCTGTGGAGAGGCCGCGTGGGCATCATGGCGCTCGCGCTGCTACGAGAGCATGGAGGCTGGGCTGCGATGCGCAGGGCGGTGACCGAAGAGACGTCGGACGAGCAACCAAGTGATGACGAAGACGATTCGGCGACAGCCGTTGCGCACAGTCCGCTGGTCATGGGGCAGACACTCTTTGAGTTGAGCCTGCGCCCGGGGGGCGAGGCACATAGCCAATTGTTGGACATAGCTACGGTCTATCGCTTCCACGCGCCAGAGCCGCGGCCGCAGTTTCATAGCCTTGTCTGGCGGTTCTCGTTGGTCACGACGCTTCGTCCGCCCTTTGGTGGGCTTGAGGAGAGCGAGTTTCGCTGGGCAGCGCGGACTTTGGCGCAACTTCTGTTCGATCATCACGCAGCCCATGGGGATCAGAGCGCGATCGCTGACTTGTCGTTGGTCGTGGCGCGGTCGCAGTAACTGTCTTTCGCGACGGTTTGTGACGTTTCTCGCAAAGTCTGGGATCGAGCGGTGACAATGGGGTTTCAGAAAGGAGCGTGCCGAAGACGGGAGACCCATCATGCCCAAACGTTTGATCCTGACATGCGGATTTGCATTGTTTGCATCTGTTTTGGTATCGCAATCGAACGCGCATGCTGCCGGTTGGCGTTTGAACCCTGCACTCTGCCCTGATTTGCGCGAAGACATTCGCGACTCAAGGGTGACCTGGTCGCGCCGCGACCTGCGCGAGGATCGCCGCGACCGTGCTGTCACCAATTGCCCAGCTTCCGCTTGGACCTATGTCGCGCCCGCCGGTGTTCGGGTCGGCGCGGTGCCGTTGCGACCGGTTTATACGGGCGTCTATGTGAACCCGCGGGGCTACTCTTACCGCTACCGCGCTGTGCGGCCAGCCCGGATCAATATCCGCGTTCACTGATCGGCGGCGGCTAGCTCTCGAGAGCCTCGCGCTTGATTTCGAGCTCAAGCCATTGCTCTTCAGCCGCTTCCAGCGCCGCAGTGTCATCGGCCAGGCCCTTTTGCGCTCGATCAAAGGCAACGGGGTCGGTTGAGAACAAAGTGGGATCAGCGAGGGCTGCTTCATGGGCCCCAATGGAGGCCGTCAGTCGCTCGATCTCGCCAGGTAGCGTTTCCAGGGCGTGCTTGTCTTTGAAGCTGAGCTTGCCCGACGATTTTGTCCTCGTGGACGCTGCCTGCGCTTTCTTCGCCGGTTTGGCGACGGCCTTAGCTGCCCCAGCCGTTGCCCTGCGCTGGCGCGACATATCCTCATAGCCTCCCGGATAGTCGCGCCAGCGGGCCACACCTTCTTCTGGAACTGGTGTGAGCACGCTGGTCACCACCCGGTCGAGAAAGTCCCGGTCGTGGCTGACCAGAATGAGAGTGCCCTGATAATTCGCAAGCGTCTCTTCGAGGACATCGAGAGTCTCAAGGTCGAGATCATTCGTTGGCTCGTCGAGCACCAGGAGGTTGGATGGTTTGGCAAGGGCGATCGCAAGGGCGAGACGGCCGCGCTCCCCTCCTGAAAGCGCACCGATGGGCTGGCGGGCCTGCTCCGGTGTGAAGAGAAAATCCTTCAGATAGCTGAGCGCATGGCGCGGTTGCCCGCCAATGGTGATCTGATCGCCGCGCCCTTCGGTCAGCGCGTCCATCAGGCGGGTCGTGTCTTTGAGGTCCGCGCGCTCCTGATCGAGCGCCACAATATCGAGCTTGGTGCCGTGGCTGACCTCGCCCTTACCGGGCTCTTGCTGCCCCAGTAGCAGGCGAAGGAGGGTGGTTTTGCCGGCACCGTTGGGGCCAACCACACCCAGACGATCACCGCGTGCGATCTTGAGATCGAGCCCCTCAACAATCGGCTTGGCCGCGTAGGAAAACCCCAGGCCTCGGACCTCGATGACTTTCTTACCCGAGGCCTCCGCTTCGGAGGCAGTGACTTCGACGCTGGCTTGGGGGCCGCGCCGCTCAGCGCGTTGCTGGCGTAGGTTGTTGAGCTCGGCGAGGCGCCGGACATTGCGTTTTCTTCGCGCGGTGACGCCGTAGCGGAGCCAATGCTCCTCACGGACGATTTTCCGGTCGAGCTTGTGGGCGGCCAGTTCCTCCTCTTCGATCACCTTGTCGCGCCAGGCTTCAAAGCCACTGAAGCCTTCGCTCAGGTGCCGGGTCTCGCTGCGATCGATCCACACCGTTTCCGTGGTGAGGTTTTGCAAGAACCGCCGATCATGGCTGATGAGCACAAGTGCGCTGCGTCGCCGTGCGATCTCACCTTCAAGCCACAGGATGGTTTCCAGATCCAAATGGTTGGTGGGTTCATCGAGCAGAAGAACCTCCGGTGACGGAGCAAGCACGCGGGCGATCGCCACGCGGCGTTTCTCGCCGCCTGACAAAGGGCCGGGTGCAGCGGCAGCATCAATGCCGAGCTCAGCCAAAAGCCGGCCCACATCGCCGGGATCATCGGTGGGGGCGAGGCCGTCGAGCACCACCTCTTCGGCGGTCTCGAAGGCGGAGAAGTCGGGGTCCTGCTCAAGATATTTGAAGGTCGTGCCCGACCGGACCGTCCGTTCACCCCCGTCCGGCTCAACGAGACCCGCCGCGATCTTGAGGAAGGTCGACTTGCCCGATCCGTTGCGCCCGACGAGCGCGGTCCGCGCGCCCTCCTGCACCATCAGCTCGGCACCCGCGAGGAGGGGGGTGCCGCCAAAGGTCAGGCGAATGTCTTTGAGGCTGAGAAGAGGGGCGGCCATCGCGGCGAGCTAGGCGTCTGTCGCCCGTTTGTGAACCGCGGCGACCCGAACGGGCCAACTTTCCCATCGCGGGATCAGTCTTGGCGCTGTAACACGCCTCATGCGCTTGGTTTTTCTATTCGCGGTGATGGCGAGCACAGCCTTCGGAACGGCCGCTGCGCAGAACGGGGCCGGCGTCTTTGGTCCCCGGGTGATCCCGGGTCACCGGTTGGCTGAGCATCGCTACACTCTCGCCGAACCTGGGGATGATCTGTCGAGCCCGTGGATTCAGCGCCTGCACTACGAGGCCGCCGCGGGTGACAGGCTGATGTGGCGCTTGATCGGGCAGATCCGCGATCCAGGCGGGGGGACCGAACTCGACTCGGCCAAGGGTGAGCTCTTTGTCGATCTGGGTACGATCCGGCCCCGTTGGCACACGGGCATTCGTCTGGATGCGTTTCTTCGAAACGGTGATCGTCCTGAGGAACTTGGGTTTCATTGGACCAACGAATTCACCCTCAACGATCACTCCTTCATCCGTGTGATTGCGCTGACGTCCTATCAGCTCGGTGAGAACGCCGCCGACAGGCCACAGCTTTCCACTCGCGCCAGCTATGTCCGGCTGCTTGGTGGCGGGTGGTCGGCAGGCATGGAGTCGTATGACCAGTGGGGGCCGTTCGATGAGCTGGCCCGTTTCGACCGGCGCGTTCATGAGCTGGGGCCTTATGTGATGGTCCCGGTGACTGGAGGATGGTCGGTCTATCTCGGCGGGCTCTGGGGGCTATCAGAAGCGGCGCCGAACACGTCGCTGCGTTGGCGCCTCACTTATACCTATTGATCCGTACAGGGATTTGTCTGTAAGCAGCCTTAGTCGAAAAGGCTCGAGACGCTCTCTTCATTGGCAATCCGGCGGATTGCTTCGGCCAAGAGGCGGTCAACGCCGACGACCTCGATCTTTTTCGCATTGGCGCGGCGCCCGTCGTCACCAATCGAGTCGGTAATCACCAGCTTTGATAGGTGTTCGGATGTCTCGATGCGCTCCACCGCTTTGCCAGAGAGGACGCCGTGGCTGACATAGGCCTCGACCGACTTCGCGCCCTTGGCCATCAGCGCATCCGCTGCGTTCACAAGCGTACCGCCAGAATCGGCGATATCGTCAAAGAGGATACAGTGCATATCTTTGACTTCACCGATGATGTTCATCACCTCCGAGACGCCCGCTTGCTCGCGACGTTTGTCGACAATGGCCAGGGGCAGGTTGCCAAGGCGCTTAGACAGCGCACGAGCCCGGACCACGCCGCCGACATCGGGGCTGACGATGCAAAGGTCCGAGACATCATCTCTCCGTGCTCGGCGGATATGATCCTCCATGACGTTGACAGCATAGAGGTTGTCCGTCGGGATATCGAAAAAGCCCTGAATCTGCCCCGCGTGCAGGTCCATCGTCAGGACACGGTCGGCACCGGCGGTGGTGATGAGGTTGGCGACCAACTTGGCAGTGATCGGTGTCCGAGGTCCTGCTTTGCGGTCCTGCCGCGCATAGCCGAAGTAGGGGATCACCGCCGTGATCCGGCTCGCCGATGCGCGCGCGAGGGCATCGATGATGATCAGGAGCTCCATCATATGATCATTGGCAGGTTCCGACGTGGACTGAATGACGAAAACGTCTTCGCCGCGCACGTTCTCCTTGATCTCAACATGCACTTCGCTATCGGCGAAACGTTGGATCACCGAACTGGCGAGGGGGGTGTCCAACCGGCGAGCGATGGATTCAGCGAGCGGTAGGTTTGCGTTGCCAGCGAGCAGCTTCATGGCGGGCTCCAAAACACGGGGTCACGCCCGGTTTGTGACGGCGATGTGTCACGAGTCAAGAAGCGCGCGAACCGGACAATCTATTGGGGTCGGACGATTGCCGACAGGTTATGCCCGAAGCGCTTTTCACCAGCTGCACATGCGCCGCGATAGCTGAAATAGCGGCGCTGATCAGCCAGCGTATCGCCGCCGACATCGCTGATGTTTGCCTCTGATAGTCCGGCGTCAACAAGCTGCGCGCGCACGAAGCTGACGTGATCGTAAAGCTGCTGGTTCTCGTTAAGAGGCGTGAAAAACTTGGACGCGTTCGGGAACGCTTCTGTCACCTCGTCAATCAGGTCATGGCGGACCTCAAACGACTCGCGGCGCAGGCACGGACCGATGGCGACGCTGATCGCTGTGCGGTCGGCGCCGCACGCCTCCATCAGGTCCGCAGCTGATTCGATCACGCCGCGCATGCTACCGCGCCAGCCCGCATGCACGGCTGCAACGAGGCCTGGGGCTTCAAAGAGCAGCGGCACGCAATCTGCCGTGAGGACGGCGACCGCCAGACCCGGAACGTCTGTAACAAGAGCATCAGCCTCAGGCAGAGCGCTGGGGTCAAGCGGCCGGTCGACGAAGATCGCGTTCGAAGAGTGAGTCTGCCTGGCGGTTGTGATCGTCTCGGCACCCAACGCCGCGGCCATCAGGCGTCGGTTCTCTCCGACCCGCTCCTGGTCATCGCCCGACGCAAAGCTGCCATTGAGTGAGGCGAAGATTCCTTCGGAGACGCCGCCTTGGCGACCAAAAAAGCCGTGGGGAGAGGAAAGCGCGCTCGCGACCTGGCGCGGCGGCGCTGTCATTCAAACCCCGGCGGAGCGGACGCGCCCGGAGACGAAATCGACATCACCTTAAAGAGCTCCCCCATCCCTTCGCGATCAACAAGGCGCAGGGCACCTTTGCGGAAATCGGCCCGCTTTGTCTCGTCCTCGATAGCGGGCTCGAGCCGCGCCAGGCGCTCGCGCAAGCCAAGGCGCTCGAGGAAGTCGGCTTGCCGCACCGGTCCATCAACGCGCATCTCTTCTTGGCGGCCGCGCCGTCCGAGGGCTGCAAAGTCGACATGCGCCGTGACATCGGCGAGGCCGGGACTATCGAGCACGGGCCACGGCTTATGGTGCCTGATCGCTTGTAGTGTGTCGCCATAACCTGACCGGCCGTGGCCATAGTCAATGATCAGGGCCCTGCCTTTATGTTCCCGCAGGCGACTGGCGATTTCGCTCACAACCTCGCCGCCCACCGCGCAGGTCTCGAAGATATCTTCGGGCATGGCGCCCCGCGGCATGCCGGGCATGTCGGGATAGCTGTCCGGTGACAGAACAAAAGAGAGGCGGGGGTCTCCGCCTTTGCCAAGGCCAACGAGCCTCTCGCGCCAGGGCTTATCCGCCGGTTCGGCCATCCGCATGAACTGGCGAATGGGCAGACAATCAAAGAATTCGTTGGCAACGACGAGGAGCGGCGCGGGCGGGACGTCTTCCAGCTTGTCGGCCCAGGTGATCCGGCAGCCCGTATCGGCCAACAGGCGCTTCTGGCTGTAACGCATCCGGCCCGAGGCCTCGATCATGTAGACATGGACCGATTTCAAGAACCGCGGCCGCACATTCGCAGTACGGAGGATATCGGCCATCAATGTGCCGCGGCCGGGGCCAAGCTCGACCAGGTTGAATTGCGACGGCCCGCCCATCGCCTCCCAGGAATGAACCAACCAACCGCCGATCAACTCGCCGAAAATCTGGCTGATCTCGGGCGAGGTGGTGAAATCGCCGGTCGCGCCGAGGGCCTTCTGCGTCGCGTAGTAGCCATGCTGAGGATGGATCAGCGCGTCCGTCATGAAATCGCCGACGCGGATGGGACCGTGATCGGCGATGGTCTCAAGCAGCCGCTCTTCAAGCGGCGTGCGTTCGGGCCTGACGGCTTCGCTCACGAAAGGCTCCGCGAACGCTCCTGGAAGAGCGGGTGGACCCGGTAGACGAGATAGGCACCAACAATCACCATAGGCAGGGACAAGAGCATGCCTCGGGTGAGGAAGCCAAGTGTTGCAGCGTAACTGTCTGGCTCGCGGAAGAATTCAACGCAGAACCGCGCCGCGCCGTAGCCTGCGAGGAAGAGGCCTGTGGCTGCGCCTTTGAACCGGAGGAGCCGGAAACTGGTGATCGCGATCCGCATAATGATGAAGAGAAGCGCGCCCTCGAGCGCTGCCTCATAGAGCTGGCTAGGGTGACGTGGCACGGCGTCGGCGGCATAGATCCATTGCTCCTGTGCGCGGCTGTAATAGTCAGGGAACCGCATGCCGATAACGCTATCGGTGGGTCGCCCGTAAAGCTCGGCATTGATGAAATTGGCCAGGCGCCCAAAGAACAGCCCGATGGGCGCTGCGCAGGCAAGCAGGTCGCCAATGCGGAAGGGATCGGTGCTTCGCTTGCGTGAGAAAAGCAGCGTGACAATGGCCACGCCAATCAAGCCGCCATGGAAGGACATGCCGCCTTCCCAGACCGCGATCACCGGCGGCACGGGGATGCGGCCGAGGAGTTCAGGCCACTGGCTGATCGGCTGAACAAGAAGCTCCGGCCGGTAGAAAAAGACAAAGCCGAGCCGGCCGCCGAGGATCACCCCAAGGATGATCCAGGACACAAAGTCATCGAGCTGGCCCTTGTCGAGGGGCGGCTGCTCGGGGTTCCGGATCGAGCCTTTGCCGTTCCAAAGCTCCGGCTGTTTGAGAAGCCGGGTCAGGTACATCCAGCCAAGCGTAATGCCCGCAAGGTAAGCGAGCGCGTACCAACGGATCGGGAGCGGACCAAGGTTGATGAGGACCGGATCAATCTCAGGAAAATTCATGGCCGCGCCCTTAGGGCTTTTCGAACCGGGGCGACAGGGGGCACGAAATGGCGCGCGTTCAGCCCCGTTCTGACAGCTCTGCCAATGCCCGACCTAACGCCTGATCGCTTGGAACCTCGATATCCGGCCGGACACCGACGGATTGCCAATTCCCGCCGGTGATCGGATGCACGCTCTTGGCGGTGACCGAAGCCAGCACGAATTGTGGGTGGATAGGAACGTTATCAAAGGGATGCGCGCCGCCGCCCGAGGTTTCACCGACGATGGTGGCGCGCCCCAGCGCTTGGAGGTTGTAGGAAAGCGCTTCTGCAGCCGAGAATGTCTGTGGCGAGATCAAGATATAGACCGGTTTGTCCGGACCGAACCTTTTTCCTGGGACGAAGGGGTGCGTGAAGCTCTGGGTCAGCGTGTCTGTCGGTTTGTCGTAGAAGCCTGTCAGCGGCTGGCGCTCGGTTCCGAACAAATAGCTCGCGACAAAGTCTGCGGTGTCGCCGATGCCGCCGCCATTCTTGCGCAGATCAATGATTAGGGCGTCGGTATCGGCCAGCATGCTCATCGCGCCCGCAATGGTCTCAGCACCCATCGCAATCGGCGGGAACACCCGCAGGTCGAGAAGCCCGATGTTTCCGTCGAGGCGTTCGGCCTTGAACACCCCATAATTGATGTGGGCACCGTAGTAGCGTTCGGCTTGATCGGCGTTGAAATCGTCTGTTCGCTCGTCATCGGGGGCGATGATCTCAGCTGAGTACTCAACCCCAAGATGCCCGTCGCCGGTCAGGGTCCTCAGCCGTTCGGTCAAAAGGTCAGCAAAGGCATCACCGGTCTCAGCCTCGTCAAAAGCACCGCTTTCAAACGCCTCGCGAAGAGCACGGGCCGCGGCCAAGCCTGTTTCATCTGCCTCCACATAATCCGTTTCGAGATGAATGGCTGCTGATTCGACGACTACGGCTTTATCTTGTTCACTAAGAGCGGCTTGTTTGTCTGCCATGCCGGATGTCATAAGTATGGCCAAGACCATCATCAGACAGCGTTTCATCATTGCGCTTCCCCCAGGTGCTTTTCGTGGTCTTTGATCCGCTGCGCAAAACCGCACTGTTCCAGCTGCTCGATCGCTTCGGCCAGCACCGCACTCAGCGGGTGGGTCAGCTCTTGGTCCAGGGCATCGGCTGCTTTGTTGGTGGCGGCCCATCGCCTTTGGAGCCAGGGGAGGAGGGCGCGCCCGTCCTTTGTCAATGACACGAGCCGGCCCCTTCGATCGGTGTCCTGATCAAGCTCAACAAGGCCGTGCCTGGCGAGTTTCGCGACCGTCTGGCTGGCTGCGGAATGGGACACGCTGGAGCGCTCGGCGATCGCTTTGATCGACAAGGGCTCGTCCGCGGCGAGTGCTTTCATCACCGGGGTGAAGCGCGGGGTGTAGAAGGGATGGTCCTGG
>JBCDLG010000110.1:0-9501 GCA_038745625.1 Pseudomonadota bacterium | reverse complement strand
CCGCTTCCGAGTTGCAGCGTCGCGCTAACGAACCGGTTGGCGTTGTCCTCCGACAGCGGAAGAAGCTTCGTGGCGGCGCGGCCCAAGCGCGGCAGCATCTCGCCCAGCCAACCCTCTCGTTCTTCCTTGGAAAAGTCTTTGAGCACGTGCGCCAAGACGGCATCCTTATGCCCGGGATGGCCGATACCGATCCTGACGCGCCAAACATCAGGCGAGAGGTGCGCTGCGATCGATCGGAGTCCGTTGTTACCCGCAAGGCCGCCCCCTTGCTTGATCCGCAGTTTGCCCGGGGCGAGGTCGAGCTCGTCGTGAAAGACGATGATGTTTTGAGGCTCGATCTTGTGAAAACGGGCGGCCTCCTGCACGGCGCGTCCGCTTTCGTTGTAATAGGTCTGCGGCTTCAGAAGGATCGCGCGCTCGCTGCCGATCCGGCCTTCGGACACTTGCGCCTGAAACTTCGACTTGAACGCGGGGAAGCTTTGTTCATCGGCGATCGCGTCGATCGCCATAAACCCGGAATTGTGCCGGTTGCCCGCATATTTCGCGCCAGGATTGCCAAGACCAACAAGGAGAAACATAACCACGCTCTCAAGCCCAAGTCTGTCTTAAGGGAAAGCCCCGTTTTGGGTGACGGCGGCGATCGGCGTCCCTATCGTTGCGCGTAAGGGGTTCAGCCCCCGGGGGAGTTGCGTGTGAGAAAGCTGCCGCCATTACAAAAGACCAATCGCGGCTGGGCGCGACCGGCCTCGCGGAACTATCCGCTCGTTCCCCTTGAGGAGCCGGGCAGCTCAGAGG
Organism: Pseudomonadota bacterium; assembly: GCA_038745625.1. Classification (GTDB taxonomy): domain Bacteria; phylum Pseudomonadota; class Alphaproteobacteria; order Caulobacterales; family Parvularculaceae; genus Parvularcula. The sequence goes on along the minus strand of JBCDLG010000110.1, from coordinate 8,706 downwards.
TCCTGCGGCAGCAGCAGATCTTGGATGATCACGTCCTGACGATGGAGTTGGCGGGAGGCGAGGTCGGCTATGTCCGGCGGTCGTCCCTCATTTACGCGGGCGGTGATTTCGATATGCGGACCCGCCGCATCGCCTCCAAGGCGGTGCCGATCTTGGGGATCTTTTCCGGGCAGAACCTCTGGGCCAACCGGTTCGAGGCGACATCGCCAACGAGCTTGGTCGCTGGTCGGGACTATCACGGTACGGTGCTCGGCATGGAGGTCACTGAGGGTGAGGCCGTTTGGCTGCAGCCGGCGCTCTATCTAGGCCATCGCGGCGATCTTGAATTCACCGTGAAGCGGGTGGCGCGGCGTGAGTTTTGGACGCTGACCCGCGTCACCGGCCAGGGCACGGTGTGGATCAAGGCGCCAGGCCGCAGCTTCCGGAAACCGCTCGATCCCGAAACGCCGGTCGTGGTGGACACGAATTATGTGGCGGCGGTGCGCGGTGATTTCGCAGCAGACGGACGGGTTTTTAGCCGCGGCCAGTACCTGCGCAGCGGTGAGGCGGAGAACGTCAAAATCCGCGGCATGGGCGATGTCCTCATCCAGACCGAGGTGCCGATCACAGCTGCGGGGGGAGGCGGGCCGCTTGGCTACCTCCTTGATCTCTTCATCTAAGAGGGCTGACCTAGCGCGACTCGCCGAGGTTGCGGGACAGAAGCTCCGGACGCGCTTTCACCGCATCGAGATAGGCGCGCAGCTCGAGATCTTCGCTGGCTTGCGGGACAGGAGCGCCGAGGGACACCGACAGCGCGCTCGGGCCAGAACCCCCTGGCTGGCCGAGCCATTTCTCAACCGTCGATTGGAACACGGCCAGGTTGGTCAAGAACGAGCCCTCCGTGATCCCATAATCGGCAATCAGGTAGCGCGAGAGGATCGTGTACCCCTCTGACGTGAAGGCCGAGGTGGCTGGGGTCTGTTCATTGAAGCCATTGATCGCCATTGGCGGTGCCACGCCGTCGATCACGGCGTACATCAGAAGGCCCGAGCAATTGGGGTCGCAAACGCGCGGACGCATGATCACGGCAGTGACGCCGTCGCGAACAACGAGCGAGTCAGCGCCGGAGATCGTGGCCTGCTCCACGATGAAGCCCGCATTGCGCACCACTTTTGAGACCGTTTGCTGGTTCACATCGTCCATCACCTTGCGCGGCGTGCGGGTCATGACGTCCGCCTGAGCAGAAGCTGTGGCGACAAGGGCGAGGGCAACAAAAAGGGTGCGGAGCATCAGAACCTCATCATATGGATAACAGAAGGTTAAAGAGCGCGAGGCGAGGCGGCAAGGACGGAATTCAAGTCGCCTTTGGCGGCTGCGGGCGTGAGAAAACCCAAGAGTTTTCGGAGGATAACGCTGGCTGGAAGCGATAACCCGCCGTTTGGAAGTCTTTCAGGCCCTCGGGTTTGTCGATCCGCTCATCAACGGCGAAGCGGGCCATCATCCCGCGGGCGGCCTTGGCGAAAAAGGCGAGGGTCTTCACCTGGCCGTCTTTCTCTTCCTTGAACTGGCAGGTGATGACAGGCGCTTTGAGGCCTTTGACCGCTTTGAAATACTCATTCGAGGCACAGTTGATCAGCGGTGCGCCGCCGAGCTCCTCATCTAGCGCGTTTGCGATCCTGGTGCCCCAAAAATTGTAGAGGTTTTCCCCCCGCCTGGTTTTGAGGCTCGTGCCCATCTCCAGCCGGTAGGGTTCCATGCGGTCGAGAGGCCGAAGAAGTCCGTAAAGCCCCGAGAGAATCCGCACCCGCTTTTGCGCGGCTTTGAGGCCCGCCGCGTTCAAACTGCCAGCGTCAAAGCCGCGATAAACATCGCCATTGAAGGCCAGGATCGCCTGCTTCTTCGTCTGGCTGCCAAACGCCTTGTATCGCTCGGCATTGAGGGTGGAGAGCTTGTCCGACAGTTTCATCAGCGCGGCGATCCCTGATGGCGTCTTCTTCCGCAGCACCTCGATCAGCTTGGCGGTCTCACCTGGAAATTGCGGCTCGGTCGATGCAAGGCGGCCATCGGCGGGATCGAAATTGAGGTTCTTGGCAGGCGAAAGGACGATAAGCATGACCGGGATTTAGGTCGCGTTCGCTTGAGTCGATAGGGGACAGCTCGTTGCACCAATCCACTGGTCGATCATCAGGGCGCGGCAAAAATATGCGCGATCATCGTCGTGCCTTCAAAGACCGCGTGATCTTCCACGGTGGTCTCATTGATGAAAACGAAATCGAACTCTTGGTCGTTATCGACATCCTTGTGGAGCATCACCAGGAACATCTCACCGGTCTCCGCGCCGCCTTCGACGGTGACAGGTATGTTCTCATGCGTCCCGGCCGTCAGGAACGTGTAGCCAACATAGATGTCGCCATTGGGGCGCCCATCTTTGAACGGATGAATGACCAACCAGCTGTCATCGGCCACCGTGGCGCTCGCGAACGTGAAGGTCGCGCCGTCGCGAGTGACGCCCTGCGGGGTGATACTGTTGGCCTCGCCATTCCCGAGCGTCACCATCGCCCGTGGGGGCGGCCCCGCAGCTGCTTCGCTCCCGACTTCCTCCGCCGCCGAGGTGCAAGCGGCGAGAGCCGCCAAGCCGATCAAGCTGATCACGCGCATCACCATGTCCTCCTTCTTTTTCCTCCAGCTTGGTCCCTGGCCAACAGCGGAGCAAGGGCGTGGGCCCGCGGGGTTGGCGTTCGGCGCGGGAACGCTGTATCGCGGCGGCCATGACACAAACACAGCAAGGCGTGTCCAAAGTGACCGCCGAAGAGCTCCAGACATTCTTCGAATCCTTCACCCAAAGCGGCACGCATCGGCAGCATGTGGAGCGGGTGAGCGATGGCGAGGTGGTGATGCGGTTTGACTGTGGCCCAAGGAACTTGCGTCCTGGCGGCTATATCTCTGGTCCGACCCAGATGGGACTGGCCGACTCTGTCGCCTATGCTGTCGTCTTTACCCGTGCCGGCATCACCCCGATGGCGCTGACCTCGAACCTCAACATCAATTTCCTCCGCCCCTGCCAGGGAGAGACGCTGGAGGCCCGCGGTAAGCTCTTGAAATTTGGCAGAGCAGGGGTGGTGGTTGATGTCGAGCTGCGAGGTTCGTCCTCAGACAAACTATCGAGCCACGCTATCGTCACCTACGTTGTTCCTGCTACAGATTAATAGGGTCTCGTGCCACTGTCATCGCTGATGGACGTGTATCAAACCTAGGGCCACAACCTCCCTCAGGTGTACAGGGAGGCGACCATGGCGTCGGACGAAGTCATTCAAGAAATTCAAAAGCGGGATGGCCCGACGCTTGAAGCGACGCGGCCGCCTCTTCGGCGCGCCGCCTATAGCGACCGCATGGCCTGGCAGATGGCTGTGTTGGCGCAGCTGGCCTATGTCGAATTTGAAACCACGCCGTTCAAAGAGATTAGCAAACTCGCCAAGGAGCTTGCCGCGACGAACGACGTGAAAGCGATCGAAGATCGCTTGCGTCCCCTCTTGCACCTCTTCGACCGCAGCGCCTCGTCTGATGGGAGCGGCGTAACCGGAGAACAGAAACTGCGCATGACCCTCAAGGCTTGCGGCTTTGAATTGGTTGGCACGTTCTACAATCAGTCGCTCGATCTTTTGAAAAACACAGAAGGGTTTGTGGCCACCTGTGATGGTCCGCAGGGGACTTATGCCGTTCTTGCCATTCGCGGCACCACGTCGATGCAGGACTGGATTCGCAACGTTGATGCCAAGCCGACGCCGCTTCCCGTCCCCGGGGGCGGGCCAAATGATGCTGAGGAACCGCAGCCCAATATCCATCCCGGATTCCACGAGGCCTATAAGGACGCCGCCGCGCAAATGGAGGCGTTGCTGGCGAAAGTGGCCTCAATGCCGCTATTCATCACCGGGCATTCGCTGGGTGGCGCGGTGGCTGTGATTTCCACCTGGTATCTTGAGCGCGCCACACTTTTTCAGCAAACTGATCGTTTGGCTGCGTGCTATACCTTCGGTGCACCCCGCGTCGGTGACCATAACTTCAATAAGATGTTCCATACACCGGTTTATCGTGTGGTTAACTCGTTTGACCCGGTGCCGATGCTACCGCCCAGCGGGCCGGTCACCTCCACGGCCAAGTTTGTCATCCGAGGGCTTGGCCGTTTTCTTCCTGGTGCCATCATTTTTGAGAAAATCGCCAATTTTATTACGGACTATCAGGGCTACAGGCACGCAGGGGACCTGCGTTACATCACCGCCGGACGCGAGCAGTCCGACGGCTCTTTTCCCGATGTGCAGTTTTTCAAGACCTTTGGGGCCTATGACCGCTTGCTGCGCATGTTCAGCATTGTCGAACGCCGCCTTTTCCGTCGCCCCGATCAGTATCACGACATGACGCTCTACCGGCGTAAGCTGCGCTACTATTCGCTTAAGCGCATGAAGGCATGGGATGACTTCGTCGCTGGGCGGGTGCAGCCTACCGCCTCAGCAGCTTCCCAGGGTTCATCAGGCCCTTTGGATCAAGAGACGCCTTAATTGTCTGCATCAGGCTCATTTGGACCGGGTCCATGCGATCGGAAAGCTCATCACGTTTGAGCTGGCCGATCCCGTGCTCGGCTGAGATCGATCCGTCATGGCGCACAGTGACGTCGTGGACCCGCCGCTCAAACGCGTCCATGCGTTGGCGGTCATCGGCACCATGATCCGATAACAGAACATCATAATGGATGTTGCCGTCGCCCATATGGCCAAAGGCGATGATCCGTGCGCCTGGGTCCATCTGGAGAACGGCGGCATCAGCTTCTGCTAAGAAGGACGGGATCTTTGCGATCGGGACAGACACGTCGCATTTGACGCAAGGGCGCGCGTCCTTCTTCATCGCTTCGGTGGCGTTGTGGCGCAGTGTCCAAAGCGCCTCGGACTGTTTGCCGTCTGCTGCAATGGTGCCGTCTGTGACCAGACCTTTTTCCATAGCCAGCTCCAAGACATCATCGACCGTATCGCGCAAGGCGCCTTCGCGGCCGGCGGAAAACTCCGTGAGCACATAATACGGCTCTTGCGCCTCCAGCGGTCGGGAGAGCTCAGGGAACTTCTCCAGCACAAGGTCGAGCATCGAGCCGCCCATCAGCTCAAACGAGCCGACCTGTCCGCCCGAAAGATCCTGCGCCATCGACAGGAGCTGGACGGCATGCTCCGCTGACGGAATGCTTAGGAGTGCCGTGACATGTTCCTTTGGGCTCGGATAGAGCTTGAGGACGGCTGCTGTGATGATGCCGAGCGTGCCTTCCCCGCCCATGAACAGGTGTTTGAGGTCGTAGCCCGTGTTGTTTTTGCGGAGCGCGTTGAGGCCATTCCAGATCCGCCCGTCTGGCAACACAACCTCCAGGCCCAAGACAAGATCGCGCGCATTGCCGTAGCGCAGAACATGCACGCCGCCAGCATTGGTGCTCAGCACACCGCCGATATTGGCTGTCCCCTCGGCGCCAATCGATAGGGGGAAGAGGCGGTCTCTGGCGGCGGCATGGTTTTGCGCCTCGGCCAGGGTCACGCCCGCCTCGAGGGTCATCGTGAAACCCTCTGGTGAGATATCCCGGACGCCGCGCAGCCTTTTGGTGGAGATCAGCACCTCGCCATTCGGCACCTGGGCGCCGACAAGGCCGGTGTTCCCGCCCTGCGGCACAACGGCGATCTCCCGCTCATAGCAGGCGGCCATGATCGCGCTCAGCTCCTTGGTTGAGCCTGGCGCCAGGATCAGCGGGCTCTCGCCGGGCCAGCGACCGCGCCATTCTTCTAAGTGTGGCTGTTTTGCATCCTCGGGCACCACCGATTGAGGCGATGCCATCGTTTGCAGGTGGGCCAGGTTGTCGGCGGAGATCGTCGTCATGCGCTCTGACTGCTCTTCTGGGTCGCCGTGCGCAAGTGAAAGGCATCAGCTCCTGTCGCCGTCGAGATGGCTGTTGATGAGGTGGTGAAGGGTCTCACAGATAGGCGCTAGTCCCGCCGCGCGGCCGCGCGGCGGAGGCGGTCGTTGATCGCTTGCCCCAGGCCGTCCTCGGGAATGGGTGCAACGGCGATCGGCTGGCCACGCCGGTCCAAGGTTCGCAAATGCCCAAAAAGCTGGGCTGCCGCTTCCCGAAGATCGCCGGAAGGTGAGAGATCAAGCGCGGCGCCTGGCGTGCCGCCAAAGCCGAGCAGCACTTCGCCCGGACCCGCCTGATCTGCGTTGAGCCGGAGACTGGCGTTTGGCGCATAATGGCTGGTCATCATGCCCGGCGCCTCAATACCGCCGCCGGCTTGTGCCAGCGGATGGCCAAGCCGCGCTTCGATCTCGCGGGCCGGGATAGCGCCGGGGCGAAGCAATGTCGGCTTGCTGTTCGTCAGGCTAATGATCGTGCTTTCAATGCCTGCTTCGCAGGGCCCGCCGTCGAGCACGGGCACCGCGCCGCCAAAATCAGCGATCACATGGTCCACCCGCGTGGGGCTCAGCTTGCCTGACCGGTTGGCCGAAGGAGCGACAAGCGGCGCGCCCACCGCCTCAAGCAGCTCTCGCATCAGCGGGTGCGCTGGGACCCGCACGGCGAGGGTGGGGAGCCCCGCAGCAGCGAGATCGGCCACAGGCGCGTCCTCTTGTTTATCAAGCACGATGGTCAGGGCACCGGGCCAGAACGATGCTGCCAGCCCGTAGGCACAGTGGTCGAGCTTGATCACCTGCTCGGCCTCATCCACCGAAAGACAGTGCACAATCAGCGGGTTAAAGCTCGGACGCCCTTTGGTCTCATAGATTTTAGCCACCGCCTCGCCGTCCGACGCGAGAGCCGCGAGGCCATAGACCGTCTCGGTAGGCACCGCGCACAGCTCGCCGGAGCGCAGGATTGCCGCGGCTTCTGCAATTGAGGCCAGTGTGCTGCGGTTCGTCACTTTGCTTTCACCATCCACGCGGGCCAAAGAGGGGGCCAGAAACCAGAATTCCAACAGGGAGCACCCCCTCGTGACCTATCACAGCCCGATCCGCGATATGCAATTTGTCCTCAACCATGCCGCGGGTTTCGAAGCCTTGCGGGACACCGGCGCCTTTGAGGACCTGTCCGACGACTTCCTTGAAGCGATCCTGGGCGAGGCCGCGAAGTTCGCCGATGAGGTGGTCGCGCCCCTCAACATCACGTCCGACCAGCAAGGCGCACGGCTTGAAAACGGCAAAGTGTTCACCAGCCCAGGGTTTAAAGAGGCCTACAGCCAATATGTTGAGGCCGGCTGGAACTCTGTGGCTTTCCCAGAGGAGTTCGGCGGCCAAAACCTGCCTGCCACCTTGGCGCTTGTGGTGTTTGACGCCCTTTGCGGTGCCTGTCTCTCCTTCACCATGGGCACCAGCCTGACGACCGGCGCGGTTAAGGCGCTCCTCGCTTACGGCGATGATGAGCAAAGAGAGCTGATCCTGCCCAAACTCGTCTCCGGCGAATGGGCCGGCACGATGAACCTCTCCGAGCCGCAGGCGGGCTCTGATCTTGCCAACATCAAGACCAAGGCGGAGCCGCTGGGCGATGGCACGTATAAGATCAAAGGCACCAAGATCTGGATCTCTTACGGCGAGCATGATCTCACCGAGAACATCTGCCACCTGGTCCTGGCGCGCCTGCCTGATGCGCCGGAAGGCACCCGCGGCATCTCGATGTTCATGGTGCCGAAGTTCCGCATCAATTCTGATGGATCGCTTGGCCAGGCCAACGATATCAAATGCGTCGGCATCGAAGAAAAGCTCGGCCAGCACGGCTCCCCAACCTGCGTGCTCTCCTATGGCGACAATGACGAGTGCATTGGCAAGCTGATTGGGGCCCCGAATGAGGGGCTCAAAAACATGTTTGTGATGATGAACGCAGCCCGCATTGATGTCGGCATGCAGGCTGTGTCCGCTTCGGAGGCGGCGTTCCAAAAAGCACTCGCTTACGCGCAAGACCGTGAGCAAGGCCGCGCCTTCGGTGTCAAATCAGGTCCCGCCATTCCGATTTGGCAGCATGCTGATGTTCGCCGGAACCTCTATACCATGAAAGCCCTCACCGATGCTGGCCGCGCGATCTGCTATGCCAATATGGTCTCCTATGACCTGGCGAAAAAAGCGACGGACCCTGAGGTCAAAGCCAAGGCAAAAGAGCGGGAAGAGCTCCTGACGCCGATCTCGAAAGCTTTCGCCTCAGAACGCTCCATGGAGATCACCAATATCGGTGTACAGATCCATGGCGGCATGGGTTTTGTGGAAGAAACCGGTGCGACGCAGTTCTTCCGTGATGCCCGTATCTGCGCGATCTATGAGGGCACCAACGGGATCCAGGGCATCGACCTCATCGGTCGGAAACTGGGTATGGGCAGCGGTAAACTCGCCTATGACTTCCTCGACGAGGTTGTTGAGAACGCTGACAAGGCGATCGCAACCGGTCACGAAGGTCTCGTCAATGCCGGTGAGCGGCTGAAAGAGGAAGCGGATCGTCTGCGCGACAACACCGAATGGATGGTCTCAGCCATGCAGTCGAACCCCGAAGACGGCCTTGCGGGCGGTACGCCGTTTCTCGAGCAGTTTGGCTATGTCACTGGCGGGCATTATCTCCTGCGCGGCGCCATCTCGGCGCTCGGCCTGAAAGACCACGAAGGCGCGCATACGGAGTTCCTCGATAGCAAGATCCACATCGCGTGTTTCTATGCTGACAACCTTCTTCCGCGT
>JBCDLG010000109.1:0-9562 GCA_038745625.1 Pseudomonadota bacterium | reverse complement strand
GGCGGCCGCAGGCGATCCGCGCGATACCTCAACACCACACGCCATGCTCGCGACGATGGAGCGCTTCCTCTTCGGTGACGCGTTGACGGAGACGAGCCGCAATCTCCTCCGTACCTGGATGATTGATGCCAATACCGGCCTCAACCGCCTCCGCGCTGGTATCCCTGAGACATGGGTCGCGGGCGACAAGACCGGCACCAATCTCACCAATATGAACAACGACCTCGCCTTCGCCATTCCGCCGGAGGATGCCCAAGCGGACGCCGGTCCCGTGCTGATCGTCAGCTATCTCGACGCGCCCGACCCTTTGGGTGCTGAACGAAATGCTGTGCATGCGGAGATAGCGCGGAACGTCTTTCAGGCATTGATAAGGAGCTAAGCCCTCATCAACGCGCGGCGCTGGCGTAGGATAAGCGCCGCACCCGCGCCAAAGAGCCAGATCGCGCCAGGAAGCGGGATCGGATCGGCTGAGGGGTCGAGCAAGGTGCCGCTGATCTGACCGGTCACGGTACCATCGGAAAGCGCGACACCGTTCTGGCTGAGCACCACAGACGACAGGGAGAGGCTGCCGAAGAAATCAACCTCGGCCCCATCAAAAGCCGATGCAATCAAAGCGGTGAAGATGCCCTGCTCCTCTCCCAGGACAACAGGAATGGTGAAGGTCAGGGCATCGTCGATGACGAACAGACCGTCCAACGTCGTGCTTGAATCCGGATCAAAGTTAGAGATGTTGTGGATCAGCGCGGCGCCGAACGTCTCATCTGAATCGATATCGTCGAGTTCCGATTCGAACGTGCTTTTCACCGCACCGTCCGCATCGAAACTATCGAAGTCAGATGTGACCGTCACGTCGCTTGTCGTTCCGGCAGCCACCGCCAACGCCGCGGACGATAGCGGACCAGCTTCGTCTGTGGTTTCGAGCGAACCATCGAGGACGAACTGAAGCGACAGTTCAGCGTCACCGGACGCGGAAGCGCTCGTCGCGGTGATAAGATCGAAGAAAGACGACTGTGCCGTCGCCGCACCGCCGTCAAAAAGCGATTCACTGCCCCGTGCCGAAGCAAAGACGCCAAGATCGCCCGCCTGCGACCGCGCTGCCGCACTCGATCCTTCGATCTCTGAGACGGAGATCAATGGCCCCTGGCCATTGGGAAGGAAAAAGGCTTCGTCGACCTGCGTCTCCTCAGAGAGACCCAGAAAACCATCCTGAACCGACGTCGTTGTGATGAGACCAACCTCAAGGTCGTCAAGAAGCGCACTGATGTCGCCGGCGTCACCATCGTCGAAAAAGATGTCGGTCACATCGACAGTGCCTGTCGGGGTCACATCGGCCGTCACCGGTGCGGCATGGGCCGCTGTTGCGGCCACACATGCCGTCGACGACATCGCAAGAGCGGTTTGAAAAATCCGATTGGTCTTCATGGCATTCCCCTCAAGACGTCATCTGCCAACAGAGGCCATGGCGGCCCTCTGCTTTACACGTTTACCATGTGCGGGACGCGCCTGATACGCCGGAATGCTGTTGCTGGATTGCGCGTCCGTCCTGCGCTAACCGCGCGCGATGACCATTGTTCACATCATTGGCGCCGGGCTCGCTGGCTCCGAAGCGGCCTGGCAGGCCGCTGAGGCGGGCGCAGACGTTGTTCTTCACGAGATGCGCGGTGTGCGCGGGACTGAGGCGCACAAGACCGACCAATGCGCCGAGCTCGTCTGCTCCAACTCGTTCCGCTCGGACGATGCCGAATACAACGCCGTGGGCCTCCTGCATGAAGAGATGCGCCGCTGCGGCTCCTTGATCTTGCGCGAAGCCGACGGCCATCAAATCCCGGCAGGCGGTGCCCTGGCTGTCGATCGGGAGGGGTTTTCCGAAGCCGTCACCGCCGCGCTCGAGAACCATCCGCGGATCAGCATTGTCCGCGAAGAGGTCCCTGGCCTGCCCCCCGCCGAGTGGGGGCCCACCATCATCGCCACCGGGCCCCTCACGGCTGAAAGCCTGGCGCATGAAATCCTCTCTGTGACCGGCGAAGAGCATCTCGCTTTCTTCGATGCGATCGCACCGATCATCTACAAGGACTCGATCGACTTCTCGAAAGCCTGGTTCCAGTCGCGCTATGACAAGCCTGGCCCAGGCGGCACGGGCAAGGACTACATCAACCTCCCCCTTAACGAAGATCAGTACAACGCCCTTCTCGATGCGATCCTTGAGGGCGAGAAAACCGACTTTAAGGAATGGGAAAAAACCACCCAATATTTCGACGGATGCCTGCCGATCGAAGAGATGGCGCGGCGCGGACGAGAGACCTTACGTTTTGGCCCAATGAAACCTGTTGGGCTTACCAATCCGCATGAGCCAAACAAAAAGCCGCATGCGATCGTCCAGCTTCGCCAAGATAATGCTCTCGGTACGTTATACAATATGGTGGGCTTTCAGACGAAGCTGAAATACGGCGCACAAGGCGACGTCTTGCGCATGATCCCTGGGCTGGAGGACGCCAAATTCGCCCGGCTCGGCGGCATTCACCGCAACACCTTTATCAACTCGCCGAAGCTCCTCGACGAGGAGATGCGCCTGCGTGCGCGTCCGCATCTTCGTTTTGCGGGACAGATCACGGGCGTCGAAGGCTATCTTGAAAGCGCGGCCATCGGGCTTCTCACCGGACGCCTCGCATCGGCTGAAGCGCTCGGCCAGGATGGTCGCCTGCCGCCGCGCACCACAGCGCTCGGTGCCCTGCACCACCACATCACCGCGGGCCATGTCGACGGCGGCAAAGGCAGTTTCCAGCCGATGAATGTCAATTTCGGCCTCTTCCCAGAGATCGAAACGCCCACCCACGATGCCGAGGGCAACCGCATTCGCGGCAAAGAAAAAGGCAGAGCCCGGAAAAAAGCGATGACGACGCGGGCGCTGGCTGACTTAGGTAGCTGGCTCGCGGAGGATCGCCGGGCGGCCTAACAAGGCGTCGCGCCTACTCCGTCGGCGCTTGCGGCCAGGATGACCCCAATACCTCTACTTCCTCAGCCCACAACGTGCGAATGCCGTCGCTGACGACGCGCGGTACCACGGTGTAGTGGTTCTCGCCGGAATAGATCTCCGTGCTGAGCTCCAGTGACGGATAGTTCCGGAGCCGTAGTGTCTCAGCAAAGTTGACCGTGCCGCTCACAATGCCGGACGCCGCGAGGAAATATTCTGACGCTTCATCAGAGCCAGCGCCGAGGAAGATCGCAACATCAAGGTCGTCGTTCTCGCTCGCATAGAGGTCCTCAAGCTTGAAAACGACACCGCCGACACCTGCGACATAGGGGCTACCGATGATGTATTTGTCGAACGCATCCGGTCTGGCGAACAGACTATAGGCCGCAAACATTCCGCCAGCGGAGTGTCCAAACAGCGCATGCTCGCCCGAGAAGCGATAACGCCGCTCAAGCCGCGGTCTGACCTCATCGACAAGGAAGCTCAGGAATTCGTTGCCGCGGTGCGGAAAGTCAAAGTCGGAGACGATCTCTTCCCAAACCTCACGACGAACACCTTCGGGATAATAGTCCGGCCCCGCTGGTGAGAAATCGATGACGCGCCGGCCGACACCAGCAAGTCCGTCCTCGGCGCGACTGCCAATGCCCACAACAATCATTTCCGGCGCCATGTTCCCCAGCACCAATGTGTCTTGAACACCGACCACGTTGCGCAACATCAACGGCGCATCAAGCACCTAAAGCACCGGGTACGACCGATCCTCTAAGCTGTCATAGCTCGCCGGCAGATAGACCGTGATCTCATGATCATGGTCGAGACCCTTCGCCTTCATGGAGAAAGGCTTCTGCATCTCCATATTGACGCGCGCCCCAGGAACCGAAGCGAGCTGCGGGTTCGCCAAAGCGGTCTGCGCTGAAATGATGGCGAGACACAGGGATGCCACGACTCGCACCATCGAATTCAGCATATCCATCCCTCCAACACGCCGCTTTGAGTCAGGAACGGTTCGACGTCCTGGAAAGATGCGTGGACCAACGAAAACTGTTGATTAGAGGACATCACGCGATGTTGATACAGGTTCCATCTTGTTCCGTGGTCGCGGCTTCCAACGAAGCACATCTCAGGGAGCGGCGCGATAGATGTAATAGGTCAGCCCGAAGACAGTCGGTTCGTTCCTATCAGAAAACTCCCGCGAGAAGGACCGCCTTTGCGGTCCGCCGAAACGGACCGCGCCCTCGTTCTCGACCGTGAGCGGCAACGTGAATTGCTCATTCCGATCAGCGAAAATCAGTTCGTAGCGGACGCCCTCGCCATCAAAGCGAAAACCAAAGTTCAGTTGGTGGTCGCGCTCTTCCGTGACCTGAAACGTCTCTGACCGTTTCTGGTTGGTCCGGTCACCGCCATCAATCACGCCAAACTGAACATCGCCGAGCTGACAGGATCCAGAGCACGACAACTCGTCAAAAATGACAATGTACTGAGAGTCGGTGATGTCAGCGGTCACGCAGCCGCTCAGTACCGAGCCGAGCAACGCCATTATCAGAAATCGCAAAGTCATAAGTCCCCCCAAGCCACCCCCCGGTTGTGCGCGCTACGCCCGTGAGCTGGCAACGTGTTTCAGCAGCCGTATTCAGAGCGGGAGGGCCCTGCCCCCGGGGCACTTCACGCAACTTACTTCTGTTCTGGCGAGTCGTGACAAAGAACAAAGCAAAAACATCTAGACGTACGCTTTTTGTTCTCCTATATGGGGAGCATGCAGACGCCCCTTCACTTTGCGATCGACAACCGCCTTCCCGAGATCTTGGAGCGGGTCCGACAGCTCTTCCCAGGACGGCGGGAGATGGCCGCCATCTCCCCTGTGGATCAGCTGATCTATGGCGTTGTGGCCAAGGGACTTTCGACAGCTGGGGCGGTGGCATCCTACCGGCGGCTGCGCGATCGCTATCCGCGGCTCGTGAGCCTACGGGATGCTCCGGCTCAGGATCTTGAAGCGCTGTTCGTCGCGGTGCCCGCGGCAGCGCTGAAGGCTGCAGCCATCCCAGAGATTTTGCGGCGGATCGAGGAGGCGTTTGGCGCCCTCAGCCTTGATGGTCTTGAGCGGCTGGATGCGGAGATGGCACGGCGGTTCCTCGTGCGCTTGCCGCAGGTGACAGAAGATGTCGCGGCGGCGGTTCTGACCCTGACAGGGCGTGATCGGACGGTGCTGGCGGTGGATCAGGACACCGCACGCCCGCTTCGCCGGTTGGGTCTTAGCGAGCGCGGGGCGCCGCTTTCGGCCCTGCCGCGACAGTTGATCGAGCGGTCACCAGCGGAATGGCGGAGCACGGATTTTCGCGATCTAAGCCGCGGGCTCACGCGAATCTCGGACCGCTGGTGCCATCAAGGCAAACCCGATTGCAGCTCCTGCCCGCTTGCAAGCCTTTGTCCGTCTGCCCGGGACGCGGGCGATCAGAGCTCAACCGTGGTGGCCTTCCCGGGCCGTTTTGCGCAGCGCTAGAAGCGGCCAGTCAGAACAAATTTGAAGAGCAAGAGCCGCTGCAAAAGTGGGTTGTGAACGGTGCGGCTTGCGCCTGCTTTGCTTCGCACGAGGACAAAGGGCGCGTTGATCAGCGGCTGGTTCTTGGCGGCTTGGCGGCGAAACGCGGTGATCCGGCCGTGAAGCTGCTGCGCAATCTCGGGCTTTGCGGCCAAGGCACGGGCAAAACGCCTAGCGATCGGCTCAGGTCCTTCGGCGGTTGCAGCGGCATTCGCGTCCGGTTTCACGCGCGCAAGAGCATGCAAAGCCAGAGCCTCGCCGCCCGTTGTCTCAGCTCCCTCAAGATGAGCGAAGGCTTGGGCGATCGCGCCATAGAGCACCAAGCGCCGCGCAAACGCGGCTTGGAAATCTCTATCATCGCCCGGCTCCAAAAAGGGCTCGATGGCCCCCAGAGCATTTTCAAGACGTGATCGAAGATCAGGACGCTCACTGATGGTTAGCGCCAGCGACAGGACCACAGGGTGTTTTCGCGGTTGGCCCTCGCCATAGACCTCGCCGATCGCTTCCCGCCACCAAGCGACACGGATGGCGCCCAACACGGGATTGCTGACGCGGGAAGGGATCGTCAGAACTTCGGCGAACAAACCCAAAAGGGCGAGCCACGCCCCCCGCACGTCATCCGGCACATAGGGCAAGATGAGCAGCCAATCGGGCTCAAAACGCTCCACCTCTGCCCAAAGATAGGCGACATCATCCGCCGAGAGCGGCGCGAACCGCTCAGGCTTCATCAAGTCGCTGCCGCGGAATCCGCCTTCGCTCCGCTTTCGGACCAGTCACGCTTGACACCGGTCTGGAGAAGCAGCGGCGAGGCAATATAAACGGTGGAATAAGTCCCCACCACGACGCCCCAGATGAGCGCAAAGCTGAAGCCGCGGAGCACCGATCCACCAAACACGAACAAGGCAACCACAGCCAACAGCGTCGTCAGCGAGGTCATGATCGTCCGCCCCAAGGTCTGGTTGACCGAGAGGTTGATCACGTCCTTAAGCGACATCTTTTTGAACTTCCGGAGGTTCTCGCGGATCCGGTCATAGATCACGACCGTGTCGTTCATCGAATAGCCGATGATGGTGAGAAGCGCCGCGATGATCGCGAGGGTGAACTCAAGCTGGGTGACCGCAAACACGCCAATCGTCAGGATCACGTCGTGGGTGAGCGCCAAGATCGCGCCGATAGAGAACTGCCACTCGAACCGGAACCAGATGTAGACGAGCATCAAGGCGATCGCGACAACAAGCGCGGTCACACCGCGTTGGATCAACTCACCGGACACCGTCGGCCCAACGACATCGACCCGCCGGATACTGATGGTTTCCCCCAGCGCACCGCGCAATGCGTCTTGCACCTGGCTGGCGATCTCGTTTTGGCGCGTATCGCCGTCCTCTCCATCTGTCACCGCCTCGATGAAGGCAACAATCCCTTGCTCACCACCAGGATTGGTGATGTTCTGTACTCGGACGTCACCAAGGTTCAAGCCATCAACGGCCTGACGCGCCAAGGTGAGGCTACTTTCATCAAAGGCCTCACCCTCACCAGGGCCGATCTCGACGGTGACACCACCGCGGAAATCGATGCCGAAATTAAGACCGATGGTAAAGAAAGCTGCGACGGATCCGATCAAAAGAAGCGTCGATACTGCGAGCGCGACAAAGCGGAACTGAACGAAATTGATCTTGGTATCGGAAGGAATGAGCTGAAAAGCCATAAGTCTACCTCAGATCTTCAGCGTTTTGGGTCGAGCACGGAGGACATAGCCGCCCGCGAACACGCGCGTGATGACAAAAGCGGTGAAGACCGAGGTGATCACCCCAATACCAAGCGTCACAGCGAAGCCGCGCACCGGACCTGAACCCAGCTGGAACATAATCAGGGCCGCGATCAATGTTGTGAGGTTAGCATCGAGGATCGCTGACCAGGCATTCTTATAGCCTGCCTCAACAGCCGCCACCGATGGTTTACCTGATGCGACCTCCTCACGGATCCGCTCAAAGATGAGGACATTCGCGTCCACCGCCATCCCGATGGTCAGAACGATTCCGGCGATCCCTGGCAAGGTTAGCGTCGCGCCAAGAAGCGACAGCGCACCTGCTATCAGAAGGACATTGGCGAAAAGCGCAATGTCGGCATAAAGACCAAATCGGCCATAGGTGAAGGCGATATAGATCACCACCGCAGCAAACCCGATGATCAGCGCAATCGTGCCCGCACGTACCGAGTCGGCGCCAAGATCCGCCCCGACAGTACGCTGCTCAATCACCTGCAAAGGCGCCGGAAGCGCACCCGATTTGATCAAGATCGAAAGCTCGGTGGCTTCTTCGGGCGAAAACCGCCCGGTGATCCGCCCGCTACCGCCAAGGATCGGTGTTTGAATGGTCGGGGCCGAGATGATTTGCTCATCAAGGACGATGGCAAAGCGCCGCCCGATATTGTCGCGGGTGACGTCAGCAAAACGCCGCTGACCACGATTGTCGAAGGCGAAGTTCACCTGAAACCCGCCGCCGTCAGGATTGGGCTGCGCCGAGGCATCGGTGATCATGTCGCCGGTCACATCCGGCGTTTCGAACAACGCCAACGTGCCGCTGCCATCGGTGGACGGATAGACCAGGCGGCGCGGCGGAATCCGGCCCGACTGGATCTCCTGAGGCCCGACAGTGTCATCGACCATATGGAAGCTCAGCTGGCCCGTCCGGCCAATGACTGATTTCAGCCGCTCCGAATCGCCATCGCCGGGAACTTGGAGGACGAGGCGCTGGTCCCCTTGTTTTTGGATCGATGGCTCCACGGTACCGAGATTATCGATCCGCCGGCGCACTGCGGTGATCGACTGCTCGACCGCATCGCTGGCATACTTCTCCCGCGCTTCGTCCGTCAACGTGACGGAGAGCTGCCGCGCCTCGGGGTTCGACGAGACAGCAAGATTGCGGCCCGGCGCCCCTGTCAGCGGGCGAGATAAGCGGCGCAGGCGCGTCTCGGCCGCCTCGAAATCTTCGCCTTCGGGAACGCGAAGGGTGATGGCATCGCCTGACCGCTCAAGTCCTGTGAAGCGAAGGCGCGGCGCCCGCCGAAACTCCGTACGGATATCAGCGCGCAAATTGTCGATCCGCCGATCAATAACATCGTCTGTACCCACCTCAAGCAGAAGATAAGAGCCGCCCTGGAGGTCAAGGCCGAGGGTGAGACCTGTACCCGGGAACCCAGGCAGCGGATCATCTTTCGGAAAGAAGTTCGGCGCGGTGACATAGGCCGCGAGCACCATCAAAAGCGCAAGGCCAATCGTCTGCCATCGGTTGAAACGAAGCAAGGCGGTCCGTCCTTAGTTGTTGTTGGCCGCAGCCGGTTCAGTCTTGGCACGAACATCAGCGAGCGTACCCTTCATCACCGTAACCTGCACACCATCGGCGATTTCGACTTTGATTTCGGGTTCATCGGAAGCCTTGGTCACTTTGCCAACGAGCCCGCCAGAGGTGACGACGGTGTCGCCCCGTTTCACGCTGTTGACCATTTCCTGGTGTTTCTTCCGTTGCTGGTTCTGCGGCCGGAAGATCAGGAAATAGAAGACGACGAATATCATTGCGAACATCGCGATGGTACTCAGCGATTGGTTTCGAGCCATCTCGGCAGTATCCTGGGCGTTGGCGGTGCTGATCAGAATGGAAAGAAAGGACATGGGTGGGCTCGGGCTTTCGTCGTTGTTCTTTTTCGATGAAGAAGATGGGGGCCTATAGGCCTGGCCGGGGCGTGATCGCAACCATCCGGTCAAGCCCAGCGGCGTCTTGCTGGAGCGCAACGTCTCGATCAGCCAACGCTGCTCTGTAGAGGTCCATCGCCTGGGCGCCCTGATCGCTGCCAATTTCGATATAGGCGCTGCCGCCGGGCGAGAGGAGCTCCCTGATCACGGCTGCGACGTCGCGATGCGCTGTCAGGCCATCGGACCCGCTGAAAAGTGCCGTCGCTGGCTCGAAATTGACCACGCTGGGCGGCAGTTCGGTGCCGTCAGCGATGTAAGGCGGGTTGGCGAGGATGACGTCAAACGTCTCGCCCTCGAAAAGCTGCGC
>JBCDLG010000108.1:0-9615 GCA_038745625.1 Pseudomonadota bacterium | reverse complement strand
TATGGGCAAGATGTTCATGGCCGAGGGTGCCGACGTCACCCTAACTGATGTGCAGACGGACAAAGTCGCCGCAGCAGCCGAAGAGATGGGCGCGGCCGCGGGCATTGAGCATGACGTGACCAATGAGGATGCGTGGAAAGCAGCGCTTGCTGCGGCCAACGAAGAGATGGGCGGCATCGATATCCTTGTCCACAACGCCGGGATCGGCAGCTTCGGCAACATTGAGACCGAGACCTTTGAAACCTATCGCAAGGTCTGCGCCATCGATATGGATTCGGTGTTCCTTGGCACCCAAGCCGCGATGCCTTATCTGAAAGACAGTCAGCCTGCGTCCATTATCATTATTTCATCGGTGGCCGGACAGGTGGCTGACGGCAATTTCCTGGCTTATAACGTTGCCAAGGCCGGTGTGGCGATGATGTCGAAATCCATTGCGCTTTACTGCGCGCTTGCGCGGATGCAGATCACTTGCAACTCGATCCACCCGGTCTTCACTCGCACACCGATCCTTGATCCGATGGTCGAGCTGCGCGGTAGTCGGGAAGAAGGGGAGGCGGCGCTGGTCAAGCAGATCCCGATGCGCCGGCTCGGTGAACCGACGGATGTGGCGGCCCTGGCCACATTCCTCGCCTCTGACGAGTCGAATTTCATCACCGGCTCTCAGTACAATGTCGATGGCGGCATCACGGCCTAAAGGCTGCGCGAACGCCTAGTCGGGTAGACGAAGAAGAGCATTCATCTTCGTCTCGCCCTCGCGGATGTAGCCATTGTCTTCGCAAAAGGCGGCTGGCGAGGCGTTGCGTTCATCGTCGATCTCGACACAGATGACTTTCGGCCAAAGGGAGCGTTCCGCCTGCGCAAAAAGCGGCGTCAGGGCAGCGATCTCGTGGCCCTCAATGTCGATCTTCATGGCGTCAATGCGCGTGATCCCGTGACCCGCAAGGAGGCTGGGGAGGGTCACCCCCTCCACGCTCATACCGTCCGTGTTGCCGCCGATCGCATTCCGTCCACGGTTTTCTTCATCGATTGCAAAAGAGACCGGTCCGTCCTCCGGCGTGATCGCGACGGCCTCGACAGACCAATCCTGGACGCCTGAGGCTTCGTAGTTGAAATTGAGGCGTGAACGGAGCGTCGGATCGGGCTCCACCGCAAGAATGCGAAAGTCTTCGTTCCTCGCGCGGGCCGCGGCGTGAAGCGCAAGACCATAGAGCCCCACATTCGAGCCGATATCGAGAAAAAGAGGCGTGTCAGGATGATTTTTATCAAAAAGAGCGGCAGCCAGAAACGCGCGCTCCTCGTCATCCCAGAACTGGCTCGCCGAGTAGCAGCGCTTCTCGCAAATGTTTCCGGTCGGATGAAGCCGCGCCTTCTCCGTGCCAAAGACAGGCACATCATAGACAGCGCCGGGGACCTTACCGCCTGCGAGTTTGAAAAGACTGGTTTGGAGCTGAAAACCGATCCAGTCACGCCGACGCAAACGCTGCGCTCGTCCATGCGCCCAGGCCTGAAGCGGGGTGGGCCGGTACGTACCAAAAGGTTGGCTCTCGTCGATCTCTTGCACGTTGGGTCCCTAGCGACGACCGGCACTAGCTAGGTCAGCGGCTCCGCGGTGTCCACGGCGGTCTGGTCTTGCGGCGCGTGGGCGTTTGGATCATCGTTTGGGTGACGAGGGGAGGGCCTAGATGTTCGTCGGTCACTATGCAGCAGCGCTCGGCGCACGGAGTTTTGCCACGCAGGTTCCGCTCTGGTTCCTCTTTTTTGCAGTGCAGTTCGTCGACTATCTTTGGGCGATCTTCATCTTGCTCGGGATCGAAGAAGCGCGGGTGGTGCCGAATTTTCTTGAGGCGTCCCATCTCGATCTTTACTTCATGCCGTACACCCATAGCCTTGCCGCCACTGTCGTGTGGTCAGCCTTTTTGGCGGTCGCATATGTTGTGCTTGCGCGTCCGGAGCGGCGGATGGTGGCAGCTGGTGTTGTCGCCTTCGCCGTGGCGTCCCATTGGTTCGCCGACTTGATCGTCCATATCGAAGATCTTCCGCTCCTCTACGGGGACCCCAAGGTTGGTTTTGGCCTGTGGCGTAACCAGCTCCTGTCGCAAAGCTTGGAAGCGGGAATCCTGCTGCTGGGCCTGATCCTTTATGTGCGGGCGACCAAGCCCAAGGGTGCCTTTGGCCGGGCAACACCGATCATTTTGGCGGTTGTGATGTTCGGTATGCAGGCGATTGGGCAGGTGCCACCGTCGGCAGACCAGACCATCCAGGCCTTCGCGCAAACGGCACTTCTGGCGTACACGGTGCTGGTCGGGTTCGCATTTCTTGTCGATCGCACCCGCGAGAGCCGTTAGCGACGATATTCTGTCCCATAAGCTGTATGCCGAGCAAGGGGGTCCCAAAGGCCCCGGAGCAGCATAAGGACTATCCTCCGAACACCCGCTGAAAGATCACATCAACATTCTTGGTATGATAGTTCATGTCGAAGAGCGGTTCGATGTCCGCGGCGGGCAGGGCTGCGGTGACCTCGTCATCAGCCTTCAAGAGGCTGAGGAAATCGGCGCCTTCCTCCCAAACCTTCATGGCGTTGCGCTGGACCAGCCGGTAGGAGTCCTCGCGGCTCACACCCGCTTGGGTGAGGGCGAGCAGCACGCGCTGTGAGAAGACGAGACCGCGCAGGAGATCGACGTTCTTCTGCATGTTCTCTTCGTGCACGACGAGGTTTTCGACGACACCGGCCAGGCGATGGAGCGCAAAGTCGAGATGGGTGGTCGTGTCCGGACCAATGCCGCGCTCGACGGAGGAGTGGCTGATGTCCCGTTCATGCCAAAGCGCGACGTTCTCCATCGCCGGGATTACCGACGAACGGACGAGGCGGGCAAGCCCTGTGAGGTTTTCCGTCAGCACGGGGTTCCGCTTGTGCGGCATGGCGGAAGAGCCCTTTTGGCCCTTCGAGAAGAACTCTTCGGCCTCAAGAACTTCCGTTCGCTGCATATGGCGAATCTCTGTCGCTAAGCGTTCGACCGACGAGGCGATCACGCCGAGCGCGGCAAAAAAGGCTGCATGCCGGTCCCGTGGGATGACTTGGGTCGAGACAGGCTCGGGCTTGAGACCCAGCTTCTCGGCCACATAGACCTCCACCTCCGGGCTCACATTGGCAAAGGTCCCAACGGCGCCGGAGAGAGCGCAGGTCGCGATCTCTTCACGGGCGGTTTTGAGGCGGGTGAGGCCACGGTCAAACTCCGCATAGAAACCAGCGAGTTTCACCCCCAATGTGGTCGGTTCGGCGTGGATGCCGTGGCTGCGGCCAATGGTGAGTGTATGCTTGTGCTCGTCCGCCCGCGTTTTCAGCGCCGTCAGCACCCGCTCCATCCCTTCAATCAACATATCCGATGCGCGGGCGAGCTGCACCGAAAGCGTCGTATCCAGAATGTCAGAGCTCGTAAGGCCCTGATGGACAAACCGCGCCTCGTCGCCAACGTGCTCTGCGAGGTGGGTCAAGAACGCGATGACGTCGTGTTTTGTCTCCGCTTCGATCTCGTGGATCCGCTCGACCGAAAACTCCGCGCACGAACCCTTTTCCCAAACGACCTTTGCCGCCTCTTCAGGGATGACGCCGAGCTTGGCCATCGCCTCAGCCGCATAGGCTTCAATCTCAAACCAAATGCGGAATTTGGTCGCGTCGCTCCACAGCTCGATCATGGGCGGGCGGGCATAGCGGGGGATCATGGCGAGGTCCTTGTTTTCGACAGCGAGCACTTCCAAAAATGAAGCCGATGAACCCAAAGGCCAAAACGATCAAGTACGACTGTATCAAATGCCCCGCCTATTGCTGTTCCTACGAGCATATTCCTTGTGATGATGATGATCAGAAACGCCTGGCCAAGCATTTTGGCCTGACCAAGAAAGAGGCAAAGGCCCGGTTCACGAAGAAGGGCGATGAGGACAGCCCGCGCGTGCTACGCCACAAATGGGACGAGCATTTCGGCTCTGTCTGCCGGTTTCTCGATACCGAGACCCGCGGTTGCACGATTTACCATGCGCGGCCAGAGATTTGCCGGGACTTCCCGACGCAAAAGCGCTGCGGGTACTACGACTTCCTGATGTTCGAGCGTGAGGTGCAGGAAGACGACGAGTGGGTCGCCACCACCCGCAGCACCTGACCCCATCAGCGCTTGTGGTTCTGCCAGTCGTCGATGCGCGCCAAGATGATGAAAATCGCGGCCAGCACGGCAATCACGCCGGCAACGATAACCACCGCTTCGCTGATGTTCTCCGCCCGAATGGCGGAGAGGAAGGCCGGAATGGTCTCCGCTTCTCCGGCTTCGATGGCGTCCCGAAGCTCTTTCAGTTCGACGCCAATGTCGCGAGCCGTTTCTGCCAGCTCTTGAGGTGTCGCGTCCTCAAGTTCGGTGAGATCGATATCGGCAAAGGCGTCTTCAGCTGGATCGGCGCCCGTCTCGCTGGGCGTCGTCGTATCCGCTGCGGCCGCACTGCTGCTTGAGTCGCCACCTTCGTCGGAATCGAGAATGGCCGCACCGGCTGCTGCGACACCCGCGCCGCCAGCGACCGTTGAGCCGCTCATGGTGCGCGAACCCGCAAGATTGCTACGGCGAGGCGAGTTTTCCTCGACCGTGTTGCCGCGCACCTGGCTCGAATCGGCTTCTGTCAGGTCGCCGCCGTCATAGCCCTGCAAGAAGAGATCAGATTCCGCCTCGCGCCGACGCTTCAGGCCGGAGACCACCTGGCCGCCCGCCTTGTTCCACCATTGCATGGCTTCCGCGCAGCCCGTGAAGTTCTTTTGGTTGAGGCGCTTGATGAAGGTCGACCCCTTCATCCCGTTCACCCCGATATTGTAGGTGATCGACACCAGAGCATCGAACATATTCTGGGTGATATCGACCTTCACCGCTTTGGTGACGGCGTTTTCATACTGGCCAAGGTCGGCGCGCAGGATGTCCTCAGCCTCCGCCTCGGTGATCGTCAGACCAGGCGTCACCTCGGGCGGACCAGCAGCGTCAGTATGGCCGTAGCCGATGGTCCAGATGCCCACGATGTCTTGATAGGCCTCAAGCTCAAGGCCCTCAAAATCCTTGATCAGCGCCAGTCCATTTTGCCCAATTCGCATGGTCATCCCCATCAACCCGCCAAACTGTAACATGGCCCCTATGTTTGATCATCCTTTTAACCAGACTTGAAGTCCGAAACGCGACAAGACGGGACAGGATCTCCAGACGGTTGTTCTGAGCGAACGAGGTCGTTAATGGCTGCGCCAATCGCAGGCTCATGAAAGCCATCGCGATGCGTGCAGGGTAAAGAATGCGGGAGGTGACCGTGGCTATCGCGGAGACAGAGGACTACCGCCCGAGCGATGATGAGCCGTTCATGAATGAGCGGCAGCTCGAGTATTTTCGCCGAAAGCTTCTCGACTGGAAGGCTGACATTCTCCAGCAAAGCCGGGACACACTGGCGGAGATGAAGGATGCAACCCTTCATGCGCCTGATCCAACCGATCGGGCGTCGTCGGAGACCGATCATGCCTTGGAGCTCCGGACGCGGGACCGTCAGCGCAAGCTGATCGCCAAAATCGACTCAGCGATCCGCCGGATCGACGAGGGCGAGTACGGCTACTGCTCTGAGACGGGCGATCCGATCTCACTCCAACGACTTGAGGCGCGCCCGACCGCGACGCTCTCGCTGGAGGCGCAAGAGCGCCATGAGCGCCGCGAGAAAGTCCACCGCGACGACTGAATCAGCCCAAAGAGCGTGGTGAGAGCGCGAACTGGGGCGACGAGGAGACTGGTATGGTGCTTCGATTGGTGCGGATGTTTTGGCTGAGTGTGGTGGCCGTGAGCCTTCTTGCGGCTTGTGCGCTGAACCCGTTGGGCGAGCGGCTGGAAAAGGCGCCGAGTGAGGGTGTCGATGCCGATTTCCTCGCTTCGCAGGAATACCCCGACTACAAAATTGGCGCGTATGACGATCTGCAGATCTTCGTTTGGCGCGCGCCGGAGCTTTCGACCCAAGTGAGTGTTCGGCCCGATGGGCGCATTTCGACGCCGTTGGTCGAGGACATGACGGCCGCGGGCAAATCTCCAGCGCAGCTCGCTTCGGATCTAGAAGGCGCCCTAGCGCAATATGTTCGCACACCGCAGGTGACGGTGATCGTTAGCGGATTCTCCTCGACTTTCGACCAGCAGGTCCGGGTGCTCGGCGAAGCGCAGCAACCAAGCGCGATCCCCTATCAGGTTGGGATGACCACGCTCGATGTGATGATTGCGGTCGGCGGTCTCACCGAGTTTGCAGCTGGCAACCGGGCCAAATTGATCCGTGGACGCGGCACGAACAAAAAGACCTACAGACTGCGACTCGGTGATCTTTTACGGTCGGGCGATGTCAGCGCTGACGTGCCGCTTCAGCCGGGTGACGTGATCCTGATCCCAGAATCGGTGTTTTGATCTCGCTCTGGGGCCTCTCATGCCGAGGGGAAGGTGCGCGTATGAAAAAGCTGCTGTCACTGTCTGTCGCCGTCAGCGCGATCGGCCTCTTGCCTGACGCCGCGTTCGGTCAGACGGACGCGGATGAAGACATCCCTTCAGCCCGGTTTGGGCCACGGCAGATCGTCACCAACCAATGGTCTGTGACGACGTCCTACAACTACTCTGACAACTATGCCCGGTTTGACGATGGTCTTTACGAGCGCCGGTTTCGCGACGCTGGTGGCAACATTCAGGTGGTGGGTGTTCCCGTCGATGGTGAGACAGTGTTGGTGCCCGTGTCGGACACCGTCGATATCGACCCGGTCGGCAACCATTTCATCACGGCCACCCTCAACGGCCAGTCGATTCTCCAGCGCAACCGTCTGGAGGCGATCGTTCAGGGTTCGATGACGGTGGGCCACTACCTACAGGACGTCGATGTTCCTGAGCGGTATGACGATCAAACCAACATGGGACTGCCGGATTTCGCTGTGACCGAGGGGTTGACCGGTACGATCGGCACACGTCGTTTTGATCAGACTTTCTACGACCCCAACCTCACGGGTTTTGCCTCCTATGAGCTGGTGGACGACCGCTTTTTCTTAGAGGCCGGGGGCTTCATCCAAGAGCAGGCGATCTTCGCGGGCAACGAGCTGACGGCGGCAGCGCCCGGTCAGGATACGAACGAAGTCGTGCTGGTCGGCGCGTTTGTTAGTCCGGTCTACCTCATGCGGTTTGACCAGGGGCAGGAGTTCGAGCTGCGCTACCGCAATTCCTCGATCTTTGTTGTTGATGAGACGGTGGACGCGGAGTTGTTCCGTGACCGGTCGACTGTCAACGACAGTATCAGCAATGAGGCGCTGGCCGCTTACACCACCGGTAATCTTTTCGGCCCCTTGGAGGTTCAAATCGCCGGTTTTGCCCGGCGGTTTGAGGAGGATGAGTCGGAGGTCTTCGCTTCTCAAACTCTTGAGCAGCTGTCCGGCTCAGTTGCGCTTTTTTGGCAATTGTTTCCCAACTTCACGCTCGATGGTGAGATCGGCTACGACGAGATCGACAATGAGTTCGAGGATCCCACCGGCACAGACATCGATCCCGATAGTGTCGGCGAGCCAGACGGTGACGACATTTCGGGTACGTATTATCGCGTCGGCTTCACCTATGATCCCAACCAGCGTCTTTCTCTCTCTGCAAGCGTTGGCGAGCGCTATAACGGCACCCAGATCGATGGACGTTTGGACTACAGTATCACGCCGCGCTTGCGTATGAACGGCCAAGTCAACCGTGTTCTGTCGTCGAGCCTCCAGGATCAGCAGCGCAACAACGTCTTCCGCAACAGCCAAAGCCTCGTTTTGATCGAGCAAGCGGCGACCCGCTCGTCCGATCTCAGTCCAAATGAGCTAGCAAGCCGGGTCAACTTCGCCGTTTCGGATCTCCAGTCCGTCACTTTTGCGGGCGCCACCGGGCGGCCGTCTACCCGTGTGCAGATTGGTATGGTGGGCGAGTACGGCCGCACCAGCTTCACGCTGCAAGGCCAGGCGCGGCGAGACGACGACAGCGAGACCATCGTGAACAATCGCGGCAATGATCAGACTCGCGTGTCCGGCTCAGTGCGCCGCCAAGTCACGCGACGACTGGCGCTGACTGCTGCGGCTGATCACGTTATCACAGAGCAAGGCTTTTTCAACATCGTGGGAAGCGATGCCGACCTTGAAACCCGCGAGACGTCGGCGCAGCTTATTTTTGACTATACGCTCAGCCGCTCGCTCGCTGTGACAGGGTCCTATCGCTACCTCCAGCGGGACAATGATCCCAATCAGGCGGTCTCAAGCCTCTTCAACGGCACGCTCCTTGAATTCGAAGAAAACAGCGTGTCGATCGGCGCGCGTTGGACCTTCTAGCGGGGAGAGCATATGGCGAGGGTGCAGCTGGGTGATGGCGCGGCGCCCTTTGCTGAGGCCCGGGCCCGCGGTTTTCTTTTTGGCTTTCAAGGGTGGGACGACCTGCATGGTCGCCTTGACCAGTATTGGGACGAGGCCCCTGTGCCATTGCTGATCAGTGGCCCGCTCGGCAGCGGCAAATCAACGGCTGTCCGATCATGGCTGCGCCATCGCGGGGTGAACCCGTTGTCGGTGGCTGTGCTTGAGGCGGGTTGGCTGCAGAGTGACCGCGCAGCTGAGGACATCCTTCTTGCCTTTGGCCATCGTCCGACGGAAGCTGCTGATGCAGTTGGTGCACTGATTGATTTTGCTGAAGACAGAGCGGAGCTCGGTGAGCCGCTCTTTGTGCTGATCGCCAACATGCATGAAGGACCAGAAGGTCTCGTTCTCGATCTTCTGGAGCTTGATGAGCAGCTCGACCTGGGTGGCCAGGGCATTCATCTCGTGATGACCGTCGACCTTGAGCATTGGCAGGAAGCTGATTATCAGTGTGCGCTTCACACGATTGAGCATTTCGCTCTTCAGACGCTGACTGAGGGTGAGACGGAGCGCGTCGCGTCAGCAGTTCTGTCAGCGGAACGTGTTCATGGCGACCATGCACTCGACTTCAGCGATGCCGCGATCAGCGTTCTCTATGAAGAAAGTCGGGGGCTGATCGGCCTGATTGGCAGCCTGTTTGACGATGCTGTCCACCACGCGATGGAGGATGGACGCTCGCTGGTTCTTCCCGAAGATTTCGGTGTGGCGCCAACGGCCTGGCGCGAGGTGCACCCTGAAGCGGTGCGCCTTGATGAGGCCGCTGCCTATTTTGCGGCCCATCCGGTTCCCAGGCCCCCAGTCGTGCCGGTCAGGCGTTTTGCTTTTCCGCAGATCACGACGGCGGCCGGGTCGATGCCGACACCCGCCAATGACAGGCGGCGCCCGGTCGATGGCAAGCTCTATGGCCAGCTTCAGTCCTTGCATGAGCAAACGCGGGCTCTCGAGGATCACCTCACTGCAATCCGGCGATCGGTGGCCGCGCTTCAGTCCCGTAGCGATGCTCGGCAGCGCGCCCTGGCCGATCGTGCGAGCCATCTTTCGGAAGCCTTTCCGTCGCTTGATGGCGACCGGTGAGGTTTGCAGCCCGTTAAGGAACTGTTAAGGAATGGTTAGAGTCTAGGGGACCTAACAATGATCAGAATTCTACTTCCGCTCGCGCTGGCTGCCGT
>JBCDLG010000107.1:0-9703 GCA_038745625.1 Pseudomonadota bacterium | reverse complement strand
CGTGGCATGCTCCACCGGGTCGTCGATCTCGACCTGCGTCCAGTAGGGGGAGAGCTTCCACCGGGTCTCATGGCCCGAGGGCAGAACGCGACTGACCCACAATGCGTCATGGGTCAGCATCACCCGCTCATGCCGCCGCCCCTGCGCGTAGGAGGCTTTGAAGGCGGCCCAGACGATCAGAATGTCGACGCCGCAGAAAAACGCGACCGGCCATGCGCCGAGCGTGAAGTAGATGATCGCGTTCATCAGATTGACGCCCACCACCACCGCCAGCACGCGGCGAAAGCCATCCGGCGACAACGACCGATTGGGAAAAAGGAGGGCGTGAAACCGAAAATCGTCCTCAGCATCGACGGGATCGGGGCCGACCAGTCTCGTCTTGCCCACCGCCGTCGGGGGCATGGTTTCAATGATCGATTTCGCCACCATCACCATCATCATCCGGGTCTGAGCCGCGTGTCACAAGGCCGCGAGATGTCGCGTCTTACGATAAAGGTTCTTTCAACAGGTTAGCGTAAATGGTCCGGTAGCTTTGCTGATGATGAGGGGTCTGAGGCGATGACATGTGATCTTGGTAGCGCGCTTGGCGACACGCTTTTTCTGCAAGCGATCGGCGAGGACACGGATGTGATCCTCAGCATGGTCCGCAACAGTCGGGACTGTTTTAAACTCCTGTCGGCGGACGGATATCTCTTGTTTCTCAACGAACATGGCATGGACATTATGGAGATCGAAGACCGCTCCATGGTGCTGGATTCCCGGTGGTCGTCGCTCTGGCCGGAGGACCAACAGGACCTGATCAACCGCGCCCTTGCGAAGGCAGCGGCGGGAGAGCCTGTGCGGTTCGAGGCGCGCTGTCCCACGGCCAAGGGGCGTGAGTCCTTTTGGGATGTGACGATCACGCCGGTGACCAACATCGAGGGCGAGATCGTGCAGCTCCTGGCGGTGTCCCGCGACATCACCCACCGGATCAGGCTTGAAGAACAGCTGCGCGAACGCGAGGCGGAGCTCGAGCGCCTCTTGGCCCGTGAGCGCCAAAAGGACCTGCGAGAGACGGCCTAACGGAGCCGCTTCGGCGGGCCTAGTTGAGCGAGAACCCAATCGGCGCGTTCTCCGACGTTGGTTTTTGGAAGCTCCGCAAGCTGATAGCCAAGGGCCTGATACGCAGCCTTTAAGCGCAGAGCTTCATCAACCGCCGATGGGAAGCTGTGTTGGCGCTCGTCGTCTGGGCGAAAGATCTCCTGCCAGGGCGGCGCGAAAAACACGGTCTGGTGAAAGCGTGACCGCCCCCGGAGCGTCTCGCCCAGATCGATCTTGGCGACGAACGCGAGTGCCGCCGCGGCGTCGATCAGCCCGCGGTCAAAGAAGACCCAGCCTGGGTGTTGTTCTGCCTCTCTCATGTCCTCGAGGCTCATCGTGATCGCAGCCCTCGCGAAACCTTCAAGATCACGGTACGGATCAGCGCGGCCCGTGCGCATCAGGCGCCGGCCCGGCTCCTCCACGACCTGGTGGCCGCGTCCAGCCAGGGCGGTCAGCAGCGCCGATTTCCCGCCGCCCGAACAGCCTGTGATAACGACAAAGTGGTCGATGGCGCGTTCCTTTCCTTGCCTGGACAAGCCCTAGCTGCGCGTTCTACCTCCCGGCGATGCCCCGTCCGATGACCAAAGCGAACATCGAGGAGTTCTACCGGCGGCTCCAGGCGAAGGCGCCGGAGCCTGAAACCGAGCTTGAATATGCCTCGCCCTATGAGCTGTTGGTCGCGGTGACCCTATCGGCCCAGGCGACGGATGTGTCGGTCAACGCTGCAACGCGGAAGCTGTTTCCCGTCGCGAACACGCCCCGAGCCATCGCGGCCTTAGGCGCGGAGGGCCTGGCTGAATACATCAAGACCATCGGTCTTTGGCGCAACAAAGCCAAGAACGTGGTCGCCCTCAGCCAGATCTTGCTCGAGACCTATGACGGTGACGTGCCGCAAACCCGGGAAGCGCTGCAGGCCTTGCCCGGGGTGGGGCGAAAGACGGCCGATGTTGTGCTCAACGTGGCCTTTGGTCAGCCAACGATAGCCGTTGATACGCACATCTTTCGCGTCTCCAACCGTACGGGCCTGGCGAGCGGGAAGACCGCCGATCAGGTGGCGGACAAGCTGCCCAAACGGACGCCTGAGCCCTATCTTCAGTATGCTCATCATTGGCTGATCCTCCACGGCCGCTATGTCTGCAAAGCGCGCACGCCCGAATGCTGGCGCTGCGATGTTGATGATCTCTGCGGGTTCAAGCCCAAAACACCGTCACCGGAGGAACGGGCGATTGCCCAGCGTGCGAAGAAGCCCGCGACCAAGACATCAGCCAAGCGCAAGGCCAAAGCATGACCAACCACACGATTATCACCGCCCTCGATCTTCCCACGGTGGCGGAGGCTGAGGCCCTAACCCAGAGAATTGGCGAGGCGGGGACGTTTTATAAGATCGGCTATCAGCTCTTCCCGATCGGCGGCTATGACTTGGCGCAGCGATTGTCTGAGCAAGGAAAAAAGGTCTTTATTGACGCGAAGCTGCTCGACATCGGTGTGACGGTGGAGAAGGGGGTGCGAAGCCTCGTTAGCCTGAGTGCGGATTTTTTGACCGTGCACGCCGACACCGACGCGATCAGCGGCGCGGTGCAGGGGCGCGGATCCGATCGGCGGCTCAAGATCCTGGCCGTCACCGTGCTGACGAGTTGGGATGATGTGGTTATCAAAGAGCACGGGCTTCCTGGCCCCGCTGAAGACCTTGTCCTGCGCCGGGCGGAGATCGCGATCAAGGCGGGAGCGGACGGCGTGATCGCGAGCCCCCATGAGGCGCAATCGCTGCGCGCCCGGTTCGGCACGGACTTTCTGATCGTCACCCCCGGCATCCGGCCCGCAGGTTCCGCCAAAGACGACCAAAAACGAGCAGCGACACCGCGCGCCGCCCTAGAGGCGGGTGCTGATCACCTGGTCATTGGCCGACCGATCACGGGTGCTGATGATCCCGTCGCCGCGCTCCAGGCCTTGCAGGCGGACATAGGCGCATAGCGCCTGTCGCAGCGCCCAGGAGGAGACATGCCGGAGTGAGAGCTATGCGAAGGTCCATCGTCTTGGGTTGGGTGATCGTGATGATCGCGGGAGCATGCGCGGAGACGCAAGGCGACCAGTCAGCATGGAACGAAGATATTGATGCCTATGCGGAGGGCCTCAAAGCGGGGCACCTCAATCTCTTCCACACGCTATTTTTGCTTCGTCGACACCGACACTGATATGATGCACCCTGATGTTCTGATCCCCGCACGCCTTGACGACATGGTTCAGAACAAAGACAGCGTTCTTGAGTGGGTGAAGCAGGATATCTCTTCAGCTTCCACAGATTAGCGTCCCAGCGCCCGGTTCCGCATTTCATCGCCGTCAAGCTCGAAAAACCGGACGGCGTTGTTAAACATGATGTCCGCCCTCTGCTCGTCTGTGAGGAACTCGGCTTGATCGATGATCTCCACGGACTTTGAGATCAGTCCCGGCCAGGTCATTGCGTCCGCCCCGAACATCAAGCGGTTGGCATAACCGGCGTCCACGATCGATTTTAATTGCTGATAGAAATAGTCTGTACCCTTACCCCACATGATGCCGCCAATGTCGACATAGACTTGCGGATAGGTCCACAGCATCATGATCAACTCGTCATTGAAGCCCTCGGCCATATGCATGATCGAGATTTTGAGGTTCGGGTGTTCCGCGAGGACGGGTTCGAGCAACAGCGGATCGCCATAGGAGAGCCTATACTCCTTGTAGAAGGCGGCCGTACCCGGCGGGCCACTGCCCATGTGAATTTGGACGGGCACACCCATCTCTTCGGCCATCGCCCAATAAGGCATCATATCAGGATGGTTTGGCCCAATACCGACATATTGGTTGGAGACTTCGCCTAGGACAAGAAATCCTCCGTCAGCGAAGAATTCTCGCGCCTCCTCGGCAGAGTACGTATCCCGTCGGATGTTCAGTTGCAGGCTCTTGATGAAGCGCTCAGGTGCCGCGGCCTTCCACGCATTGACGCGGTCCGGTGGTCCACTGAGGATCCCAACGGCATTGTTCTTTTCAAGCTCGTCAATCGTCGCCTGCATCAGCGCCTCAGGCGTTTCCGGAACGCCGAGTGGGTTCTCGCACGTCGGGTTCGACATCGTCATGCCCATTTGCATGGGCCAGTCTTGTACGCCTGTGGGCGCTGGCATGTTGGGAACCATGGGCACGCAGGCGAAGGCGGGAATGGGGCCGTTGCTTGTCGGCAGCATGGCATGCACGTGCACATCAATGATGGGCTGTTGTGCCCAGGCCGACACGACAAACGTGCTCGCCGCCAGGACACAGGATAGACGTCTCTTCATCGTTCACTCCCCCCTCACGCGATCCTACGTGCGGCGGCGCGGCGACGAAAGCGCTCAGTACCGTTGGCACTGCCATTGCCGAAAGGCTAGATAAATCAGAGTGCTGACGTGAATGTGGGCGCGGCTAACCTGTCGCTGCGCGCCATTCCTCGAGGCTGTAGCCCTTGCGGATGCCTTCGGTGACATAGAGGCGGAGCTCTTCAGCGGCCTCGTCATTGTCTTCAAGCAGCTGATCCGCCGTGATCGGACGTTCGATCTTGATGTCAAAGACCTGGTTCTTCTTGTTGAGGAGCTCATGGAACAGCGTCATGTCCCGCAGCTCTTCATTGACGTTGTTGAACCAGTAGTAGAGCCAGGAATTCCGTGAAATGAGGTTCGCCGGAATGATCGGGCATTTGTAGCGCTTGGGCAGGCTCGCCACCGTCGACATCCACGGCCGCTCGATCATTTGCTTCTCAGGGTTGATGTAGGCGAGGCGTCCTGACGGGAAGAGCACGATCGCCCGCTCTTCGGCAAAGGCCCTGTTGGTGGCTTTCAAAGTCTCGCGGCTTTTGGCGCGCGATTTCTTTTCATCGCGCCATTCCACAGGGATCAGTTTATCCGTGATGAGAGGATTAAGCCGGATCGCGTCGGCATTGACGAAGACGATGACGTCATCGCGCAAGCCTGCCAATGCATCGTGCACGGCCAAACCATCCGCGATACCTGTCGGGTGGTTAAGCGCGATGATGAAGGGCCCGTCTTTTGGGATGTGCTCAAGGCCTTCGACCTGGAGCTTCATCTTCAGCATGTCCGAGGCGTAGGCGAAGGCCTCGGCTGCGTTCATCCGGCCCGCGGTGTTCACCATGCGGACGGCGCGGCGGTAGTCGAGCAGCTCGTTGAGCGTCGCGCGGTACAGCGGCCACAGCTTTGACTGGGAAAGCTTGATCGCCCGCTCACGGATCAAGATGTCGACAATGTGCTTGTGCTTATCGGCGTCCGCTGGCGGCACATAGTAGGGGCTTGTGGTCTGCCATTCGAGAATGCGTGCGTCCGCCTCGCTCGTCTCCGGATGGAGCGGCTTGGCGTCGGGCCCCAACATGGGGGTTGTCAGCGTGACATTACCATCTGCCACATCACACCTCGTTCTGTTTCGCGGTCAGTTCAGCACAGCCTTGCTTGGCGAGGGTGAAGAGAGCCTGAAACTGTTCGTCCGAAAATGGGTCACCTTCGGCAGTGGCTTGCACCTCAACCACGCCGCCATCGCCCGTGATGACGAAGTTGGAGTCGGCCTGGGCGCTTGAATCCTCATCATAATCAAGATCGAGCACCGGTCCGCCGCCGTAGAGACCGCAGGAAATCGCCGCGACGGAGCCTTTCAGCGGATCCTTGGTGATCACCCCATCCTCAAGCGCCCAGCGGACCGCCTCGCGCAAGGCGACAAAGCCGCCGGTGATTGATGCGCAACGGGTCCCGCCATCGGCCTGGATGACGTCGCAATCCACCGTGATCTGGCGCTCACCGAGGGTTTTGAAGTCCACCACAGCGCGCAAAGAGCGGCCGATCAGGCGCTGGATCTCTTGCGTCCGGCCAGAGGGGCCGTTTTTTGTCTCCCGGCGGCCCCGCGTGTGGGTCGCGCGCGGCAGCATCGAGTATTCCGCTGTCACCCAGCCGGTGCCCTGGCCGCGCATCCAAGGCGGCACATTCTCTTCCCAGCTCGCGGTGCAGAGCACATGGGTATGCCCGCATTTGATCAAGCACGAGCCTTCCGCATGGCGGGAGACCCCAGTTTCGATCGAGACGGGGCGAATTTCGTTAAATGTCCGGCCGGACGGGCGCATGGGCGTGAGCTTTCGGTGTCAAAGAACCGCCTCTAACGCCGCCTGCTCCCCACGTCGAGGATCAGTGTGATTACCGAGCGGAGAGGCGGATGAAGCTCAGGCCTGCTGTTGGTTCCGCTCGAGAAACACGACATCGCCCATCTGCTGAACGAGGTGGAAGCCATCACTTCGGAGCTTGGTGAGGAGAGTGTCGACGGTGTCCTGGCCGATAAACTGCGGATGCATCTCGGCCAGCAGGTACTTTACGGCCCGATTGCCCAAGATCTCTCGCTCAATGAGGTCGGATTCCAGGCCTTCAATGTCGCAAACAATGCCAACGGTCTCGAAGCCTGCGCCATCAAGCACGTTCGCAAGTGTGGTCGACTGAACGTCCACAGTCTGGTCGTGGTCGTTGGTGATCAGGCTGCTTGCGACAAATTCCGCGTGCACATCCATCTGCACCAAGTCACTATCGTAGGCGAGCGCCCGGTTGATGACCCGAAATCCCGCGCCGTTGATCGCTTTGTTGCGCTCAAGCACAGGAACCATCTGCGGGTTGGCTTCGACCACCACATGGGCGTTGCGATCCGTAAGTTTGGCATTGCAAAGGCAAGAGACCACGCCAAGGCCACCGCCGAACTCGACGATGGGTGTGTCCGCGGGAATAAGCTCTCGCGCTAAAGCACGCTCTTCGATTTCGTGAAGCCCAAAGAAGATCGTGCTTTTGTGTGCTGTCGAGATCAATGGACAGTCTACAGAATATTTGAGCCCGTCCAGTCGAACATGATCGCCCAACAACTCAACAATCCGACCGACATGCCGGTTGTTGACCCTCAGCATACCGCTATACCAGCGAAGACGCCGCTCAACGATGACGCTCAGGCCCTCGGTGCGTATCTTGTTGATATATCCCATTCAATTCACGCCCAACGTGCCGACTGTCGCTGTTTCTCTTGAGACTTCAGCTGTCCCGCGCCTCGTCCTGCGATGTAACTCAAGGGTTTGGGCTTGGAAAGTTGCTCTCAGCACCTGCTACGGCGCTGTTTTGCATAGCAGCCGTTGGTTAAACCTCTTTTGAGTGACCTTGAGTGCAGCTACATAGACAAAAGTGAGCACGCTTCAGAACATCGATGCCCGGTCGCGCACCATTTTTAAGGAGCTGGTCGAGGCCTATCTTGAGAGCGGGGAGCCCGTGGGCAGCCGCACGCTCTCGCGGCGGACGGGTCTTGGGGTGTCGCCGGCGACCATTCGCAATGTGATGGCCGATTTGACTGAGCTGGGGCTGCTTGGTGCGCCGCATAGCTCGGCGGGGCGCCTGCCGACGGAACGTGGTCTTCGGCTCTTTGTCGATGGGATGCTGGAGGTTGGCGAGCCCACCGCCGAAGAACGCGCGGCGCTCGAGAACAAGGCCGACGCGGGGGACATGGAGGGCATGCTTGATCACGCAGCAGGCATGCTCTCGGGCCTCACGCAGATGGCGAGCCTGGTCGTCGCGTCCAAGACCGATCGGCCGCTCAAGCACCTTGAGTTTGTGCGTCTCGACGATTCCACGGCGCTGGCGGTGATCGTCGATGAGGGCGGCGATATCGAGAACCGGGTGATCGGCCTGCCCAGGGGCTTACCCGCCACCGCGCTGATCGAAGCGTCGAACTACCTCAACGCACAGCTGGCGGGACGGACGCTGCACGACGCCAAGCGGATTGTGCTTGAGGAGATCGAAGCCCGCCGGACGCAGCTTGATGACCTCACCGCTGAGCTCGCACGCCGCGGCATTGCGGAGCTTTCGGCTAGCCCTGCTGGCAAGCAATTGATCGTCCGCGGCCAGTCCAATCTTCTCGCCGGTGCCCAGGACGACCTTGAACGGGTGCAGCAGCTTTTTGATGAGCTTGAGCGCAAGGAGGGACTGATCGACCTTCTTGAGGCGGCGCGCGATGGTGAAGGCGTAAGGATCTTTATCGGCGCAGAGAACCGGCTCTTTTCGCTGTCGGGAAGCTCCGTGGTTGCTGCACCCTATCGGGACCGCGACCACAACATCGTCGGTGTGCTGGGCGTTGTTGGTCCCACGCGCCTCAATTATGGCCGCGTGATCCCACTGGTCGACTACACAGCGGAGATCGTCACCCGCATGATGCGGTGATCAATCTCGTCGATCATTCTGTATAAAGAATGAGCTCGTCACGGCTGGTCTCGCGCCGCTCAAACCGGTTAAGGCCGTTGACACCGAAAAGGCTCATGTCGAGCTTCTCGTCTGGGAGGATCACCACCCGCAACTCGGGCAACGTGACGCCTGAGACCACAAGCTCTGGCAGCACCGCTGCTGCACCCAGCACCTCGCCATTGGCGGTGGAAAAGGGGATGCGATAGTCGCTGGCGTCGGGACGGATTCCTGCTTTGCGGGCGTCGCTTGCGCGTAAGGTCACAATGCTGGCGCCGGTGTCGACCAGCATTGGCGTGCGGCGGCCATTGATCCGTGTATCGAGCAAAAAGTGTCCATCATTCCTGGCGCTGACAATGATGCGGTCGCTGCCGCCCGCGGCGTTCACCTCGAGGCGCGGCCGCTGGGGCTCGCGCAAGGGGTTGAAGCGGCCATCGGAGTCAAAACTCCTCATCCCGAAAAAGACAAGCACGATGGCAAGCGTTCCCACCGCCAAAAAACCGCTATTGTTGCTCACCTATGTCTCCGGGCACCGTCTATACGCTCCTACGTAGGGACACTTGGTGCCCACGTCACGGGAGAAGGCGATGAGACTGGCGGCAACAGCGGGTGTGGCGGGCGGGCTTTCCGTCGCGTGCGGGGCATTTGGCGCCCACGGCTTGGAGGACGTCCTCTCGGCGGAGGCTCTAGGATGGTGGGAGACGGCGACCTTCTACCTTATGACCCATGCGGTGGCTGGCCTCGCGATGGGGCTCCAGACGCGGGTTCCCTCCCGCCCGGGCTTCTTGATGGTTGGCGGCGGCGTCCTCTTCGCCGCGACGCTCTATGCCATGGCTTTGGGTGCGCCGACGATCTTGGGCGCCGTCACGCCGATCGGCGGGACACTCATGATCCTCGGGTGGGTTGATCTCGTCGTCGCGGCCCTACGCAGCCGGTAGGTCGAGCACGTCGTCCATGCCGTAAAGCCCGGCCGGTTTGCCGATGACCCACCCTGCCGCCGTCACCGCCCCGCGGGCAAAGGCTTCGCGGCTCAAGGCTTGATGGCTGAGGCTGATGGTTTCGCCCTCGCTCATGAAAGAGACATCGTGTTCCCCGAAAATGCCGCCGCCGCGCCGGACGGCAAAGCCGATTTCGTCGGCTTTGCGCGTTTCATCGCGGCCGTGGCGGGTGAAGCGCGCCGCTTCAGAAAGCGCCGTCCCCCGCGCATGGGCAGCCACCTCACCGAGGAGGAGGGCTGTGCCAGAGGGGCTGTCTTTTTTGTGCTTGTGATGGGTTTCGAGGATTTCGATATCGAAGCCTGGGAGCGCCGTTGCGGCTTCGCGCACCAGGCGTTTGAGGAGGGTGATCCCCAGCGACATGTT
>JBCDLG010000106.1:0-9792 GCA_038745625.1 Pseudomonadota bacterium | reverse complement strand
TATATAACCCAAAGAGTTGGAATTCAGAGACCTTTCATGACCGATATCGGCAAACCCTTTAATCGTGACACGGGAACGGATGAACGCGACCGCAGCGCGTCGATGTCGGTTGTTGCCCAGGTTCTGCATTTTGCATTTGCTCTGCCGTTCACCTGTCTGCCGCGACGTATCCGCTATGCGCTTGGGCCAATCATCGGGATCTTGCTGATTGGCTTCCGATCTGAGGACAGCTTGTTCGTTCTCGCGGTCGTCTGGGCACTGTGGGCGATCTACACGGCATGGCGTCGCCCTGCCCCGAGCTTTGAGCCTTGTTCGACACCCGCTGGCCGCCTTGATGTTCTCATGGTGGCGCTCTCGCCCCCTCTACTCATACTAGGTCACTTCCTTTGGATGGTGAATGTTGCCGGCGTCTCGGCTGGACGGGCGGGCGTCCTTCTCGACGACATGAGCGGCAACGGCATTCTCTTGCTAGCGTGGCTTTCCGTGTTCTCGTTGATGTTCCGACGGTCCAAGAAGCCCGTTCAACTGGATTCCTACGGCTCAGCACGACTGATGCAGGACCTGGATGGCCTGGTACATGCTGAGGGTCTCTTGATCGGCCGTGCCGGACCTGACCTGCCTGATCAATTTTCAGGCAAAGTGCTCGCAAACCCAGACCCTCGTCATATGGTCACTGTGGCGGCCAACGGTGCTGGCAAGGGCGTCTCTGTGATTGTGCCTAACCTGATTGCCTATGAGGGGTCAGTGTTGGCCATAGATCCCAAAGGGGAGCTGGCGGCGATCACTGCGCGTCGTCGGGCTGCCATGGGTCAGACCGTCCATGTTCTGGACCCATGGGGCTTGTCGGGGACGCCATCGGCCTCGTTTAACCCACTTTCTATGCTGACACCTGACAACCCGGATATCGTCGAGGATGCAGCGCTCGTTACTGATGCCCTTGTGTTCGATGATGGGGGCTCTGATCCCTATTGGGGCTTGGAGGCGCGGAACCTTCTCCAGGGAGTGATCCTGCACATTGCGACGGACTATGGCATCGATGATGCCGAGCGGAACTTGATGACCCTTCGCCGGTTATTGACGCTTGATGCCGATCAATTCGCGGTTCTCTTGGAAGATATGACCACGAATGTCGGCGCAAACGGGGCTGTCTCTCGCATTGCTCGCTCACTGTCTGCGATGCCAGAAAAGCAATTCGGCTCGATTCGCGCGACAGCGCGTGTATCGACTGACTTCTTGGAAAGTCCTCGTATGGAACGGGTTCTTGCGCGGACGGATTTTGAACTCGCGGATTTGAAGCGCAACCCAACGACGATCTATCTTTGCCTACCAGCCGCTCGATTGGGAACGCATAGCCGTTGGCTGCGGCTGATGATCGGGATGGCTTTGGAAGGGATGGAGCGAGAGCGCACGCGGCCGAAGCGACCGGTTGTTTTCTTGATGGATGAGTTCGCGACACTTGGCTACATGCGCTCGATTGAGAACGCTGTCGGTCAGATCAGGGGCTTTGGTGTGAAGCTCTGGGTAGTTCTGCAGGACTTGAACCAGCTCAAAGCGCTCTATCGTGACCGATGGGAGACGTTTCTTGGTAACGCTGGCACCGTTCAGTTCTTTGGTTTGAATGATCAGTTCACCACTCAATACGTCAGCCGTATTCTTGGTGAGCAAACGATCTTGGTGACCTCTCAGACCGAGCAAGGATCGCGCCGAACCAGTGTTTCGATCTCAGAGAAAGGTCGATCCTTGATGACACCTGATGAGGTGCGTCGCTTGCCTGCTCATCAGCAGATCATTCTCATGCAAGGTCAACCAGGGCTCGTCGCTGACAAGCTCACTTATTACGCTGATCATGAGTTTGAAGGCCGCTTCGATGATAACCCACTGCTCGGCTAGCCAGGGTTTTTTTGGCGATGGACACGGTTAGAGAGTTATAAGAGAGTCAGTTATAGAGTTAAGGCACTTGCAGATCGGAAAAATTTCTTCTTTTGCAACAACTTGCTGGAGCAGGCCGTTCCTTATAGGCCGTGGATCTGTTCCTGATAGGCCGTGCGTCCCGTTCCTAATAGGCCGTTGGTTTGTTCCCGATAGGCCGTTGATCTAAAGTTATCCACAGTGATCACTCTCCCGATTCGTAAAATCAAGGCGTTAGAGTCCTGATTAGCCGCCTGAAGGCATATCTGGGTAGTGATTCGCTATCATGTCAATGTCTTGACGGCCTATTGGGAACACTTCAGCTAAGATACTGATTTTATGTATTTTCGGACAGAGTTGTACTGCCGCCCCGGCATCTTCCCGATGTCACGGTGACATCACTATAGCATCAGCCGCGAAGAATATGCTTTTCGCGTTCGTTGTATTGCCGCACGAAGCCGTAGAAGGCCTTGCGATAGTCTTTTGGTATCCGCTTGGGATCGCCATCGATCCAGCTGTCGAACTCGGCTTTGAGTGCGTAGATGTCCCAGCCTGGGAAGTCCTTACGAACGCGGGCGATGGTAGTGTCGTCTAGGTCACGGCGGATGAAGAGCGCCATAGGCTCGCCTGGCGGTGGTTCTTTGGGCTTGGGCGGGCGTGGTGCCCGTTTCTTTGTGGGTTTAGGCTCCTCGATGACATCCCCGACGGCGAGAGCGCTGCGCATGGTCATGCGGATACGCGGTTCACGGCCGTCGGGTTCCTCCCAAGCGAGATGCACG
Source organism: Pseudomonadota bacterium (assembly GCA_038745625.1). Classification (GTDB taxonomy): domain Bacteria; phylum Pseudomonadota; class Alphaproteobacteria; order Caulobacterales; family Parvularculaceae; genus Parvularcula. The sequence continues at coordinate 7,105 of JBCDLG010000106.1, read as the reverse complement.
GAAGGCAGATCGTTGCGCTTCACCAGTTTCTGTAGCTCAAACTTGAAGCGGCGGAAGGGACCTTCCGCGCCCGACTTCTCGTAGAGAGTTTTCAGGGTGATCGCGAACCCCGCCTCCCCTGCCCCACCGGCATGCTTGCGGGCAACCCGGTATAGCCAGCGCTCTCGCCCGCCGGTGATCGCGAAGTATTCCGGGTCGATGGCAAGCACGCCGCCATTCTGTAACACGCCTTGGACAAACCATTGTGAGAGCACAATCGACATGCCGCGGCTCTCCCCGGTTGTCTCATCGACGAGGTCAGTCCATTCGGAAATCCAAGAGAACTCGGCGAAGCGCTTCCCCTTTGGTGCCCGAATGTTGGTGCGAATATTGGTGCTGCGCAGCCGTGAGAGCGCGTCACGGAGCCTTTGGTAGTGTTCGCCACCGGTGGACCGTTTAATGGACTTCAGCAGGTCGTAGGGCTGAAAATGGAGCTCCTGGGGGATATCATTGACCCCACGGTTCTTCATGTCGATCAGGGCGGAGGCAGCCCAGATCAGGATATCGGCGTCCCAGATGGTTGCCATGCCGTAGTTTTGGTGGGGCTCCACCTTCACCCACACATCGTCGCTCTCATATTCGATGGGCTTCAGGCGCTTCCGCTTGGCGAGCGAGAAGAAGGGCCGCTCCATGGTCTCACGGCTATCGCGCAGCTTGAACTCGGTCAGGCTGAGGACGAAGAGGTCGAATTGGCTGTCGATGTATCGGCGTTTGGACATAGGACGCTGTCAGTATGACGCCACAAAGACATCAGATTGATGTCTTTGTGAAATCAATGCTCCACCTCGCGCTCGAGTTTCTCGTGGATCGCTTCGAGTATCCAGGTGTGACGAGGAGTTCGGATAGCCCTGTTCTCGACAGCCGTCTCAATCTGGTCGGCGAGGTTCTTTGGCAGCCGCAAGCTGACGCGAACAAGCGCCCCCTCCCCTGCCCCGTCTTGTAGGCCAGTAGCTTCGCTTGGGACGCCGCCGCCACGATTGATGAGAGCTTCGATTGACTTCTCGTCTTTTTCGGCAGTCTTTGCTTTGGGCTTTCGAGCCAATGCCATGATTACGCTCCTACCGCCTTCTTGGATGTCGTTGTGACATCAAATAGATGTCGATACAATGTCAGCATCTCGTGGGTTGCCTTTGCGTCTTGGGGCTTCAGTTCGGTGACGGCTAGACCATGTGCTGCCGCGTTTCCAAAGGCTTTCCGAGCGCCAAGCGGTGTTTGGATCAAGCTCAGTTCATCGGTTTCGGTGATGACTTCTTCCGCTTCCGCGTTGTCCTGGCCGCGCGGATCAGCCCGGTTGATGAACGCATAGGCCTGCAAATTGGGATTGGCGGCGCGCATCTCACCGACCAGCTGGCTGACCTTCTCAAGTGTCCAGACATCGAAACTACGCGGCACGAACGGTACGAGGAGTACATCGCTGACGGTCAGCGCCGCGCGCTGGCTGGTCGTGTCGCGGCCGCCGGTATCGATGACCACATCGTCGTATTTGGGGGCCAGGCGCTGCAGTTCGGTACGCACGGCGGCACCACTGAGCTTGATGGAGGTATATCCAGCACCGTCGGTCTGCTGCTCATTGCGGAGCATGGTGAAGTCAGAGGCGGTTTCCTGGTCGTCTGCGTCGACGAGAAGGACGTCGCGGCCTTCGACCGCTCGGAGGACGGCGAGATTGGTAGAGACGGTGGTCTTGCCGCTGCCGCCCTTGATCCCGCCCACGGTGATAATCATGGGATTTCCTGTGTTTGACTGCTCTTTTGTGTCACTATGACATCAACGTGATGTCATGGCAATGCCAGTGTAGCATCGCACTAGCATCTGCACGGCATCGCCGTGACGCACGTGCCACAGGCGCGCAATTTTGGCGGTGCCGGTGAGGCACCGCCCAGGGCCCGGCTTAGCGGCTCCAGAGGAGCCGCCAGCCTTCGGCCATTTTCACCAACCGGGCCACCAACGGGGCGTCAAAGGACGGGTCGTCAAGTTTGACCAGCAGGTAGTCGTTTTGCTGTTTCGAGGTTTTGCGCCAGGCGGCGCCAATCTCGATCTGGCCAGCGACGGCGCGGTAGTCCGGCGCGGCCTCAGAGTTCTTTTCAATTGGGATCAGTGTGATCTCCTCGTTAAGGATCAGGGTCCGCACGGTACCGATGAACTGCGCGTCGCGTTGGGTGAAGGTTCCGATGATCGCCATGGTTTATCTCCTTGTTTGGCGTTTCAGGGTGAGGGCTGCGGGCCCGGTGGGGCTTGTGCCGCTCGATGACCCCCGACAGTCGCCGGCTGAGGTGGCGTCGATCACCGGTTTACCGGCTTGACTGCGATCTTGCTGCGCGAGGAAGCGACGTATTGCTGGGGAAGATCGTGGTTGATCGTCGCTGCCGACGGCGACAAGGATCAGGTCATTTCAAGAGCGGTGCAGGCCTGACGGGCTTGCATGAATGCCGATTAGAAACGCCGGACACGGGAACAGCCCAGATCGTCGCCACCAAGCCAGTGCTCACGAGCTGTTTCGAGCTTTGCTGCGGGTCAAGCATGTCCGATATGCGAGATTTTTGTGGGCTCGGATAGGTCTCTGAGCGCGCAGGGGAACCCTACTGCATCATGTCGCTGGCAAGTGAACGTGATGGGCTTAAAGAACGCTAAAGCATTGAAAAGAATAATGGTATTGAGTAGCCTAAACGCTTGTCTCGGTCCTTGGGGTCGATTGGTGCGTGGACAAAGGGGGGCGATATGGCCAGACGGATCACGCTGCATTTGAGTTTGAACCAAGAAGAGGCGGACCTGATCAAGGACGCCGCCCATTTGGCCCATATGCGTCCCTCGCAATACGCACTGGAGCGGCTCTGCCAGGTCTCAAGCTACGAGATTGCTCTCCATCGGGAAATCCAGGAGGAGACCGATGATATTGACAACGAGGCTGAAGCTGATGCGTTGCTGATGCTGCAAGGGGCAGGGGAGCGGTTGCAGCGCTGGCGTTCCAGTACGGCAAAACCGAAGAAGAAGCGCAGGAAATTGGCGATTGCCAGCTAGGCAATGTCGATCCGATGTTCACAGGGTGCCAGAAAGAAGCCATTATGATGTCGGCATGATGCCACGGTGACATCAACATAATTCTATCGAGACATCGATCTAACACCAGGGAGGCATCAGGGTCCTTTTCGCTTTGGCGGCGTTGGGCCCTGCGCTTGGCGTGCGTCTTCCCGTCCTCGCATATAGCTAAGCCAGTCTTTGTGGACTGGCGGCTGTGGGCGTTGTGCCTCTACGGCTTTGAGCGTTGTGACGCCTGGGCGGTTTGGATCAGGTTTGACATGGTCAATCAGCAGCGTTGGCAGGGCTTGGAGGTCCATTTGCTCAGGTAAGTCCCGCTCGACCTTGAGAATATCGGTATGAGTGATGCCAAGCGCGGCGAAAGTGGCCTTTGGGATGTGCTGGCGGACCAGGTTTTCGATGTTAGTGAGGCCGAGCGGTACGCTGTGCGTGTTCCCAGTCTCCACATCTTTCGTGATCATGATGGCGGTTTGGTCGAGCCGTGTTCGATCTCCCCTGGGCCATAGCAGCGCGATGGGCTGTCCGGTGAAGGAAAGTGGCGTCATCTCCGTTTGGGCTTCTGTGGGGGTTGATGCTGTTTCCGGGACGACTTTTGGGGCGAGCTTGCCGGTAAACGTCGTGTCTGGCTGGGGATCGGCGGCAGTGACAGAGCGCAAGAGGCTTGCGAAGCGCCGCGCTGGATCGACATCAATGGCGAAAGGACCGCGGGGTGGTAGGGACATTTCGATGGGGACGATCTCATCGAGCCGATTGCCGGTCGCCCCGCGTGCGGTTCGTCGTTGTTGTTGCTCAGGGGTGAGCAGCTCGTCCCAGAGCTGCCTAATGCCCTCACGGGAGATCGGCAGGGTGATGGTATCGCCAACGTGATCACCACCGACCACGATCATCGTGAGGCTGCCGCTATCAAGCCGTTTATCGAGATCGCTGAATTTTGGCAGCCACGTTAAGCGTGTTGGAACCACCGTGTAGGTTTCGCGGCGCGTATGCATCGGCAAATTCCTCAATGAAAACAATCCATCGAGTGTGCCGATGTCCGATGAAAGCACGCAGTAAATCCGAAGACTGGCCGTTGCTTTTGCAGGAAATGGGATCTCATAAGAGCATCACGAAGACATCAAACCGATGTCGAAATGATGCGAAAGCGGCGGCTCAGAAGCCGCCGCAAAAATTTTGGGGCGCTCCTATAGAGCGCCCTTCCTGGCTGACGGTGCGGCCCAGGCCTAGGTAGCAAAGGCCTTGTCTGGGTTTTCCAGCTTGCGCAGCGGTTTTGGAAGCCAGCCTTTGCCGGTCATCCGATCAACCGCATGTTGGATCAGTGCGTCCTTCTTCAAACGTGCCAAGTTCTCTGCCGCCTCTGGCGACACGCTCTCGCGCACAGCGTCGAGAATGGTGGCCTTGGTCACTTTGCCAAAGAAGGTTGCAGGATCGGCTTGCCAATACTGGGTCATGTCGAGCGCGAGGGTCTCGGCCAATTGATCGACATGGCGCTGAGCTGGGTCGCCAGACCAAGCTGGCTCAATGGCGCTGGCGGTAAGGTAGGCCAAAAGTTCGAGGCATGTGTCTTGTTCTTGCGATAGGAGCCAGTCCCACAGGGCAGGGGCCTCGGCTGGCAGGCGAAGTCGCCAACGGTCTCGCGCTTCCTTCATCGTTGTCAGCCCCTGATTGGCTGCCACGCTGTCTCCGTGTCGTTTGAGATCGTCGCTCTCTGCGCGCAAGGCGAGGCAGCTGCGGGACCCTTGGGCGTAGAAACTTGCCAGTGCCAATCGATGAACGGTGACCTTTAAGGCGAGATCAGGCCGTTCCAGAAGCTCCGCGCGTATGGCAGCGGTGCGGTGCGCGATCAGTTCGGCATTGAGCTTTGGCGACAACTTGGCGTGTGGGGCAGGGGGGTCGCCACTGTCATCGGTGGCCTGCGTGTCGTTGGCTGGGGTCGCGGTTTCCGGTTCGTCCTGCCGTTCGGCTAGTCCTTCGACGACCCGGAGAGACCCGTCCCATTCTAGTCCCACTATACAGCCATGTCTGGCTTTCACCTCGTCGGACCAGTGCTGTTGCAATGCCGTGAGCCGGTCGATTTCGTCGGACAATCGGTCGATCTCAACTCGGATCGCTTCATCTTCCGGTTCGCCGTCATGCTCTTCAAGCAAGGTATCGTAGGCTTCGGTGGCAGCATCTAGGACCGATTGATCCGCCTCAGAGAGGGCAACGGTTTCGGGGTAACAGCGTGTGAATTCACTTAGGGCGCTATGGTCGATATCGGCTATGGTTTTTGCCCACGCCCAACCGGCTTCCGTAAGTGCTGTGGCCTCTTGCTCGAGCCGTTCTTGCACCAACTCATCCAAGAGGATTGGGTCGGTGAGATAACCTTGATTGCGGTCATCGAAGAGGTCGCGTTGTACGTTGCCGCCTGCGTCTTCGTACCGGTCGAGCCCCACCAGTATGACCCGCCGGTCGGTAGCTGGCACGCTTTCGGCGGTGAGGGCGCGCCGAATGGTGCTGGGGTTGCGATTCCAAGTGGGTAGGGCCTCCCAAACGCGGTTTTGTTCGGCATGATCCTCGACCAAGGTGAAGGCCATCAACCGATCCAGGGTCATCCCACCCTCGCGGTAGGTCTCAAACAGGGCTGGGCTAACACGGGCGAGTTTGAGCCGTTGTTTCACAAAGAGCGCTGTCACACCAAAGCGGGCGGCGATATCTTCTGCGGGTGTCCCAGCTTCTGCGAGAGCGTTGAAGGCGATGAACTGGTCGGCTGGGTGCATGGCCACCCGCATGACGTTTTCCGCCAGACCAATCTCGGTATCGTCGGCGTCTTCCAGCACGTGGCATGGCAGGGGGGTTTCGGCTTCGATGTCTCCGGTCTCGGCCAAGGCTTGGAGTGCGGCTAAGCGCCGGTTACCGGCCACAACGCAGTAGCGTCCAGTTTTGTGGCCTTTTTTGTTGAGGATTGGGCGCACCGTGAGATTTTGGATTAGGCCGTGCGCCCGTAGGCTGGCGATCAGCGGTTCTAGCGAACCGGTGTTGGTTTTGCGGACATTGCCCTTTGCGGGGGTCAGCTTTGACAGGGGTAGGTCGGTGATGGTGGTGGTGATGGTCTGGGTCATTGGTTGATCTCCATTTTGAGGTTTGGCGCGGGACCGCACCCTCAAACCGCCCTTTGCATTCTGGGGAGCCGGGCGGTTTGGGGCTGCGCTCCTGTCAAGCGCAGCGGTAGATCAGCCGTTGGCCACCGATCTCGGTTTCGCTGTAATCGTGGCCCAGATCACGGGCGATGGCGTCGTAATCGAGATAGGGTGCAAGGCGCTCAGGGATGTCGCCGAATAGGCCGTCTTCTACGAACTGTTCGGCCAGCTCGCGCAGGCTGTTCAGGTGGTAGATGTCCACGTCAAAATCGCCGGGCTGGGTGTCGGTGTCGAAATCATAACCACACTCGCCAACCGCGATGATCACGCGGGTTTTGTCATGATCATCCCACGCCTCGATGGCAGCGAAGTAGGTTTTCAGATTGGCTTGGCTTAGGTCGATGGCGTCGGCGAGTGCGCCATCAATGGCATTTCCATCAATGAACTGTATTTCAAACTCTTCGACGCGGTCACCGTGGTCGTTGCGCAGGGCGGATGCTTTTTCGATGTATTCTTCGTGGGCCTCAAAATAGAACCCGGTCGCCGATAGATCATAGGGTTGAGCGTGGAGCTGAACCGTCATGTTGGTCTCCTTTTCCAAAATCACGCCGAGGGCGTGCAGCTGCTGCTGCAACCCTTGGCCGTCGCCGAGACCGGGGTAGGGGGGCACTATGCAGGCGGGCATGGCCGGGCTGCGGACGGGGCAGGGCACTTTTGCCTTGCGCCGAACGAAGTCCTGCCAGTGCTGTAGTCCTGCGTGGTGGAGGGGATAGGGGCAGTGTCCCTTGCCCCCTTGAGGAGGCGCGTCTGCGCCGGAGATCTTCTGTTCCGCAAGGGATCGTCACCGGATGGCCAAGACGCCGTTAGCGGTGGCTTGGGACGCGAGCGTCTAGAGCCCGGTGCCGACTGAGGCATGC
>JBCDLG010000105.1:0-9813 GCA_038745625.1 Pseudomonadota bacterium | reverse complement strand
TTTCTCTTTATCAGCTCACGGTGGAACCGCAGACGGCCTTTGGTCGTGCCGCCAAGCGCGGAACGCTTGTTCCGATGCCGGACGACAACGCCGCCGATCTCTACGAGGTGACGCAAAGCGTGACAGAAGCGGCCGGCTTCCCCGCCTATGAGACGTCGAGCCATGCTGTGCCGGGACACCAAGCTCGGCACAATGCTCTTTACTGGGATGATGCGGATTGGATCGGGATCGGCCCCGGCGCTGCTGGCCGATGGGGCCCCGCCGAAGCTCGATTTGCGACCGAGGGCGAAAGGCAGCCCGTCACCTATCCCAACCTTTCCCCAGCCGACCGCATCGGTGTTTCAACGCTCACGGAGCATGATCATTGGCTCGAGGTGCTGGGCGGCGGATTGCGTCCCACGTCAGGTCTCAAGCTCTCACGCCTCGGGGTCGCCGCCGATGCCGTTCTGGACGCGGCGTGGGGTCTGGCGTGCGACGGCCTGGTCACGGTTGAGGAAGATCGCCTCGTCGTGACCGCGCGAGGCCGTCTCTTAACCGATTATATCGCCGCGCGGTTGGCCTCCGCCTTGCCCGAGAGCGCGTCCGGCGCCGCATAGCGGTCGATGATCGCAAGCAGTGCTTTGGGCGCAAAGGGCTTGCTCAAGAAATCGTCCATACCGGCCGCAAAGCAAGCGTCTTGATCCTCTTGCAGAGCATTCGCCGTGAGCGCGATGATCGGTGTGCGGCTGCTTTCTGGATGCTCGCGGATCAGGCGCGTCGCTTCGAGGCCACCCATTTTTGGCATGTGCATGTCCATCAGGACGATGTCATAGGCCTTTTCCTTGAACGCTTCGACGGCAGCTGCGCCGTCGCCGACGACATCGAGGCGGTGACCAGCCCGTTCGACCACGGCCCGGGCTAAAACCGCATTAATATCATTATCCTCAGCAAGAAGAATATCGAAGGGACCGCGATACTCGGTGATCTCCTGGGTCTTATCCGCTGCGGGCAGCGGTTCGGACAGGTCCTCACCCGACAGCACACGTTCAAAGCTCCGTTGGCGCATCGGTTTGGTGAGGTAGGTGCCAAAGCCTTGCTGTTTGAAGCTGTCATATTTCGACCGTGCTCCCGCTGGGATGAGAAGAATGCTGCGTTTGCTGAGGGTCGCAAGATCGGGGTCTCTTTGCGCGAAGGGGAAATCACACAGGAAAATGCTGTCGACTTTCGCCTCAAGAAGCCAACGGGCCCGCGCTGCGCTGCTGACAAACTCCACATCGGAGAACCCGCTCGCCCTCAGCTGCATGGTCAAAACACGGCCGAGGATGGGGTTGTCAGTCAGTGCAACAACCCGTGTGTTGGGCGTGGTCACAGTGGTTGGCTCCGCTGCCTTGGTCACCACGCCAAAAGGAATCCGCAGGCTGAATGTGCTGCCGCGATCTTCCTCGCTTTGTACCTCAATCGTGCCGCCCATTTTGTCCGTCAGCTGTTTGACGATCGCAAGGCCAAGTCCGGTGCCCTCAACGGAGCGTTTCTCCATGTCCTCCGCACGGGAGTAAGCTTCAAAGAGGCGCGGCAGCAAGGTGCGCGGAATGCCGACACCGGTATCGATGACGTCAATGCTCAGAACACAGTTTTTATCATCGGAAGAAATGGTTCCCACCATGACCATCACACCGCCGGTTTCGGTGAATTTGATCGCATTGCCGATGAGGTTCACGAGCAATTGGCGCAGCTTCGAGATATCGCCCAAAAGCTCTTGCGGGACAGAAGGGTGAATGACGGCAGCGACTTCGAGATCCTTTTCCGCTGCTTTGGTCGCCAGCAATTCTGTCACGGTTTCGATCAGTTTGCCCGGCTCAAAGGGCTCAGCTGCGAGGGTCATGCTTCCGGTATCGAGCTTGGCATAGTCGAGAATGGCGTTGATCAGATCAAGGAGGGCCACGCCGCTTTGCTTAAGGTTGTGGGCAAAGTTGCGCTGGTTCGAGTCAAGTTTGGTATCAAGCAGAAGATCCGACATGCCAAGGATGCCATTGAGCGGCGTCCGCATCTCATGGCTCATTGTCGCAAGGAATTGAAGCGTTTGATCGGTTCCCTGATCATTTGTATGCGCCTTGACGGCGGTTTGGTTTGACTGGTCGATCAGAATATAGGTGGTGTTGCCGAGACGATCATTGGTCGTCACCAGGAACGAGCGTGCCGTGTGTTGCCCTGCGCCGTCGCGGATGAGCCGCGAGGGACGGCCGTTCGAGATTTCTTCGGGGGACCAGCCATTCGGCCAATCCCCATTGCCGAACGGCATGCCGGCGAGGAGGCCAAGGGCTGATGCAGCCTCGTTGCGCTCCACAATGACATGGGTTTTGGCGTCGATCGTGATCGCGGGAACAGGAAGCGCATCAAGCGCAACAGTTGAGTTGGATGAGCCTGCCATGGAAACCCCGCAACAACGTCGTTCGGATTTGCCACAAAAGCGTTGAGCGCCAGTAAGTTCGTTAGCTTAACCTCTCACGAACAGGTTGAGGTTCGGGGCGCCGGAAACTGATGGCCTCTGCAATGTGCACCCGCTTCAAAGCGTCAGAACCCGCCAGGTCAGCAAGGGTCCGCGCGACCCGCAAGATCCTGGTGTAACCGCGTGCCGAGAGGTTGAGCGCCTCGCAGGCACGACGCAGGAGGGTAAGGCCCGCATCGTCGGGCACGGCCACGCGGCTCAGCTCCTTTTCGGACAGATGGGCGTTGATGCTGCCGCGGGCCTGTTGTGCTTCGCGGGCTTGAGCCACGCGCCGTGCTACCGGAGCGCTGGGTTCAGCGGTGCTGGGCGCGGCTAAGTCCAAGGCCGAGACGGGCGGTGTCTCGATCGTGATATCCATGCGATCGAGGAAGGGCCCCGACACTCGCGACTGATACTTTGCGGCGCAGGAGGGGCCGCGCGCGCAGCTGGCGCCGCATCGGCAAGGGTTCATCGCGGCGATGAGCTGGAACCGGGCAGGGTAGCGCACATGCGCGTTGGCCCTCGCGATCAGGATATCACCCGTCTCCAGCGGCTGGCGCAGGCTGTCGAGCACCTGGGGCGAAAACTCCGGCAGCTCATCAAGGAACAGCACCCCCCGATGGGCGAGCGAGGCCTCGCCGGGTTTGGCCCGCATGCCCCCGCCGACCATGGCGGCCATGGACGCTGAATGATGCGGTGCGCGGAAGGGGCGGGCACGGCTGAGTGCGCCATTGTCAATCAGTCCCGCGACGGACTGGACCATCGACACCTCAAGCATCTCAGCAGGGGTGAGTGGCGGTAAGAGGCCCGGTAGCCGTGCGGCCAGCATGCTTTTGCCGGAGCCGGGCGGCCCAACCATCACCAGATTGTGCCCGCCGGCCGCTGCGACCTCGAGAGCCCGCCTGGCGGTCTCTTGCCCTTTGACATCGGCGAGGTCTGGCACCTCATCAGGCTCGGTGATCGCGCCGGGCTTGGGAGCAGCCAAGACCTGCGTTCCTTTAAAATGATTGGTGAGCTGAAGAACGCTCTCGGCGGCCAGGACTTCCGCGTCCCCGCCAGCCCACGCCGCCTCCGCCCCCGAAGCCTTGCTGCAGATAAGGCCGAGATTGAGGCCATTGGCGGCGACGGCCGCGGGCAGGGCGCCGGTGGTCTTGGCGATCGAGCCATCAAGGCCGAGCTCGCCAATCACCGCCATCCCCTCGACCGCATCGCGCGGGATCGCCCCCATTTCGGCCATCAAAGCGAGGGCGATCGGCAGATCGAAATGGCTGCCCTCTTTGCGCAGATCAGCGGGCGCAAGATTGACAGTGATCCTTTTCGGCGGGAGCCCGAGGCCCATCGAGCTGAAGGCCGCGGAAATCCGGTCTTTTGCTTCGCTTACGGATTTATCGGGCAAGCCGACAATAACAAAGCTTGGTTGCCCGCCTGTGAGATGGGCCTGCACGGTCACCTCGCGGGCGTCAACGCCCTCAAAGGCAAAGGTGGTGACCTCAGCAACCATGCGCATGTCCTTTCGTTCCAGCCGAAGGTTGACAGGAACGAAAAGAGAACGCAAGATCCAGTTGCAGCAAACTTAGCTTGACAACTCGGCGGAGGTGAACAGCACACGGAAGGCACGGCACCAGATCACCACTTCGCGGTAATTGCCGATGTCGACATCGGCGGGGATCTCGTACTCGCTCGCGCCGCGGGCACGGCTGAGCCCGCCCAGGCTGATGTAATTGTCGTCGGTGACGTCCGAGGCGTTGATCACCTGGTCTTCGACCAGCCAGACTTTGAGGTCGGGGCCGCGATCGGTGCGGAAGTCCTCTGACAGGCGGACGACGGTGCGGCCGTCGTCGAGTTTGACGACCGTCGCTGTGCCCTGGCCATCATGCTGGCGGGAGTCTTCGAACGTCCCCGTAGCGATGATCTCTTCTGCAAAAGCGGCGCCGGATAGTGTCGCGAGAGATGCAGCAGCGGCAAGGATAAGATGTTTCATAGCGGGTGCTCCAAAAGGTTCAGCCCGCTATCCGCGCTGGGACGCGATGAGGTTACACGGCCTGCCGCAAAACAGGGATCGCTCTAGCGACCAAAGCCAGCAAGGCGCTCCTCAGTGTCTGTAATCCCGGGGAAGTCGCGGGCGATCTCTTCGTTGAGGGCGTCTTCAAGCGGCCTGTTCTCATCGGCGAGGGCAAAGAGCTCTTTATACGCAGCAATGGCGCCCGGCGAGTTGGCCGCGATCCGCGCGGTGAGGTCCGTGACGGCTGCGTCGAGCGCCTCCTCGCTGTCATAGGCGTCGTTGGCGAGGCCAAACCGCACCGCGTCTTCGCCGGAGAAGGTCCGTGCGGTGAAAGAGAGCTCCTTTGCGCGCCGCGTTCCCACGGCATGGGCGAGGGTTTGGCTCATGCCCCATGTGGGTCGGATGCCGAACTTCGCATGGGTATCGCCAAACTTTGTGCTCTTGGTGCAGAGGATAAAGTCGCAGTGAAGCGCGATCTCTAGCGCACCGGTAAAGCATGCGCCGTGCACCCGCGCGATCACGGGGACGCTGGCTTGCCGAACGGCGGTTGCGGCCTCGGACGCGGGGCCATCAAAGACGCCGCCGACGCGACCATGTTTCAGGGTCGCCTGCTGAAGCACTTTGAGGTCGACACCCGCCGAGAAGGCACGGCCCGCGCCGCGTAAGACGATCACCTTGGCCGTTCGAGAGGCCTCACGAAGTGCGCTCACCAAGGCTTCGAGCAAGGTCGGCGTGAAGGCATTCATCGCATCCGGACGATGAAGGGTGATGGTCGTCACGCCGTCTTTGTCATCTATCAAAAGTTCGCTCACGGAAAGTCTCCACTTCTTTTTGCCCTTTGCATGCGCAAGGCTGTCGCCAGTATGCTGGGCCGATCTCAGCTGCCTCGTTGACACAAATACGGCCAACAGTGAAATCCCATGGCCGAGGGAAAGGCAGCGTGATGACAACGGTCAAGGACCTTTGGGGCGAATCGAAGACGACAGAGGAGGGGCTGGCGATCTATGACGGCCTCCCTGCAGTCACAGTTGACGAGATGATCGGCCAGTGGGCGGGATCGGAGCTGCCCTCGGGCCACGCCCTGGACGGCGTGTTGGAGGTGGCACGCTGGCACGGCAAGGTCTTTCGCGATGCCGACTCCGTCGATCCGCTGGTGCACAAGGGGTTCGCCGGCCGGTTTGCTGTCAACCCGTCGCTGATGCCGCTTGGCCTGGCGATGCATGCACCGTTTCTGCGCAATCGTCTGACGACGTTTTTGTTTTTGCTGTCGCAGCCGATCATCGCGACGCAAAAACCACGCGCGCGGCTGCGGATGGTGGAGTGCCGCGGCGTCGTCAGCGCCACGATGATCTACGACGCCAAGCCCATCAACGACCACTTTCGCAAAGTGTCGGATGACGAAGTCATAGGCCTGATGGATGTCCGAGGGATGGAACAGCCCTACTTCTTTGCCCTCAAGCGTGAGGCCTAAACCGTCCTGTCGGCCCACGGAGTAAAGCGCATTTCGCACTTGCGAACGCAACCTGTTGTTTTGCACTGCAATCACAGTTGCTGCGTTGACAAGCAGGTGCGAAAGACGAAATCCTCCCCACAATGAAAAGCGGCGATGAGACCGCGACAATGGGAGTGAACCGAATGGGCTTGAGGCGTCTCTTGTCCGTCGCAGCGGTTGCGGCTGCGACGACCCTACCTTTATGCGATGCGGCAATAGCGAGCGGGTGGCATAAGTCTCGTCACGAAGGGCTCACCCGCAAGGCGGCCTGGGAGCTGCGGCGGGCCAATGTCGACAAATATCTTGGCGAGTTTGCACCGTCGTCGTCGCAGTCCTTTGCTGTGGACTGGATTCGGCATGATTTTGACTCCGACGATGGTGATGGCCCCATCTGTATTTCGGGGACGGATTATTCTGTTTTCACGAAAATGGGTGATCCGGAAAAACTTATCATCTTTTTGCAAGGCGGCGGTGCCTGTTGGGAGGGAGCGGCGAATTGCAGTGTCAGTGTGCAAGGCCAAGAGCCGCCGCCAGCAGCCTTCTTGCCAGGCATTTTCTCGCAAGGCTCGCCTGATGGCAGCGTCGATAACGATCTCGGCGATTGGTCTGTGGTCTATATGCCGTATTGTGACGGATCGGTGTTTGGTGGGGACAACGCCATCGAAGACGACCCGGACTTTGGCACCCGCCACCACCGCGGCCTGAGGAACCTCAGTGCGGGGATGGACGTGGCGAAATCCGTGTTCGGTGATCCTGAAAAGGTGCTGATCGCAGGCTCGAGCGCTGGCGGTGTCGGCTCTGTGGTCTTTGCGCCCTTCTTAACACGGTTTGTCTATGGCAATCATGTCGATCTCTATGTCTACAATGATGCTGGACCCATCGCTTCCGACCCCAGTTTGACGCCTGATGCCGCGCAGGCACGGGTCGATGATTGGAGGTTTGATCAGTTCTATCCAAGGAGTTGTGTCCGCCGCGGTCTTTGCGACCCGCTCGGCGCGGGAGAGGGGATCATCCGTTGGCGTCTGGATAATGACCGGACGATCCAAGAGGCGTTTTATTCGACCGACGGCGATCTCACCAATTCGTTCTTTGTGGGTTTGAATGCGCCGGGTTTTCCGCCTTTCGCGCCGATCGATCAGGCGATCTATCGAACGATTTTGGACAATGCCCATCAGCCGCTCCATGATGCGCATCCGGAGCGGTACAAGCGCTACATCGTCAGTGGCGGCAACCCTCTTTGTTTCGGCTTTGTGGCTTATTCCCACACAGCAGCACAAGGCGGGGCTGTCGATGGAACGCTCTGTCCTGACACAGATCGGTATTATGACCTTGTCGCCGAGGGGACGCCGCTTTCTGAATGGGCCAATGCCTTTGTCCGCTCAGAGGTTGAGAGGCGGCCATGGAAGCGTCGTTGGTTCTGGCGGAAGCTCGGCTTCTTCTATGGCGGCTACGGACGGTATGGTGTGCCGTGGTGGCTGCTGGAAGATGAGGATGACGGCAGCGAAGCCTGGACCGACATCGTCGAGCCGTTCGTCGCTGCTCCGCCGCTGCTTCCCTAACCCCCAAGGCAGCTCACGACGTGACGAAAGAGGGCGGGCCCGATGGGCTCGCCCTTATTTTATCTTGGCCTGGCACCAATCCCAGAAGAGGGCCGCCATATCAGGGCCGCCAAAGTTCTTCAGCTCACGGATCCCCGTTGGGCTGGTGACATTGATCTCCGTCATCCAACCGCCGATCACATCGATCCCTGTGAAGATGAGACCCCGGCGTTTAAGCTCCGGCCCGATCGCGGCGCAGATCTCAAGGTCGCGCTCCGTGAGGTCTGAGGCCTCGGGTCGTCCGCCCACATGCATATTGCTGCGCGCTTCACCGTCCGCAGGCACCCGATTGATGGCGCCAATTGGCTCGCCATCGAGGATTAGAACCCGCTTATCCCCGCCGCGCACCTCTTTCAAATAAGCTTGCGCGATGATGGGGAGGGCGCGGCTCTCGGACAGGAACATCTCGAGCAGGGAGCTGAAGTTTTCGTCCTCCGGCTTCACCCGGAATACGCCGGCGCCGCCATTGCCGTAGAGCGGCTTCAGGATCACGTCCTGATGCTCATCACGGAACGCGCGGATGGCCGCCTCGTCGCTGGTCACCAGGGTCGGCGGCATCAGCTCGGGGAAGTCCATCACGAAGAGCTTCTCCGGCGCGCCGCGAATCTCCGCCGGATTGTTCACCACCAAGACGGTCTCAGGGAGCTTCTCAAGGATATAACACGCAGTCTGATAGACCATGTCGAAGGGAGGGTCCTGCCGGATCAGGACCACGTCCATCTCGGCAAGGTCGAGGAGGACCGGCGCCCCGTGCTCGACATGGTTGTCTTGCTCGTCGCGTAACGTCGCCAGCTGCAGCGCCTCCACTGACACTTTGTTGCCGTGGAGCTGCAGCTTCTCCGCGCGGTACTCAAAAAGCTCAAAACCCCGCGCTTGGGCTTCCAAAGCGAGGGCAAAGGTCGTGTCGCCCCGAACCTGGAGGCCAGAAAACGGGTCGGTCTGGATCGCGATTTTCAATGGACAGGTTACCTTCCGCGGCGGGGATCTCGCAGATAGATAACGTGGCTGACCACCTCTTTCACCCCATCAAGCGCTTGGGCCTGTCCGGTGACCCGGGTGAGCTCATTGGGGCCTTGGGCCACGCCGAGCAGGTAGACCGTCCCTTGGCTCACCAAAATCCGGTAGTTGCCCGACTTCACGCCGGTGTCCGCGAA
Source organism: Pseudomonadota bacterium (assembly GCA_038745625.1). Lineage (GTDB taxonomy): Bacteria > Pseudomonadota > Alphaproteobacteria > Caulobacterales > Parvularculaceae > Parvularcula. Next base: position 1,103 of record JBCDLG010000105.1, on the reverse strand, counting down.
GAGCGCGGTCTGCAGGCGCTGGTCGATCATCGTATCGCGCGGGCCTTGCGCAAGAGAGGTGCGCGGCCCGACCACGAGCTCATTGATCACCTCATCGACGGAGGCGATCTCGGCGGCTTTTTCCTCAATGATCACCGCGTCGGCTTCCGATCTGACGGTGCCTGCGAGGAGGAGGCGACCTTCGAAGAACGTCATGTCGATGTCACCGGTGTGCACATCCCGCTCCAGCAAAAGTTTGCGCTTGAGAGCGAGGCTCGCCGAGGTGTCATCAATCCGGTCCCCGAGAGAGCGGTTTTGCGCGCAGGCTGCGAGAAGAGTGAGGGACAGAACGAGGACGACGCGGATCATGATGAATGGTTCTCCAGTCAGCACGGTGAAAATATGAACGCTTGCGAAAGACGCTAGTCAGATTCTATCGGAACGCGTCACGAATATGGTTAATAGAATAGGGTGACATCGCGATAATGTCGTAACGAAGCGGTTCGTCGAGCCGCCGGGCTTTGCGCGCGAGATAGGCGTCGGCAGCGCTCTTGATCCGCATCTGGTTGCCATAGGTGACCGCCAAGCGCGCTTCTTCTGCGGAACGGCGGAACTTGACCTCCACAAACACGAGGGTGCCGCCGCGCTTGGCGACGATGTCGATTTCGCCGCCAGGGGCCTGAAACCGCCTGGTGAGGAGGCGGTAGCCTTTGGCGACGAGCACGAGAGCGGCGATGGCTTCCGCGATCCGGCCCCGGCGCTCGGCCTTACGTCTTTTGGAGCTCAAGGGCGCGGGCATAGCACTCCTTTCGCGGACGGCCGGTCATCTCCGCTGCGATCCGCGCGCTTTCACGCAGGCTTTCGCGGCTCAATAGATCAGTGAGGAGGGCATCGAGATCCATCTCTTCGGTCGGATCGCCGGGATGGATGATGAGCACGATCTCCCCTTTCGGCGGCGCGTCGCGGTAGCGCGCGGCGAGATCACTTGCGGTCCCTTCAACGACCTCCTCGTGGAGCTTTGTCAGCTCCCGCGCGACAGCGACCTGGCGCGGGCCCAGGGTTTCTGCGACCGTTTGCAAAGACGCAGCGATCCGCGGACCCGTCTCATAAAAGACCAGCGTCTC
>JBCDLG010000104.1:0-10158 GCA_038745625.1 Pseudomonadota bacterium | reverse complement strand
TGGTTTTCCGCCCAACCCTTTGGCGAAGCGATGCGATTCCGTCGAAGAGGCGCTGGCGCATTACCGCTCGATCGAAGAGCAACGCGCGAGCCTCGATTACGACATCGACGGCGTCGTCTACAAAGTGGACCGGCTCGACTACCAAGAGCGGCTCGGTTTTATCGGCCGGGCACCCCGCTGGGCGATCGCGCATAAGTTTCCGGCCGAGAAAGCGACTACTGTCCTTGAACGGATCGAAATCCAGGTGGGACGGACCGGGGCGCTGACACCGATTGCGCGGTTAACGCCGGTCACGGTGGGCGGCGTCGTGGTCTCCAACGCGACCCTTCACAATCAGGATGAAATCGAACGCCTTGATGCGCGCGAGGGCGACACCGTCACCGTGCAGCGGGCGGGGGACGTCATCCCGCAAGTGCTGGGCGTCGACAAAGCCAAACGGCCGAAGGGCGCCATCGCTTTTCCGTTTCCAGAGCAATGCCCTGTCTGCGGCTCTCCGGCGGTTCGCGAGATCAACCCACGGACCGGTGAGCGGGATGTGGTTCGCCGCTGCACTGGCGGTTTCAATTGTGGGGCGCAGAGCCTCGAGAAGCTCAAACACTTCGTCTCCAAAGGCGCGATGGATATCGACGGTTTGGGCGAGCGGCAGGTGGAAGATCTCTTCCGCCGTCACATGGTCGGCGAACCCGCAGATATCTTCACCCTACCGGAACGGCAGCGAGTAGGCGCGTTCGATGTTTCTGGCACGTCGGACCTGCGCAGCTACAAGAAGGTGACCTACAAAACCAAGGCGCCGACCTGGACGAAAGAGGTCACCAATCAAAAGTCCTTAGACAACCTCTTCGCCTCGATTGAGACAGCGAGGACCCGTCCGCTGTCTCGGGTTATCGCGGCGCTCGGTATCCGGCATATCGGCGCGGTCACGGCGGCGACCTTGGCTGATCGCTATCCCTCGCCTGATGCATTCATGAAGCTCGGCGCGAAGCTTCAGGACGAGGCCAGCGGCGCGCGTGAGGAGCTCATCGGCATTGATGGCCTTGGCGAAACCGTCGCCGATACCCTGACGGCGTTTTTTGCCGATGAGCGGAGCAGGGCTCTCCTCGCACGACTTTTTGCGCAGCTCGAACCCGAGGCGCCCGAGGAGAAGGACGAGGACGGCGTTTTGGCAGGCAAGAGCATCGTCTTCACCGGTGGCCTTTCCGAGATGACGCGAGATGAGGCCAAAGCGATCGCCGCCCGCCTTGGTGCGCGGGTGGTGAGCTCGGTCTCCAAAAAGACCGACATCGTGGTGGCGGGCGAGGGCGCTGGCTCCAAAGGCAAAAAGGCGCAGGAACTGGGTCTAGAGATCTGGGACGAGGCGGCCTGGCTCAAGGTCGCAAGAAGCGATTGACGCTTGCCCCTTGCCTATCCGCTGCGCCAAGCAAGGTTAACCCAAGAGAGATCATAGGAGGAATTATGGCCAAGGAATTCGATACGATCGTTTATGGCGCCAGCGGTTTCACCGGCCGTCTGGTCGCGGAATATCTGGGCAGGACCGGTGCGCCGAGTTTTGCCATGGCGGGTCGGAACCAGGCGAAGCTTGAAGAGGTGCGCGCGGAGATGGATCTCGGCGATACGCCCATCGTTGTGGCCGATGCCGATGATGAGGCCTCGCTCAAAGAGATGGCGGAACGCGCCAAAACGGTCGTGACCCTCACCGGACCCTACCAGCTCTACGGCGAGAAATTGCTCAAGGCGTGTATCGATGCGGGCACAGACTATTGTGATCTGTGCGGCGAACCAGCTTGGATGGCGGCCAAAATTCGTGAGGCCCATGATGCGGCGAAAGCATCGGGCGCCCGCATCCTTTTCTCCTGCGGCTTTGACTCGATCCCCTCCGACATGGGCGTCTGGCATGTCCAGGACAAAGTGATCGCGGCGACCGGCGCGCCAGCGCCGCGGGTGAAGCTCTTTGTCAAAGCGATGAAAGGCACCTTCTCCGGCGGTACAGCCGCGAGCTTCAAAGAGACGATGAAGGCCGCTTTCAAAGATCCGCAAGTGATGCAGGACCTGATGAACGACTTTTCTCTTTGTGGTGATTTTCAGGGGGCAAAGCAGCCGGATCTTCGCGCCGTTCGCTTTGACGAGGACGAGAACACCTGGCTTGCGCCCTTCGTCATGTCCTCAATCAACACAAAAAACGTTCACCGCACCAACTACCTCACTGGTTTCCGCCACGGCGAGGGTCTTGTCTATGATGAGATGGTGGTCACCGGTCCTGGCGACCAGGGCAAAGAGGCCGCCGATGCGATTGCCAACGACAAAAGCATGGCGAGCGATGATGGGCCAAAGCCTGGTGAGGGGCCGTCGAAAGAAGAACGCGAGACCGGTTTCTTCGAGCTCTCGCTCATCGCCACCGCCGCGGACGGCTCCCGCCATGAAACCGTGGTGAAGGGCGACAAAGACCCCGGCTACGGCTCCACCTCGAAAATGATCTCTGAAACAGCACGTTGCCTCAACGAGGACGTGCCCGAAGGAGAGGGCGGTGTGCTAACGCCCGGCGCCGCGCTGGGCGCTCCCTTGATCGAGCGGCTGCACACCCGCGCGGGCGTGACCTTCACCTAAGACGAATTCACGCTCTGTTCACCACTTGCTGGGGTTTTCTCGTTAAGACGAAGGCCCTAGGCGAGCTGGGCGGAGCGTGATGCATGTTTGAACGGCAGGCCATCCCCGATGTGGTGTTGATACGCCCGAAGAAATTCGGCGATCACCGGGGCTTTTTCTCGGAGACATTTCGCGTCGATCGCTATGCCGATGCGGGGATCGCTGGCCCCTTCATTCAGGACAACCATTCGCTTTCCGCAGACGTCGGAACGCTGCGCGGTCTGCATTTTCAGATCGCGCCATCGCCGCAGGGTAAGCTCGTGCGCTGCACGGCGGGCCGTATCCTCGACGTGGCGGTCGATATCCGGGTGGGCTCGCCCACCTTTGGCCAGCATGTCGCGGCAGAACTGACCGCCGACTGCGGTGAGCAGCTCTGGGTGCCGGAGGGCTTTGCCCACGCCTTTGTCACGCGCGAGCCTGATACGGAAGTTCAGTACAAGGTCACAAGTTATTACGACCCAGAGGCTGATCGCGGTCTCGCTTGGGATGATCCTGCTCTTGGCATTGACTGGGGCCTTGGCGGCGCCGTGCCTGTTTTATCCGACAAGGACACGACGCACCCACGGCTTGCGGATCTACCCGCTCATTTCACCTATCAAGGCTAGGGGAGGCGTTACCCATGCGCATTTTGGTCACTGGCGGGGCAGGCTTTATCGGATCGGCAGTCATCCGTTATCTGATCGAGGAGACTGAGGCTGAAGTCGTCAATGTCGATAAGCTGACCTATGCTGCCAATCTCGACTCGCTGGCCAGCGTGTCGGCGAGCCAACGCTACCGGTTCCACCAATCGGATATCTGCGATGCCGACGTGATGCGCCGGATCTTTGATGACGAGAAGCCGACGCATGTGATGCATTTGGCAGCGGAATCCCATGTCGACAGGTCGATCAGCGGCGCCAAGGATTTCATCGACACCAATATTGTCGGCACGATGGTGATGCTGGAGGCCGCCCGGGGCTATTATGACGGCCTCTCGGGAAATGCGCGCGACGTTTTCCGTTTCCACCATATCTCGACCGACGAGGTCTACGGATCGTTGGGCCCCGACGGTCTTTTCAAAGAGACAACGCCTTATGATCCGTCATCACCCTATTCGGCGTCCAAGGCGGCGTCAGACCATCTGGTGATCGCCTGGGGCCGGACCTATGGTTTGCCAGTGGTCATCTCGAACTGCTCCAACAATTACGGGCCGTTTCAGTTCCCAGAAAAGCTCATTCCTCTGATGATTTTGAAAGGGCTGAGCCGCCAAGCGCTGCCGGTCTATGGCGACGGCAGCAATATCCGTGATTGGCTGCATGTTGAAGACCACGCGCGGGCGTTGGTGATGGTGCTCCAGCGCGGACGCCTTGGGGAGAAGTACAATGTCGGCGGGCGCAATGAACGCACCAACCTAGAGGTCGTGCACACGATCTGCGATGCCCTCGATCAGCACGATCCTGGATCTGATCCGCGGCGCTCACTGATCACCTATGTGACGGACCGTCCGGGCCACGACCATCGCTATGCGATCGATGCCGCCAAGATTGAAAAAGAACTCGGTTGGCAGGCAAAGCACAATTTCGACACGGGCATTGCGGAGACCGTTCGGTGGTACCTCGCCAATGCCGCTTGGTGGGAACCGCTTACTAAGGGCGTTTATGGCGGCGAGCGTCTGGGCCTTCTGAAGGATAAAGGCTGATGGCCCTCCGCATCCTTGTGGCTGGCAAGAGCGGTCAAGTCGCGCAAAGCCTCGAGGCGGCGGCCGGATACGATCTGACATTGGCGCTGCATGGTCGGCCCCAGCTCGACATCACCAACAAAGACAGCGTCGCGTCAGCTGTGAAGGTCTTCAAGCCAGACGTGGTGATCAACGCGGCGGCGTATACGGCCGTTGACCAGGCGGAGGACGAGCGTGACGCGGCCTTTGCAGCCAACGCCGACGGCCCCCGTCACCTCGCAGACGTAACAGCCGATCACGGCGTTCCGCTTATCCATCTCTCGACGGATTATGTCTTTGATGGATCGAGTGAACGCCCCTACCGCGAAGATGATCCGACAGCGCCGCTGGGTGTCTATGGCGCCAGCAAGCTGGCAGGCGAGGCAGCTGTGGAGGCGGCCAACCCGCGCCATGTGATCCTACGGACGGCTTGGGTCTATGGCGGCTATGGCAAAAACTTCCTCAAGACCATGCTGCGCGTGGCAGGGAGCCGCGATGAGGTGAATGTCGTGAGCGACCAGCGCGGCGCACCGACCAGTTCGCATGCGATCGCCGAGGCGTTGTTGGCCATTTCGGGAAACCTCGTTGAAGGCGGTCACAGCGCGCCGTCAGGCATCTTTCATCTTGTGGCGGAGGGCGAGACCAGCTGGGCGGACTTCGCGACCTCTATTTTTGAGGAAAGCGCGACGCGCGGCGGCCCCTCCGCTAAGGTGATGCCGATCACAACGGCAGAGTTCGGGGCCCAGGCCGCTCGGCCAGCATACTCCGTACTCGATACAACAAAGCTCCATGATCGGTTCGGCATTAAGCTCGCAGATTGGCGTCAGCCTGTCGGGCCCATCGTTGCAAAGGTTTTAGAAGAAGGATCGTTCTCATGAAGGGCATCATTCTCGCAGGCGGCCATGGCACCCGCCTTTACCCGATCACACGCGCCGTCTCGAAACAGCTCTTGCCGGTCTATGACAAACCGATGATCTATCATCCGATCACGACATTGATGCTCGCGGGTATCCGCGACATTTTGATCATTTCAACGCCGCAGGCGCTTCCTCTTTACCAGGAGCTCTTGGGGACAGGCGAGGCCTGGGGCGTTCGTTTCGACTACGCTGTGCAAGACGAGCCACGCGGCCTTGCTGAAGCCTTCATTATTGGTGAGCCCTTCATTAGCGGCGAACCCTGCGCCCTCGCGCTTGGCGACAACATGTTCTATGGTGCGGGTCTCTCGGGCGAACTCGAAACCGCCGGACAAATTGCCGAGGGTGCGGTCGTCTTCGCCTACCGCGTCCCTGACCCCCAAGCCTTTGGTGTGGTGGAGATCGATAAGGACGGCCGCGCTCTTTCCATCGAAGAAAAACCCGCCAAGCCCAAGAGCGACTGGGCGGTGACGGGCCTTTATTTCTACGATCAGAACGTGACGGAGATTGCTAAGTCGGTGAAGCCGTCAGCCCGCGGCGAATTGGAAATCACATCCGTCAACAACGCCTATCTGAAGCGCGGGCAGCTCCGCGTCTCGCAGCTGCCGCGCGGCACGGCGTGGCTTGATGCGGGCACCTTTGACGGCCTTCTCCAAGCCAGCCAGTTCGTCCAAACGCTCGAAGCGCGCCAACGGTTTAAAGTGGCGTGTCCGGAGGAAGTTGCCTTCCGCAAAGGCTTCATCTCGAAGACCGACCTCGTGGCACTCGCCGAGAGCTTCAAAAACGACTACCGTACCTATCTCATCGACGTGGCCGAAAACGGCTAAATTTCTCAGATTTCTGCGAGAACCTGGGTGACCTCGTCCGCCAAAACGATGAGGTGGTAGAGCGAGCTGCACGACATCACCGTGGAGATGGCTTTGCCCGTCCGGTCGATCTCGTCGAACCATCCGCCGGGTGCTTTGGGCGGCGTGCCGAGATAGTGATCGAACATCCTATCGATCACCGCCGCAGACTGATCAAGCCGGGATGGGTCCGCCTCCCGGAACAAAAGATGCGCCCGGGCCAAGGCGGTTTGGACCCATAGTCTGCAGCCTTTGCTTTGCGCGCCGGTGGGCAGGTCCACAGAGTTGCAGAGAAGCGGCGTGTGCTCGCCCGCGCCGCGCTTGATCGCTTCATCAAGAAGCGTTCGGGCCATGAACTCCGCACCGGTGAGTGAGCCTTCGTCCATCAAAAGCCTGGCCCACTCGGCCATATGGCCAGGCTCGATGATGCCGCCATCGTCCGGGTCGATGGTCCAGTCGTCGGTGAAGAATTCGCGCACGATCATATGGGCGGGATCGAGAAAGTGATCGGTAAACAGACTGATGAGCGCCTCAATCTCTGCTGTTGGCTGATGAAGGGCTTTGTGGCCTCGTAGGTTCAGGTAGGCCTCAAGAACATGCATATGGGTGTTTTGGCGGCGCGGCTGCTTTGCGGGATGGCCCTCATGAAAACCGCCATGGGGCGCCTTTAAGCGTTGCAGCAAGGCGAGGCTTTCCTGTGCGACGACCATCGACGACTCATCGCGATAGACTTTCGCCCGCTCCCCGGCCGCAAGAAGCACGCAAGCGACGTCAAACGTGTCGATGCTGGGATCTTTCTGTGCGCCGTCTGGGGTCAAGACATGGGCGAACCCTCCGACCCATGCCTCATCATGCAGGGCAGCGTGATCAAGCATGAAACTGAAAGCGTGGTCCGAGGCTTCCTTGCCACTGGCGACGAGGCCGAGCGCCTCGGCGCGGGCAAAGCTGAAGGCCACGCGCGCTTGTCCGCGCAGCCGTTTGGCCATGTCGCGGCAAGGCTCGCCCCGATGGCTCAGCGCTTCAACAAAACCGCCTCGCGGATCCAGCGGCTGGCTGGCCCAGAAGGGCAGCGCCTCATTCTGCAACCAGCTGATGTAGCGTTCGCCGGATTTGGCAAATTGCTCTGTCACTGTCTCAGCCTTTCACCCGCCAAAGGAGCTAGGTGAAGGATGGCACAACCATGTGGCGTCTTTAAGGTCTAAGAACGGCCGATTGAACGGTAAGTGAACCCCATCCCGCGCACGGTTGCTGGGTCGTAAACATTGCGAAGATCAACAAGGACTGGCGCATTCAGCAGCTCTTTTGTCCGGTTGAGATCCAGCGCGCGATAGGTGTCCCACTCGGTGATGATGACCGCCGCATCGGCGCCTTCCATCGCGTGATAGGGGCCATCGCAGAACATCACGCCGTCAAAATGCGGCTTCGCTTCCTCCATGCCCTCCGGATCGTGGGCCCGGACTGTGACACCAGCGTCCTGCAGCATAGGGATGATATCAAGGCTTGGGCTGTCGCGCATATCATCCGTGTTCGGCTTGAAGGTGAGGCCGAGGACCGCAACGGTCTTGCCCGCTGGATCGGTTCCCATGGCTTCAAGCACGCGCCCCGCCATGCTTTTCTTCCGCTCAGCGTTCGATTCCACCACAGCATCGACGATCCGCAAGGGCGCGCCTGATTGTTCCGCCGTTCGCGTCAGTGCCAGCGTGTCCTTGGGAAAACACGAGCCGCCATAGCCCGGTCCGGCATGGAGGAACTTGCCGCCGATCCGGCCATCAAGGCCGATGCCGCGTGCCACTTGCTGCACGTCTGCGCCGACCTTCTCGCACAGATCCGCGATCTCATTGATGAAAGTGATCTTCGTCGCAAGAAACGCGTTGGCAGCGTATTTGATGAGCTCCGACGTCGGACGGCTGGTGAAAAGGATCGGCGTTTCGTTGAGGAAAAGCGGCCGGTAAAGCTCGCGCATCACTTGGATCGCTTTCTCATCCTCCGTCCCGACCACAACCCGGTCGGGCCGTTTGAAGTCGTCGATCGCGGCCCCTTCACGCAAGAATTCGGGGTTGGAGGCCACCGAAAAGTCCTCACCTTGGACGAGCTCTGGGCGTGTCTTTTTGATGACGTTCTCAACCTCTGCACCCGTTCCAACGGGTACGGTCGATTTGGTGATGACCACTGTGTAGCCGTCGATGTTGTTCGCGATCTCCTCCGCCGCTGCATAGACAAAGGACAGGTCGGCATGGCCATCGCCGCGGCGAGAGGGTGTGCCCACCGCGATAAAGACGGCATCCACGTCGCTGACGGCCTTGGCGATATCGGTGGTGAAGGAGAGCCGACCCGCCTCGACATTGCGGGCGACAAGCTCATCAAGACCGGGCTCAAAGATCGGCATCACGCCGTTCAGAAGCCGCTCAATCTTGTCTGCATCTTTGTCGACGCAGATCACATCATGCCCGAAATCGGAGAAACATGCGCCCGAAACAAGGCCCACATATCCCGTCCCAATCATCGCAACGCGCATGGCTCAACAGATCCTTCGTAACAGACGGGCCGCCATACCGGCGAAGTTGCCCCAGCGTCTAGGGCGAAGGCGGGGCATCCTCGTCATTGTTCCGCTCCTCCACCGACTCCGTCAGCGCCGAGGCGATGATCCCTGTGAACATTGCCACCACGGCGAGCCCGGCGATCGCGTGAAAACCAGCGATGATCCGTCCTAAAGACGTGATCGGCACGGCATCGCCATACCCCACGGTCGTGAAGGTCACGACGCTCCACCAAATGGCGCGGGGCACGGAGCCAAAGATCTCCGGCTGCAAGCGCCCCTCGATCAGGTAGAGAGCGACGGACGAGGCGAGCAGCAGGCTCGCGCCCAGGACGGCGGTGAAGCCAAGCTCAAACCAATGGCATTTGAGCGCCGTGCGGAACGCCTTAATGGCCCGCGCGGCCGCTGGGATCTCCGCCAGCTGAAACAGCCGGAGAACGCGGACAATCCGAAAGATCGTCAGCCAACTTCCCTCAAGATCGATAAACAGGGGAACAATCACCACAAAATCGGTCAGTGTTGCGGGCCGAAGCAAAAAGCGAAGAAAGCCCCCAGGTCCTTGATGGCGCGGATTGAGCCCCGCCACCCAGCAGCGAGCGGCAAGCTCAACAGCAAAGAAGACCAGGATCGTGCGATCCACCCCCATCAGGAGCTCGCGATGGTTCGGCAAAAAGGATGGCTCGGTGGAAAGAAGCGCGACCACCACCGCCACAATGACCACCACGAGAATGAACTGGTTGAGCGTCGAGATGATGTCCTCGCGCTCAGCCTCGGGGTCGAGCTGCCTGTAGAGGCGGTATCTAAAAGTGTTCAAAGCCCTGATCACGCTGGCCTCCTCGCGCCGCCCTAGCGCAGCCTTATGGTGCGTTTTGTTACCGGAGCGCTAGGACCGACAATATGTCGGGAGCACTTGGGCGATGCATTTGGTGCCTCGACACCGCGCCCCGGGCACGCCACGAGAGGGGAGGGATCCGACAAGGGGCAACAGAGAATGACCGACTTCACGATGAACCGCCGTATGCTCTTGGCGGCGCTGCCAGCCAGTGTGGTTGCAGGCTGCACGACGGCGGATCAGGAGGCGATTTTTGGCGCCGTTCTTGGCAGCATGGGGACGAGCACGGGCACCGGCGCAAGCGGCTTGACCTCCGCCGAAGCGGCTGAAGGGATCAGAGCAGCCCTCAACCAGGGCGTGGTGACAGCCGTGTCTCAGGTCGGTCGCCGCGACGGCTATTTCGGCGACAGTCAGATCAAGATCCCGCTTCCTCCGCGCCTCGCCGCGGTGCAGTCGCAATTGTCCAATTTCGGGCTGTCAGGCATGCTTGATCAGATGCAGCTGGAGATCAATCGCGGCGCGGAGCAGGCCGCGCCCGAGGCCCGCAGCATCTTTGTGAGCGCCATCCGTTCTATGACGATCAGCGATGCGATCGGCATTGTGAATGGCGGCCGGACCTCTGCCACCACCTATTTCCAAAACCGCACGACCGCGTCGCTCACGCGCCTCTTCCGCCCATCGATCGAGACGGCGCT
>JBCDLG010000103.1:0-10163 GCA_038745625.1 Pseudomonadota bacterium | reverse complement strand
TCAAGAATGAGGTCGCATGCAATTTGAGAACTTCACCGACCGCGCCCGCGGCTTGATCCAGGCTGCTCAGACGATCGTTCTGAGGGAAAGCCATCAGCAGCTCACACCGCTCCACCTTTTGAAGGCCTTGCTGGATGACAGCGAGGGGCTCGCCTCGAATCTGATCCGCCACGCTGGAGGCGATCCGGCGGTCGCCCTCCAGATCGCTGAACAAGACCTCGCCAAGCTGCCCCAAGTCGAGGGTGATGGCGCGCAGACCTATCTTGCGCAAAGCACCGGCAAGGTGTTGGCGCGCGCCGAGGACATCGCGAAGAAGGCTGGCGACACCTTTGTCACCGCTGAGCGGATGTTGGTCGCCCTCGCGATGGAAGGTGAGGCGAAGGATGCCTTGCACAAAGCCAAGGCGACGCCTCAGGCGCTGAATGGCGCGATCAATGATGTGCGCAAAGGCCGGACAGCCGATACGGCGCAGGCGGAGCAGGGCTATGATGCGCTGAAGCGCTATGCCCGCGACCTCACCGAGGCCGCGCGTTCGGGCAAGCTCGACCCGATCATCGGTCGCGATGAAGAGATCCGCCGAACGATGCAGATCCTCTCACGGCGGACGAAAAATAATCCTGTGCTGATCGGTGAACCCGGCGTCGGCAAAACCGCGATCGCGGAGGGCCTCGCGTTGCGCATTGTCGATGGCGATGTGCCGGAAAGCCTTAAAGACAAACAGCTTTTGAGCCTCGACATGGGCCTGCTCATCGCTGGTGCGAAGTATCGCGGCGAGTTTGAAGAGCGGCTGAAAGCGGTTCTCTCGGAAGTCGAAGCCGCCGACGGTGGCGTGATCCTCTTCATCGACGAGATGCACACGCTGGTTGGCGCTGGCAAAGCCGATGGCGCGATGGACGCCTCAAACCTTCTCAAACCGGCGCTGGCACGGGGCGAGCTTCACTGCATCGGCGCCACCACGCTTGATGAGTACAGAAAGCATGTCGAAAAAGATGCAGCGCTCGCGCGGCGTTTTCAGGCTGTTTTTGTCAGTGAACCAACGGTCGAGGATACCGTCTCGATCCTGCGCGGTCTCAAAGAGAAGTACGAACTGCACCACGGCGTCCGCATCTCTGACGGCGCGATCGTCGCGGCCTCGACGCTCTCCAACCGCTACATCACCGACCGCTTCTTGCCGGACAAGGCGATCGACCTTGTGGACGAGGCCGCCTCGCGCCTGCGGATGGCGGTGGATTCCAAGCCCGAAGAGCTCGACGCCCTCGATCGCCAGATCATCCAGATGAAGATCGAGCGCGAGGCGCTGAAGAAAGAGGACGACGCCGCCTCGCAAGATCGGCTCGTGGCCCTTGAGACGGAACTCGCTGAACTTGAACAGCAATCCGCGACACTCACGGCCCAGTGGGAGGGCGAGCGCGCCGCGCTTGCCTCATCGACGGAGCTTAAAGAACAGCTCGATCGTCTTCGTGTCGAGCTTGCTGATGCCGAGCGCACAGGCGATCTCGCGCGTGCCTCCGAGCTCAAATACGGCCGTATCCCCCAGGTCGAAAAGCAGCTCGATGACGCGGTGGCCTCCGATCCCGGCGACCTTGTCCAAGAGGTCGTCGACGCTGAGGCTGTTGCGCATGTGGTGTCGAAATGGACGGGCATTCCCGTCGATAAGATGCTCGAAGGCGAGCGCGAGAAGCTTCTCGCCATGGAGGAGCAACTGCACAAACGTGTGATCGGCCAAGATGAGGCAGTGGGTGCTGTCTCGGCGGCCGTGCGCCGGGCGAGGGCGGGTCTTCAGGATCCCAATCGTCCGCTCGGATCCTTCCTCTTCCTGGGACCGACCGGTGTCGGGAAGACCGAGCTGACCAAAGCCCTCGCCCATTTTCTTTTCGACGACGATCAGGCGATCCTCAGGATCGACATGTCCGAGTTCATGGAGAAGCATGCCGTCAGCCGTCTGATCGGTGCGCCGCCGGGATATGTCGGGTATGATGAAGGCGGCGTGCTGACCGAAGCCGTCCGTCGGCGCCCTTACCAGGTCGTTTTGTTCGACGAAGTCGAAAAGGCGCACCCGGATGTCTTCAACGTGTTGCTGCAAGTACTTGACGAAGGGCGTCTCACCGACAGCCAGGGCCGGACAGTCGATTTCCGCAACACGCTGATCATCCTCACCTCCAACCTGGGCGCGGAGTTCATGGCGGGTCTCTCTGAAGGGGCTGATGTTGAAGCCGTGCGCCCCCAGGTGATGACGGCGGTCCGCGCGGCGTTCCGGCCGGAGTTCCTGAACCGGCTTGACGAGATCATCCTCTTTTCGCGGCTCAAGCGCGAGCAGATGGGGGCCATCGTCGATATCCAGATCAGCCGCCTTGAGACGCTCCTGGCTGAACGGAAGATCACTATCGCGCTTGAGGACAGCGCTCGCGAGTGGCTGGCGGCTGCCGGTTATGATCCTGCATTTGGGGCCCGTCCGCTCAAGCGCGTCGTTCAAAAGGCGGTGCAGGATCCTCTGGCCGAGCTGATCCTCGCGGGCACGGTGAAGGACGGCGCTGAACTTGTGCTCTCCGCGGATACTGACGGCCTCACCCTCAACGGAACGCCGCTCAAGGCCCGTGAAGCCTTTCGTCTCGGAGACCAACCTCCGATGGCAACGCCCGAGAACCGACTGCTCAATTAGGGAGGCGGGCACCCGCCGTCGGGGAATTAGGGAAAATTGATTGAAATCAAATGGCTAGGGATATCCTCTTTCATTAAAAAGCAGGCGATCCCGTTTAAGGTGCTTAGGTATTCTGATGTTACTCAATCTCTCGGATGCCGTGAGGGCGCAACCAGAGTGAGCCACCACAGGGCTAGGTCAGAACGACCGGCCTTTCGCTCGTCGCCAGCTCTCGGACATCCAGTCATCGTCTGAACCTTCGCCGTGAGGGCGGGGGCTTCAGGAGGGGAAGTCCAGGGAGAACGAGAACATGGGCAAATGGTGGAAGACAGCAGCGGCGCTGAGCGTCCTGACAGCAGGATTTGCGGTGAATGGTACCGCGTCGGCCGAGCCGGCTTTGCTCAAAGCGGTGCCGCCAGATTATCCTCGGGCGGCTGAACGTCGCGAGATCGAAGGCTATGTCATCGTCAGCATCGATGTCGATGCTGACGGCAAGGTCACGGCCGTGTCGGTTGTTGAGTCCGACAACCCCGGCATTTTCGACAGTGCTGCCGTGCGCGCTGTTGAACGTTGGAAGTTCGAAGCGGGCCAAGCCGCAAGCGGCATCACCAAGAAACTCCAATTCAGACTTGAGGCGTAAGACCGACTGAAAAAAAACGTCCGGGGCGGGGCACCATGAGCAAATTTACGACCATCCGTACACGCCTGTTGAGCGGCCTTGCTCTCTCAACAGTTCTTCAGGTGCTCGCTCTCGGCATTGCCGTTGTAACCTTGCTCATCACATCGGGCGCGGTTCGGCAGGTCAGCATGGAACGGCTTCCGCAAGCCGGTTATGCCAATCAGCTGGCGTTCACCGGCGAGCGGATGGCGGACGATATCGCTGCTGTGATTTCGGCCACGACTCAATCCGTGCGTGACGAAAGCTACGCCAACTATGAAAAGCAGGCGGGCCGCACCGGGCCGCTCTTGATGCTGCTCGAAGAGGGTGGCGCCTCAATGGCACAAATGGCACAGCTCGAAAGCGCCTTTGAGGACCTCTCGGTGGCGGCGGGCGCGGTGAACGAGGCGCAGCGCCGCTTCATCGACAACCGCACTGCGCAGGATGCGCTCAGGACCAGCGCAACCGATCTTCGCCAGGACCTTCAGCTTGCTGTCGAAGACGCCGTGGACGGCGCTGATGATGCCGATGTCGAGACGCTGCTGCGGCTCGGCCTGTCAGGGACATTGATCGGTACCCTCTACGCGGACGCCTCCCAGGCGCCGAATGCGAGCATTGTCAATCAGCTAAGCGATCAGTTTACTGAATATTCTGATGATGTGCGGATCAATATTGCGATCCTTGGCGATGCCGCAACGCCGCAGGTCCGGGCGCTTGCCGACGCCTTTATTGCTGCGGGCGAGGCCGACGACGGCATCTTTGCTCTGCGCTTGTCCGAGCTTGACGCAATGGAAGCGGCCAACACCGCGAAACTCCAGGCAATGGATGCCCTTGCTGCTCAGTCTGGAGCGATCAACCGACTGGTCACAGAGATTGCCGCGCTATCGGAAACAGAAGCGCGGCGCTCGCTGACCGCTGCGGAGAGGTCGTCCGTTGCCGTCTTGATCTGTGCAGCCTTCAGCATCGTACTCGCTGTTTGGCTTGGCTATTTCTACGTTCACAGACAGGTTCTCCGCCGTCTTGGGGAGATACGCGGCGTGATGCTGCGCGTTGCCGAAGGCGAGCTCGACGTCGCGGTCGAGGGCCTTGAGGTCCAAGATGAAATTGGCGGTATGGCCCGCACCCTCGAGGTTTTCAGGGAAAATGCGATTGAGGCCGAACGGCTCAACAAAGAGATGCTCCAGACGCAGAAGGAAATGCTCGCCTCTCAAGAAGAGAAAATGGAGCTTGAGCGGAAGCAGCGCCAAGCGGACGAAGAACGCCGCGCCGCCGAAGCCCGCGCTGAGAAAGAACGTCTCGAGGCGGAAGAAAAAGCGCGAGAAGAACGCGTTGCCGCAGAGGAACGTGAGCGCGAGCTGCGCGAAGAGGCCGCCAGAAAAGAAATGGAAGCTCGCGAACGCCAACGCGAGGCTGAGGCCAAAGCCCTCCGTGAACGTGCCGAAGAAGAAAAGCGCCTGATGGAAGAAAAGGCGGCCGCCGAAGAGCAAGCACGTCTCGAACGCGAAGCCATTGCCGAGGAGCGTCGCCAGGAAGAAGAAAATCGCCGCCAGGAGAAAATCGCCGCCGAAGAACGCGAACGCAAGCTGCGTGAGGAGGCCGCTGAGCGCGAGCTTCTCGCTGAGAAAGAGCGCCAGGAAGCTGAGGCTGAGGCGATGCGGAAGCAGGCTGAGGCTGAAAAACGTCGCCTGGAAGAGCAGGCCGCCGCCGAAGAAAAAGCCCGCCAGGAGCGCGAAGCGGCTGCCGAACGCGAGCGTCAGCGGGAGATTGAAGCACAGCAGCGGCTTGAGGAAGAGCGCCGCGCGATGATCCAATCGCTGGCAAGCTCGATCGGCGAAGTGGTCCTCGCGGCGCGCGCTGGCGACTTCTCGAAAACGGTGGCAGCTGATTTCGATGATCCGGAACTCAATGATCTCGCGGAGAACCTCAATCAGCTCGTCGGTACCGTGAAGGGCGGCCTTGAAGAGACTGTCGAGGTTCTTGGTGCCCTGAGGGATAGTGACCTCACACAGCGGGTCGATGGCGAGTTTGAAGGCTCGTTTGCCGATCTGCGCGATGGCGTGAACTTCGCCGCGGATGGTCTCGCCAATGTTCTGACCAATCTGCGGTCGACGTCCACCCGCGTCGGCGCATCGCTCAGCGAGCTTCTGGGCGGTGTGGATCAGCTCAGCTCACAGACCTCGACACAGGCAGCGACGCTTGAGGAGACAAGCGCCGCGCTTCAGTCCTTTACCGCGACGGTTGAGCAAACGTCGCAGCGCACGACGGAGATGCGCGATAATGCGCGGGCGACACAGACCAAGGCTGAGGCTGGCGGTCAGGTGATGACCGAAGCCACCGAGGCGATGGACCGGGTGGCGAACTCGTCGAAGAAGGTGACGGAGATCACTTCCGTGATCGAATCGATCGCCTTCCAAACGAACCTCCTTGCACTGAATGCCAGTGTCGAGGCAGCCCGCGCGGGCGAAGCCGGTAAAGGCTTCGCCGTGGTGGCCGCAGAGGTCAGGAGCCTCGCGCAATCCACTGCTAACGCTTCGAAAGAGATCAGCATACTCATCAGCGCCGCGAATGATGAGATCAAGGGCGGCGTGGACCTCGTGAGCCGGGCCGCAGACGATCTCAAACTGATCGTTGATGAGGTGGCCACCAATGTCTCGCTGATTGATGATGTCAGCCAAGCGACCCAAAGCCAGACCTTGACGCTGCGCGAGATCAACCTTGCAATGACCGATCTTGATCGCCTCACCCAGGGCAACAACACCCTGGTCGACAGCAACAACCACGCGATCGGTCAGGCGAAGATGGAGTTCGACCAGCTCGATAACCTGGTTGCTGGCTTCCGCTTAGCAGGCGACGTCACCACGCGGGTCTTCACCGAAGCCGACGCGGCCTAGGCGCGGCGGCCCTCGCCGCACATCGCTAAGAGGCCGCCTTTTGTCTTCAAGACCAGTCAACAAGACAATCACAGCTATGCTGATTGCTTCTTCCTAAGTGCCAGAATGCCGAGTCCCGCGGCGAACAACGGAAGGGCGCCGGGAAGAGGAATCGTCGTGTTTACAACGACCACGGAGTTGTTGTCCCAGGACGCGATTATTCTCTCTTGGAGCATGGCCCCGCCCAGGTCCGTTTTCAGCAACGTCCAAACGAAATTCAATTCATCGCCCGACTGGTAGCCTTGAGGAAGGAAGACCCAGTACCGGTTGTCTGGGGCACTGACGTGAAGGCCGAAGGTATCACCGGTCGCCGTCATACCGGCGGACACGTCACCGAAGGGCAAAATCGGCCCCGTGATCGGGTTGGACGCGTTGAGCGCGTTGAGGATCGAGTCGCTATAAAGTGCCTCGACGATCCTTGTTGATCCCGAGGCCGAATGCTGCGCCACGGGCGGGTCCCGAGGGATAGGGTTGGAGAAGCTAAAGTCGCCATCGGCGAAATCGATGGAGCCGTTACCCGTTAAAACCCAGCGGTCACTCAACTCTTCTGCTGATATCGTCACGACGCCTGCTTGCGCGGCAGCGCCGAAAGACAGGCAAACAGCCACCATGATGGCAAAAAACTGCTTTGACACGTAAAGGTCTCCCACCCTTTGATGGTAAAGGTTAACCGATCTTTCGACCACGCGCCACTGTGAAGACTGAAAGTCGGTGTCGAAGTTACTGGCGGAAATCGAAGAAAAGGAACCAGCATGATCGTGACCACCACCGAGGGCGTCCCCGGGCGCGAATCTGTTGAACCGATGGGCGTTGTCGCTGGAGAAGCCATCCTTGGTGTGAACATTTTCCGCGATCTCTTTGCCGGCATCCGCGATATTCTCGGTGGTCGGTCGGGCGGCTATCAAAAGGCGCTGCGGGAGGCGCGCGAGCATGCCATGGGCGATATGGTCGAAGAGGCCAAAGCGCTCGGTGCCGACGCCATTGTCGGCGTGGATGTCGACTATGAAGCGATCCAGGCCAACAATGGCAGCATGCTGATGGTCAGCTGCAATGGTACGGCGGTGAGGCTCCGCTAACCCCTTTGATCCCGCTGCACGATCGGCGTAGAGGCCTCCTCATAATGATCTGAGGAGGCCTCCATGTCCCAACCGCTCGCCCTGATGTTCCCTGGCCAAGGCAGCCAAAAAATCGGCATGGGCCTTGATTTGGCCGAGAATTTTCGCATTGCGCGGGATGTTTTTGACGAGGTCGATGAGGCGCTGTCGCACAAGCTTTCAGCGCTCATGTTTGAGGGCGACCAGGCCGAGCTGACCCTCACCACCAACGCGCAGCCAGCGTTGATGGCGGTGTCTGTCGCCGCGTTTCGGGTGCTTCAGGACGAAGCGGGGCTCAGCCTTGATCGGGCCTGCGGGCTTGCTGGGCACTCTTTGGGCGAATATTCCGCCCACGCCTGTGCTGGAAGTTTCGATCTCACCACCACCGCGAAGCTCCTCCGCATCCGCGGCGAGGCGATGCAATCGGCGATGCCGGTGGGCGAGGGGGCGATGGCGGCGGTCCTGGGTCTCGATTTCGCCGCGGCGGAGAAGGTCGCTGAGGACGCAGGCGTGGAGATCGCCAATGACAACTGCCCAGGTCAGCTTGTGCTCTCGGGTCCCACAGCTGCGATCGAGAAGGCGTGCGAGCTCGCCAAAGCGGGCGGCGCCAAGCGTGCGCTGAAGCTTGATGTGTCCGCGGCGTTCCACTCGCGCGGGATGGCGCCGGCGCAGGACAAGATGGCCGAAGCGCTGGCTGAAGCGCTTGTCCATGACCCGCAAAAGCCCGTGATCGCCAATATCGATGCCTCGCAGGTCACAACTGCGGATCAGGTGCGCAGCACCCTGACGGCTCAGGTCACCGGCCGTGTGCGTTGGCAGGACTGTGTTGCGGGCCTCAAAGCGCAGGGTGCAGAGCTCTTCATAGAACTTGGCGCTGGTAAAGTGCTTTCTGGACTTGTAAAGAAGATCGACGGCGATGCAGCTTTGGCCAACTTTGGTGAGACCAAGGATATGGACAAGGTCAAGGAACAACTGGGGGGATAACCAGCTGTTCGCACTCTTTGGAGGTGCATCATGTCCATCACGATACAATCGGAGCGTCTGACGTTTCGGCCCTGGCAACCAAGCGATTTTGAGGCCTATGCGGCCTATTACGCCGATGATGCGACGGCGCGTTATGTTGGTGGGCAGATGAGCAGAGACAGGGCGTGGCGTCATTTTGCGGCCGTCGTCGGCCACTGGACCCTCAAAGGATATGGCTTCTGGGCAGTCGACGAAACTGCGAGTGGCGAATTTGTCGGCTGCATTGGACTTCAGATGCCAGAAGGTTGGCCGGAGCTTGAATTTGGCTATTGGCTGATGCCGTCTGCCCACGGAAAAAGTTACGCGACAGAAGGCGGCGTGCGTTGCTTGGACTATGCTTACAAGGAACTGGGCGCCAAGACTCTGGTGAGCTACATTGATCCGGCGAACGAACCTTCTCGGCGTGTGGCGGAGCGCTTGGATGCAGAGCTTGAGGACACCATCGAACTCCTCAATTATGGTCCGCATTGCGTTTATCGGTACACGCCACGAAGTGCTTGAGTGATCGATGTGGCCAACGCTTCTGGCTGATCAATGCTCGGCCAATGGCTCGCTTGGGGCATTGTGATGGCTTTGATGGGATTGGCTTCCAGCCATTCAAGAGAGCTTTCCGGCACATTGTCGGGATTGTAGAGGTAGACCACCTCAGCGGCAGAAAGCAGAACATCACCTGGAACGCATGCGGAAGAAAAAGCATGGGCGTCGCAGCCGAGCTCCCAAAGAGCTAAAGGATCGGCATCGGTGACGATCTGCCGATAACGGGCGATCACTGGCTCTCGCGATGCCATGGTGTAGAGGCGAGCCAAGAAGGCCTGACGGAATGCTTCCGGCTCCTCAAAATCTGCGGCTGTCCCAGAGAAGTATGCGTCTTCCGCCGTCAAATTCCCTTCGAGGGAAACGATAAGCTCAATCGGCGATCCTTCCCGCTGCGCTGCCAGGGACGCAATGATCGAGGCCACCGAGTGCGCCAGGATGAAACGAGCGCCTCGCTCGCGCGCTTGCTTATCGACATAGTCCGCCAACGCCGCGAGGGTCGTCTTTTGGCCGGAAAGCGGAGGCGCACCGAAACCCGGCAAGCTGATCGGTTGGATGTCCACAACATCCGTGAGCGATGTTTCCAACAACGGCGCGAACATGCTCGCGTCATCGCCAAAGCCTGCAATGCAGAGGAGCCGATCCCGTTCCGGTGCGGGCGTCATCCTCGTTAGGCCTTACGCCGTCCTGCGCTTTCTCATGAAGAGCGCAGCGACAGGAGCAAAAAGCGCTAGAGCAGGCGGCAAAGGGATTTCCGGCGCACCGGGATCGATGGGCGTCAACAAGGGGCTCGTCCGCGCAAGTGCAATTTGGCCATCATTCAGCACCGTGCCGAAATTACTCGTAAACCCTGAAGGCTGAAAGGACGTCATCAGATTATCGACACACTGATCAGTCGAGAAACTGTCTTCGCAGTCGCGCAATCCAAGCGCCCGTCCAACGGCGCGGGCCACAAGCTGTGCACGTGTATTCTCTGCCAGACCTGGAGAGTTCGTTGCGAAATCTCCCGAAAAAAGGAAAACGCTACCGCCTGGACCTATCCAACCGCTTGTGCTGCCGGTGGTTCCAGCAAAGCCGAAGCGACCAAATATCATGGGCACGTCGGCGCCGCGCGGTTGCAGCGTCGCGTTAAAAAACATGCCGATGGTACCCTGCGGCGCAAAGAGCGCATCATCGAGAATGCGTTCCGTCGGCGCGAGGACCACGTCGATGCCAGCCGGCGCAAAGATGTTGTCAATCAAGCTCTCTGTCAAAGAAGCATCCGTGCAGGTCGTTCCTGTCGAGTC
>JBCDLG010000102.1:0-10199 GCA_038745625.1 Pseudomonadota bacterium | reverse complement strand
TGCCGCAACCTGGACTTGTAAGACAAGACCGCGTCTGAGGGTTTTTGGCCGATCCAACAGTATGTGTTGCTTGCGCCACATGGGTTGAACCGCCGGTGCGGTCGGGGCACGAGGGCTTTCTCATATGAAGGAGAGCCCCATGGCAGACGGACACGCTGGCACGAACGAGTACCCCACCAATGATCTTTGGGTGGCGCGCCGTGACCAGGCCTGCCCCATGGGTCTCCCATCAAAGTCGGGGATCTATGCGGCCAAGGCCCAGGGCGCTGAGCTCTGGGACGTTGAGGGCAAGCGCTATATCGACTTCATCGCTGGGATCGGCGTGCTCAATGTCGGGCACAACCACCCCAAAGTGATGGCAGCCGCAAAGGCACAGATCGACAAGGTGGTCCACACCTGCTTCGGCGTGGCGCAATATGAGCCCTATGTGGAACTGGCTGAGCGGTTGAACGCGCTCGTCGGCCAGGTCTCGGGTCAAACCGGCGGCAGCGCCTACAAGACCATGTTCATGAACACCGGCTCGGAGGCGACAGAGCAGGTCTGCAAGTTTGCGCGGCGGATCACGGGGCGGCCAGGGCTCATCTCATTCGAAGGCGCCTTTCACGGCCGGACATTGCTGGCAACAGCACTGACAGGCAAAGCTGTTCCGTATAAGGTGGGTTTTGGCCCGCTACCGTCGGATGTCTATCACGCTCCGTATCCGAATGAGTATAAGGGTGTGTCAGCTGAGGACGCACTGGGCCATTTGCGTCAGATCCTTGAGACCTCGGTATCGCCCGACAATGTCGCTGGCATCGTGATTGAGCCGGTGCAGGGTGAGGGCGGTTTCATCCCTGCGCCCGTCGCGTTTTTGAAAGGCCTGCGCCAGCTCTGCGACGAGCACGGCATTCTCTTTATCGCTGACGAAGTGCAAACCGGTTTTGCGCGCACGGGCAAGATGTTTGCGATTGAGCATGCAGGCGTTGAGCCTGACTTCCTGATTTGCGCTAAGTCCATCGCTGGCGGCTTCCCGCTCTCAGCCGTGGTCGGCAAGGCTGAGCTTTTCGACAAGATCGCGCCGGGCGGCATGGGCTCGACCTATGGCGGCAACCCAGTGGCCTGCGCCGCGGCCCTCGCTGTGCTCGACGTGATCGAGGACGAGGGCCTGATCCAGCGCGCTGAGGAGATCGGTGCTAAGGTCGAAGCGGTCTGGACCGAGCTTGCTGAAGGCGTCGGCAAAGGAACCTTCGGTGACGTTCGCCGGGTTGGCGCTATGGCTGCTGTCGAGATGGTGCAGGACGGCGATCCATCGAAACCCAATGGCGAGGCCGCCGCGGCGATCCAGAAACGGGCGCGGGAGCTGGGCCTCATCACGCTCACGGCAGGCCGCAAGGCCCAGGTGATCCGGACCCATGTGCCCCTTGTGACGCCTGATGCGTTGATCGATGAGGGGCTCGCGATTTTTGCCCAAGCGACCAAGGATGTGCTTGCCTAGGCGAGACAATTCGGAACGGTTCTGGCCTCGCGACCCAAAGCGGCGCATACTGGACCTGTGAGTTGGGGAACGAGTCGGGCTCATGGCCAACGACACGATGATGCGAGATAGCTCGATGGCTTGCTTGGCCTGCGGTACGCGGGTCATCGGGCCCTACTGCTACTATTGCGGGCAGAAGAACGACGACTGCCGCCGGTCCATTTTTCGGCTGGCTGCCGAAACACTGACGGACACAGCAGCGCTCGATGGCCGCTTCGCCCGCACCGCCAGGCAAACGCTGACCCGGCCTGGCAGCCATGTCCGGCAATACGCTGATGGCCGCCGCTCGCCATTCACCCCGCCGATCCGCTACTTCCTGGTGGTCAGCTTTTTGTTTTTTACCACCCTTTGGCTCACTGACCGGCACCTCCTCGTGATCCAGCCGATCGTGCTGGACGAAGCCATTGAAGAACAGCCGATCGAGATCGATCCCGCGCTTTCGGATATCGATGCGGCCGCCGCGGTCTTGAGCGAGCTTGAGGCGGCCGATGGTGTGCCGAAGCTTGATTTCTATGGCGGCTTTCTCATGGAAGCCAAGGATATGTCCTACACGGAGGAGCAGATTGCCTGGTTTGAGCAGAGGCTTTCCGACTCCGTCTTTGAATTTAACGGGACGACGTTGAGTGGGCCGCGGTTCACCAACGCTGTTTTGGGCACCGCGCAGAATCCCGCCGCGTTCAACAACGCGCTCAACGGTTGGATCCCGCGGCTAATGATCCTCTTCATTCCGTTCATGGCACTGCTCGGCACGATCTTCATCAGGGGGCGGGACGCGTTGATCTATGACCACCTCCTGCTTTCCATTCAGACCCACGCCTTCGGGTTCGTGGTCATGACATTGTCGCTTTGGACCAGCCGGTTCTTGCCGCCAGAGGTCGGACCGACAGCTTTTTTCCTCGGTGTACCGTTTTATTACCTGATGGGTCTCCGCGGTGCCTTCAAACGGAGCTGGCGGAAGTCGATCGTCGCCACGGTTTTCGTGACGGTGGTTTATGGTATCACGTACACGATCGCACTGCTCGTGGCCGGGGTCGCCTCCTTTGTGGAGATCGTGTAGCGCGGCGGCATGTTTGACGTTTCTGCACCGACCCTGCCCACCACCGACGGCGACGCTTTCCCTGTTCGCCGAATTTTTTGCATCGGCAAGAACTACGCTGATCACGTGGCCGAGATGGGCGGCGACCCCAAAGCCACAGAACCCGTTTTCTTCACCAAGCCTGCGGATGCCGCGTCGGCGGCTTCATCGATCCCGTTTCCTCTGGCGACGGAGAACCTTCACTATGAGGGCGAGCTTGTGGTGGCGCTCAAGGCGGGCGGTCAGCAGCTCGACGAGGCGGATTGCGCGGCGCTGATCTATGGCTATGCCTGCGGTTGCGATCTCACCCGACGGGACCTCCAGGCGCTGGCGAAAGAGCGCGCCGCGCCGTGGGATCTTGCCAAGGCCCTCGACAATGGCGCGATGATCGGGCCGATCGAGCCGCGGGAGGGCCAGGTGCTGGATCAGGGCCCCGTGAAGCTCTCCGTCAACGGAGAGGTGCGCCAGGACGGTGACCTCGCCCAAATGGTCTGGTCGATCCCGGAGATGATCGCCAAACTTTCCACCTATTTCGAGCTCAAGGCCGGTGATCTCATCTTCACTGGTACGCCATCGGGCGTGGGCGCGCTTCACCGCGGTGACGAGGTGGAGGTCGTGATCGCTGATCTTCCTCCGTTGCGCTTTGGATTGTCCGCATGACCAAAGACGAGATTTATAGTCAGACCACGAAAGAAATCGCTGCGGTCCTTGAGGGTGAGCCGAATATCACGGCACGGATGGCCACCGTGTCCTGCCTTTTGGCTCAGGCGTTCCCGGAGAACATCTGGACGGGCTTCTACATTGTCGATCCGGACAAGCCGCAGGAGCTCGTGGTGGGTCCTTACCAAGGCACGCTTGGCTGTTTGCGTATCCCGTTTGGCAAAGGCGTTTGCGGCGTCGCGGCTGCGACACACACCACCCAGGTTGTCGACGATGTGCACGACTTTGAGGGCCATATCGCCTGCGACAGCCGCTCCGTCAGCGAGATTGTCGTCCCGGTCCTGAATGCCGCTGGCGAGCTGATCGCCGTCCTCGACATCGATAGCCCTGCGGTGGGTAGTTTCGATACATTGGACCGGAATTGGTTGGAACGCATTATGACTGAGTCGTTTTGATGTGGCGCTCAGGGGCGATCGACTAGTTGTCGGTGTTTTCTCCGTCGTAGAACGCTAGTACGGTGAAGCGTGAGGAATCCGGGCTGAGCATTATCTGGACCTTCGGCCCACTCTTTTATCATAGGGTATGACGGGTGCCGAAGAAGTGCGTTCGATGCACGAAGGGGTCCCTTTGCCTTGGTCATCAAGAATGCCACCAAGGGCGCAAAGGATGGCGCATCGAAATAGGCTGTGTGGATGAGTTCCTTCCACGATAGATGCTTGCCTAGGTGCCCGAGAAGTCCGTCTGCAGACAGGTCGGGCATCACATCGAATTCGCTCAGAGCCTTGCGCAGTTTGGTGAGAGTAATCGAACTCTCCCTGTTGGTAATATCTTCGATCTCTTTGATGATACCTGGGGGCAACTCGCGCCATGCTTCCTCAAAAGCATCAGGTCGGGTACCGACCGAAATAGGCTGCCAGCCAGGCGCATGAAGTCCCATTGCAGCTTTAGCGATAAGATCATTCAAATATTTGTTAAGTACTCGGCGTCCATAAAATCGGTCAACGATAATCAAAATGAATCTAGAGAGAGCAAATATGCTTATTAGAAAGAACGTACCATAAAGAAAAGGAATAATACTAACGCCAATATCGATAAAGTGAGAATTCTGTGTGCTAGGAGACAGGGAACCAACCATTTTCCACAAATAGTTAGGGTCTAGCATTTCCACGCGTAAAAATCCCATGTAATTACTCAGAAGCAGTACAGATGCGGCAACTAAAATTGCGAAAGGAATTTCAAGTAAACGAGATGGCCGGTCAGGTGATAGGTTCAGTCTGGCTGCTGAGGCGGCTTTGAGTGAGGCTATAGCTTCGTCGTCTCGTGCAAAGACGTTGACCAAGCGTGTGCCAAAATAATCGCGTAGACGTCGTTTCGATTGATTGAAAATATTTTGCTTTCGATAACTTACTAGAAAGAATAAAGATAATATCACAAAAAATATAATTATATATGAAAACAAGCCTGAAGTTCCAACTATTTCAAATGTTTTGCATGATTCTTCAAAACTATATGAAGGAAAGCCAAGATAATATTGTAAGTTTTCAAGAAACGTATCTCTTTTTATAAACGCTTCTATTATACATTCTTTTTCTGGATTAAAATAGTGATAACGCAAGAAAATACCAAACCAAATAAAGCTAATTATTGGAGCAATCGGCCAATATCCGATGTGAAAAGGAAATTGGAAACGACCAATCTTTAATTTGCCGAATCTCTTTTTTATAAAAGGGGTGCCGATGGTAAGCCACTGGACCACTTCTGTTAAATAATTGGCCTTAGAGGATGCGAGGTGAAGCGCATGTTCAATAACCGATCCGCCATGACTGTGACCTAGCAAATAAATTGCTTCCCTAGAAGCATCGTCTTTGTCCGCGTTGTTTATAATTTTTTCGTAGAGAATCTCACCATATTTTTCTCGCTCGGTCTCGTCGTTTTGACCTGACCAATGATAGGTGCTTATGGTAACTTCGCCATCAGCCTCCAAGTAAGATAACAATTCATTTGTAAACGAACTTTCTCGTTGCCACCATTGGTCGCCAACCGGCTGATCATCACCAGCATTTGTCCCATGGACAGTGATTATCTTCACCACTCTATCATTGACCCCCAGTAAACTCACTAATAGGCCAATAGCATTACGAGGTTATGGATGCAATCTGAGACTGTGCTTTGAGAATGTGCTGCAATGCTCTCCTACCAGCATAGCTACCACGCTGGTGGGCCTGCGGATGTTCATAAGCATTTGGCGCTCGCAGAGATGTTGCGCCTGCTGACGGCCAAGGATCGCGGGATTAGCTATCTGGAGACCCATGCGGGGCGCGGGCTTTATCATCTTGATACAGAGGAGGCGCGCAAGACCGGTGAGGCCGCCGAGGGTGTTGCGCGCATAGGCACCGATCAGGAGGGCCCTTTCTTCTCTGCCTTGCATGCGGTCCGCGCTCAGCGCGGCGCTGATGCCTATCCTGGCTCACCGATGGTCGCTGCCTCGCTGCTTCGGACGCAAGACCGGATCGTCCTGATGGAGAAACATCCGCAGGAGGTGGCCGCCCTTCGCCTGGCGATGGATGGCACGAAAGCGGAGGTCCATGCGCGCGACGGCTATGAGGGTGCGATGGCGCTCAGCCCGCTAGAACCGCGGCGCGGTCTCGTCCTCATTGACCCGTCCTATGAGGTCAAAACGGAGTATGCGGAGGCAGCGGCGCTGACGGAGAGGCTCCATCGCCGGTGGCCGGAAGCGGCCATCATAGTGTGGTACCCGATCCTTGGGGCTGGTCGGCATGACGAATTGGTCGCCAGGCTGCCAGCGACAACGCTGCGGCACGAGGTTCTGTTTGACCTCAAGGGCGGCTTGGGCATGCTGGGGTCAGGGCTCGCCATCGTCTCTCCGCCCTATGGCAGCGAGGCGGCGCTTGAGCGTGTGATGGAGCAGGGCGGCAAGGTCCTGCGCAAGCCATAGGGGCGTCGCGATGCGGATTCGAAGCGGAGTGTTGGTGGTCATCGGTCTCGTCTTGGCCGGATGTGAGCGCGACACGGATCTGGGGCTGCCGCTTTGCGATTCCGTTGAGAGTGCGCCCGGCGTGGCCAAGATCATCGAGGCCCGGGAGGCGATGAATGTGGCGCCATCAGCGACCGGTGATCCCACCATCATTTGGGAATCAGTCTGTATACGGCTTTCATCGGTGGAGCCCGTGGCGCTTGAAACCGGGGCCTGGAGTGAAACCGTGGGCGATGACAACTACGCCGCAGGCAGCTACGCGGCAATCTGGCACAACACTGACGCTGGTTGGCAGCTGGGTGAAGCGCTCAAGACCGTCGAGGGCTGCGCCGGAAGCCTTTGTCCGTAGGCAGTATGCCTAACAGGCGTTAACCTCAACCTACCGTTTACCTACACCGTACACCGACCGATAAGCTGAGTGATGGTAATATAAACTTCGCGGGTATCCGTCACGGAGACTTGAGGAGGCCGGAGTGCAACCACGCAAGCGGACCATCGCTGGTTTCGTTGTGATCGCCATGGTTGTGAGCGGTGTGTTCGCGTATGCGATCCTCGCCGATGACGGTCCGCGCCGTTTCGCCGACGCCTGGGACAGGGTGCAAGTCTGGAACAGCCAGCCCGCTGGCGAGCCACAAAGGAAACCAGACGCGAAGCCGCGGGTCGCCCACGACTGGTCCGGTGTCGATGACGCGCCCATGCACCCCATCGGTGATGCGAACTCCCGCCGTTCGGTCGCCCGCCAGGTGCCGGAACAAGCGCTGGACCAGCTGTCCGCCGAGTCGCGCGCACCTATCGATTTTGATGCTTGGACGTCGGAAAACGAGGAAGAGCCATCGGACGCACCGATGGGGATCGAGGGCCCTCTTGCTGTGCCGATTGGTTTGCCTGGCGGGTTGGCGGCATCTGGAGCTCCCTGGTCGCCAGGTGTGCAGGTCTTTGGCGAAGCGGATCTCGCTGCTGTCGCTATACCTGCTTCAACCCTCCACCCCATCGCCTTTTCCAGCATCGGCGGTATCGCTGGGGGCGGGATGATTGCTGATCCATCCGTCCTGTTCACCGGTACCTTTAGCAGCGCAGAGGCCGTCGCAACGCCGCTTCCGCACGGCTTTGTCCTTTTTGGCACCGTGTTTGTGACGTGGCTTGGACATCAGTTCCGATCAAACCGTCAGTATACACTCGGTTAATCTGGCGACCTTCAAAATTAACCAACTCTGCATACAACTGATTAACGCGAGCTGAGCTAACTCTCCTTTGGGGCAATATGGCGAGAACACGCTGAGAGGAGAGCTCGGTATGTTCAGGATTGTTGGCGCGTGCCTAGTGGCCGCGGCAAGCATCGTGACGTCGGCGCACAGCGCCGTCTTTGTTGAGAATTTTGACGCGGACAGCATTGATCCGCGTTGGGGCGTCTACGACACGTTTGGGCAATTCGTCACCACAGCTGGCGCAGGCATTGAGATTCAGCGCGGTGTTGTGACGGGTTCCCATAGCGGCGGACAGCATGTTGAGCTCGACAGCCATGTGTGGAGCGGTAACGCTTCATCCAACAGCTCAATGGCAGCGGCTGTCGATCTTGTCGGTGGCCTGACCTATAAGCTGACCTTTGCCTACAAGCCACGCACCAACCAGGCCGATGATAACGGTATCGGCTTCTCCGTGGGCACTTTGATCGGCAACAGTTTCGCGATGACCCAATGGGTGGGGAGTGTGGACGGCACACGCGGTGAACAGCCGCAGTGGAACCTCGTCAGCATGCTGTTCACGGCGATCGACGGGGACAACGCGATCCAGTTCTCCGCTCTTGGACAGGCGAACACGCTTGGCGGTTTGATTGACTCGATCAAGATTGAGGAAATGCCCGTCCCGATCCCGGCGGCGGGTCTTCTGCTTGTGACCGGTCTCGCTGTGCTCCGTTCGGCGCGATACAAAAAGCGCCTGACGCTGGGCTAAGCCTCAGTTTGCAAAGTCGCCCATGCCCGGCATGGGCGCGGTCAGCCGTATCCAAATCGGCATATGGTCGCTGACGTCGTGCTCAAACTTCTTATAGAGAGCCTTCTTCTGTGCTGCGCTTAACGACGAAAAGGGTTGTCCGTGCACGGCACGAGCGAAGAGCTCAACGAAGTCAAACATCCCATAGTTGAAGACGTCGCCGCTTTCCCCAGCCCGGTGACGCCCTCCCGGTGAGGGGAGGCGTTTGTCATGGCTTAAGATGGCGATCTGGTCGTAGGTTTGGTCCTTGCGCGCATTGGTGCGGAAAACGCCGCCATTGCCGATACGGGGGTGGGGATCAACGAAGGGAAAGTAAACCTGCGGGTCCTTTGCACTCTTCATCACATTTTTGTTCAGTGAGCGAATGAGGTTGGCCACCCACTCGCGACGTTCGTCGACCTCTTCCAAGTCGAGGTTGAGATCACCCAACAAGATGAGATCTTTGGCATAGGTGACATCCCGTTTCTTCGCACGCCAGACCAGCCACTCCAGAAGCGCCATGAATTCGAGCTCGCGCTCTTCTCTCTGCTTGTTTTTGTCGCCATAGAGAAGGTGCGCGTTAACCGCCATAAACGCATAAGGCTTGGCACCGTCGCGGCCTGCCACCTCAAAGGTCACCGCATGGGGTGTGCGGATGAATGTCAAAAAGTGCGGCAGGACGAAAGGGTCATCTTTGCGCAAGGGGCGCGGGCCTACCTTGCCGCCGTCTTTCCAGGTTTTCTCCAGCGCGCGCTGCTCGGCTGCTGTTCTCTGGTCGGCCTCATGTTTGGCCTTGAACGCCTCCGCGAAAGCATCGTGATGGCCCAGGATATTCTTGATCACCGGCGCGCGATCGTAGGAGATGTCTGACGCGATTGCGGTACGGCTAATCGTCCGCCGACGGTAGAAAAAGGCCAGTCGCTCTGACATGCCGGAATGCTGGCGCGCATCACGCCCCGTCGTGTCCGACGCGATAAACTCATAGCTGCGTTTGCCGATCAGGTCGTGAAGATGCATGAGCGCCTCAAGGTTGTCCTGGACCTCTTGGATCGCGATGAGGTCACAGCGCTGGAGGAAGCTCGCAAGGAATGTCCAGGCGCGGGCTGACTTGTTCTCGACCTTACCAAGCTTGCGGATATTGAAGCTGCAAAGGACGATGCTCTTCGATCGACGAGCTGGCGCGCCGAACTCCGTCCATCGCATGCGAAAGACCTTGTCCCATTCGGCATCCGTGAAACCGCTCATGTCCCAACACCTCTCTTACGAGAATGAGAGTAGCGTGATGAACACCGGAGGTTGAGGACTGATCGCAGCAGCGCGGACGCTTGCCCCGGTCCGCGGCGGCGGTTAACCACGCGCTTCTTTCCAGCGTATTTCAAGAGGTCCCCGCCGATGGCCCGCCAATTCATCTACTTCATGACCGGTCTTTCAAAGTCCTATGGGGCGAAAAAGATCCTCGATAACGTGCATTTGCAGTTCTACCCCGACGCGAAAATCGGCGTCGTGGGCGTCAACGGTGCGGGTAAGTCGACGCTGCTGAAAATCATGGCGGGGGTCGATCAGGAGTTTAATGGCGAGGCTCACCCGGCCGAGGGCGCCAAGGTCGGCTATCTGCCGCAGGAGCCGGAGCTCGATCCGAACAAAACCGTCTTCGAAAACGCAGCCGAGGGCGTCCAGGAGATCAAGGACAAGGTCCAGGCGTTCAACGACGTCTCCATGCAGATGGCCGAGGAGTACTCCGACGAGCTGATGGAGAAGATGTCGGCGCTGCAAGAAGAGATCGATGCTCTCGACGCTTGGGACATCGATAGCAAGGTCGAGATGGCGATGGAGGCTCTCCGTTGCCCGCCAGGTGATTGGCCGGTTACGGAGCTTTCAGGCGGTGAGAAGCGCCGCGTGGCGCTCGCCAAGCTCCTCCTGTCGAAGCCTGACCTTCTCCTCCTCGACGAACCGACCAACCACTTGGACGCAGAGAGTGTCGCGTGGCT